>CAKSTF010000001.1 GCA_934491515.1 uncultured Eubacteriales bacterium
CAGTCAGGCGGATTGTCTCGCACCTGGTATTTATAATACATTTAAAATATATCATCGGTTTTTTACGCCGTCAAGGCAACAAAAGCCGCACCGCAAAAATTGTCTATATTTTAGTGCTAAATGACTGATTGCGGTTTTTACAAAACAGTCAGATACTGTCAAAATGCTGTTTTTCTTGACTTTATGGGACTGTAGCATTATAATTACAGTATTACTTTTCGTTTTTTAAGCGAAAGAAAGAGGAGATGGGTTTGTGGAAAAGAAACTCGAAAAAAAATACGGTCTTATAACTGCCATGTGTATGGTAATCGGTATTGTTATCGGTTCGGGCGTTTTCTTCAAAGCTGAGGGAATGTTAACGGTAACCGGCGGCGACCTGCCGATAGCGCTTTTTGCATGGCTTTTAGGCGGCACGGTTATGGTTATAAGCGCTTATGTGTTTGCTGTTATGGGCACGCGTTTTGAAAAGGTTAATGGTGTAGTTGACTATTCGGAAGCGCTTATCGGCTCTGACTATGCATACTACACCGGCTGGTTTATGACCACCATCTACTATCCGGCGATGACAAGCGCACTTGCCTGGCTTACCGCACGTTACACCATGACGGTGTTCGGCGATCCCGCGAAAGCGGTTACAAGCGCCGAGACAATGACCCTTGCGGCTTTCTTTATGTGCTTCAGTTTTGCAGTGAACGCTTTAGCACCCAAACTTGCGGGCAAGTTCCAGGTTTCCACCACATTTATCAAACTTATTCCGCTTATTCTTATGGCTGTGGTAGGCATTATTTACGGTCTTAAAACCGGCACGCTTACCGAAAACTTTGCAAACGTTATAGATGACGCAGGCAAAGCGGTACCTTCTTCCGGTCTTTCCTGGAATAAACTTATCCCCGGTGTTTGCACATCGGTATTCGCTTATGAGGGTTGGATAATCGCGACCACCATAAATTCCGAAATCAAAGACTCCAAAAAGAACCTTCCGCGCGCACTTGTTTTAGGCACGCTTATAGTTGTTGTTATCTACATACTTTATTACATGGGCATTTCCGGCAGCGTTCCCACTTCAGAACTTATGGCAGAAGGCGGCGGTGCAAGTTACGCGTTTATGCAGCGCTTCGGCAAGGTTGCCGGCACCATACTTACCGTGTTTATCGCGGTTTCCTGTTTCGGTACGCTCAACGGTCTTACAGTTGCCTGCTGCCGCGGTTTCTACTCGATAGCAGCCCGCAACCGCGGACCTAAACCGACATTTCTTAAATCAATCGACGACGAAAGCAAAATGCCTGCAAACGCATCCATACTGGCATTGGTTTGCATTTCCGCATGGCTTTTCTACTTCTACATCGCCAACCTTTCTTCGATAGGCGGCGGTATGGGAATCTTCGCGTTCGACTCTACCGAACTTCCTCTTGTATGCGTTTATGCCTTCTACCTGCCTATCTACATAATGTTTATGGTAAAGGGCAAGGAATTCGGACCTTTCAAGCGCTTTGTAATGCCGGCTCTTGCCTTTGCAGGCGCCTGCCTGTTCATCTATGCTTCGATAGTAAAGCACGGCATAAAGAACCTGGGCTTTTTGGTTATCGCGCTTGTGATTATGTTAGTGGCGTTCATATTCAGAAACGGTGAAAAACACAATCTTAAAGAAACTGCCGTAAAAGAATCCGTGAAAGAGCCTGTAAAAGAAACGGTTTAACAGCCGACAAAAAAGATTTTAAAATACCGTGGGGAAAACCCCACGGTATTTTATTATGCTTTATTCCGTCTATACAAAAAGATAAAAAGCCCTGATTTTTTAAGTCAGGGTTTTTTACTATGCTTAATCCGTTATTTTTTATACATTGATATTGCGTCGGCAATCGTTTTTTCGTATGCCTCTTTGCCGTACTTATCAACTTCCGCCTTATTTTTCTCACCGTGGGTAAGACATCCGGCGCCGCCTATGCAGCCGCCCACGCACGCCATACCTTCTATAAAGTTGGCGGCAAGCAGGTCTTTTTTCTTTTTAAGCAGCGCAACGCGGCAGGCCTCTATGCCGTCACAGGAACAGGCTTTAAGTTCAAAATGAGTATCGCCGTGTTCTTTGATACTCTCGGCAACGGCGTCGGCAAGTCCGCCGCAGCGCGCGAATATTCTGCCGAAATAGGAAGCATTGTCAAGCACGTTTTCGGGCAGAGAGGTAATATCAAGGTCCTTGCTGTCAAAAAGTGCCTGAAGTTCTTCAAAGGTCATAGCCGCGTCAACATAGTCGCGTACTTCCTCTTTCTGAACTTCCGCTTTTTTTGCGGTGCAGGGCCCTATAAATACCACCTTGCAGGGGGATTCATGTTCCTTTATATACTTTGCTATCATAGCCATGGGTGAAAGATTATGCGAAACATACTTTTTCATTTCCGGCATATTCTTTTCAATATACGCCACAAATGCCGGACAGCAGGAACTTGTAAGGAATCCCTTTTCCACAAGTTCGTGCGATTCGGCGTCCGCCACCATATCGGCACCGAGCGCCGCCTCCACAACCGTATGGAAACCGAGTTCTTTAAGACCCGTTATAACCTGTCCGAGTTTTGCATAAGTAAACTGGCTTGATATTGACGGCGCCACAACGGCAAAAACCTTATAGTCGCGGTTTTCGTGGCTGCGCTTTATAATATCAATAACATCAAGAATATACGATTTATCGCTTATCGCGCCGAAGGGACACTGATAAACGCAGGCGCCGCAGGCAATGCATTTATCATTGTCTATGCAGGCGGCTCTGTTCTCTTTCATGGAAATAGCCTTTATCTTGCAGGCGTTTTCGCAGGGCCTTTTGCGGCTGATAATAGCGGTGTAGGGACAAACCCTTGAGCACGCGCCGCATTCTTTGCACTTTGTTTTATCAATATGCGCCACATGGTTCTGATCGAATGTAATTGCGCCGAAACGGCAAACGTCTTCACAGCGGTGTGCAAGGCAGCCGCGGCAGGCGTTTGTTACCTCGTAACCGCCCATAGGACATTCGTCGCAGGCGGTTTCTATTACCTCGATAACGTTCGGATTTTCCTTATCGCCGCCCATTGCAAGTTTAACGCGTTCGCCTAAAATGGCGCGTTCTTTATAAACGCAGCAACGCATAGTGGGCGTATTCCCCGGAACTATGGTTTTGGGAATATCAAGCAAATTATCAAGCAGGGTGTCTTTCCACGCAAGTCTTGCAACTTCGCGAAGCACCTTATACTTAAGGTGCTGCACCTTGGTATCAAATTTTCTCATTTAAAGTCCCCCTTAGAAGTAACTTACCTTTATGCGCTTACCCATTTTTCTAAGGCAGTCGGAAAGTTCTTCCACTAAATTCATTTTAATATTGAAGTTTATGGGCAGATCGGGATTCTGGTGTGCCGGATTTACCGCCCTGCCCACAAAGAAGTTTATATCGGTGGCTTCTTCAAAAAGCATACGGCATATCATTGAAGCGCCGTCGTGATTAAAGCCCCACTGTTCATAAAGTTCGTTTTTATCAAGCGAATCCTTTGCGTATTCAATAACTTTATTTATGGTTATAACGCCCTCGGTAACAAGGTCAACGCCCTCTATTTCCGCGGTGGGAGGAACGTCGCTTCGCGCAAAGTTAAGGCTTGCTTTAAGCGGTTTACCAAGATATTTTGCCGCTATTGACGAGGTCGTGCCGCCGCACACAATGTGTTTACCCTCTTTCGAGAAAAACAGCGACATCATACGGTTGCAGTCGTCCGGATTGCGCGGAGGTCCGAAAAGAATGTTCATCGGCTCGCGTTTGCGTATCCTTACAACGCAGGCAGTGGTATCGTCGCCGGGGTGGTGACCGTACTGCTCGTAACACTCGTCTACAAGCATGGTTGAAAGGGTCTTGGCGGTATAACCCACGTGGGCAAAATTACACATAAACTGCGCAATATCCTCAACCTTCCACCCGAAATTGAAGGCTATGCCTATTCCGGCGTGGGGGCAGCCGTCGCTCATTGCGATAAATATATCGTTTTCTTTAAGGCTTATTACCGATTTGTATATTTTTTTGCCGTTTATATTCAGTTCTTCTTTCGGATAATCGCACACATTGCAATCACGGATAAGGATAACAAGCGGATTATCGTACTGGATTATCTCGGCAGTGGTGTTGTTTATAAGATGGATAATGGTAAACGTGGAATACGCAACACCGCGCACCGAACACACCGGCAAAGTGGCCGCTATGGTGCTTACACATTCCTCAAGAGGAAGTCCCTGTGCCATCATTGTGGATATTATCTTTGAAGTAAGGGTAGAGAGTATGCTTGCCTTGACCCCGCTGCCCAAACCGTCTGCCAGAACGATAACGGTAGAGTTTTCGTTCTGTTCGACAATATCAACATGGTCTCCGCAAAGTTGCTCGCCCTCGTGATTTATACTTTTCCAGCCTATATCTGCACAAAGATTATTCATCGTTTATAGACTCCTTCAGTTTTGAAAGCGCTATCTTTGTTTCTGCGGCGGTCTCGCCCAAAAGGGAGGCTATTTCCTGAACTATACGCATCTGGTTATCTACCACGCGGTCGGCAATTTCAACCGTCTGGCGGCTCACGCTTTCTTTCTTCTCGCGCTGAACCTCCTCTTCCGTTACATCGCGCAGGATGCACAAAAGCAGGTGGTAATCCTTATCGTAAACTACGGTCTCTTCAACATACTTTTCATACTCTGCAAGGTACATACGCTTGTTATGTATACCTCTGCCGTTTTCAAGGACTTTAAGAAAATCGGTGGGGTCCATAATTCGCACTACCTGATCGCCCAGTATATCCAAAGCCGACCTGATATTCAGTATTTTAAGCGCCGCTTTGTTTATGGACTGTACCTCAAGTTTTTCGTTAAGCACAAAAAGTCCGTTCGGCGTGTTGCGCGCCACGGTATCGGAAAAACTTTCGGCTTTTTCTTTAAGGTATGGCAGGCACATTGAAATTTCTGCCTTGCCCTGACATATCGCGATTGCCTTTTCGCGGCATGTATTATAACCGCACGAACCGCAGTTAAGTTCGTCCGAAGATTTTGCCTTGCCCATCTGCCGCAGCGTTTCGCGGATCTCATCCTCGGTGGGAACGGTCAGTTTGCGCTCTATCGGCTCGAACGCCTTACGCATTGCAAGCGAGTCGGGCTGTTCTACGGGGAAATCTTTTTTGCCGGCAAATTCCGCCACCGCTATGTAATCCTCAACGGGCATACGGTGGAATTTTTCCATAACGGGGCCGCCTATGCAGCTGCCCGAACACGCCGACATTTCAATAAAGCAGTTATGCACTCTTCCCGCCTCGATATCCTTAAGCGCGGCAATGCAGTTTTCCGTGCCGTCGATAGCCATATAGGTATATCCGGGCGCGTCCTGCTTCATGGTCTTAAGTATTCCGCCGGTTGTGGGGAAAAATCTCGCGCGGCTGTTTTCGTCTGCGTCTATCTGTTTTTCAAGTTCAATATTTTCTTTTTTGAACCATGCGGTAAGTTCGTCGAAAGTAAGAACGGCGTCAACTATGCCTTCATAGTACTGCGCCTCGTCCTTCTTGGCAACGCAGGGACCTATAAACACGGTTTTTGCATTTTTATACCTGCGTTTGATATCTTTGCAGTGCGCCTGCATCGGCGATACCACATCAGCAAGATATTTAAGTTCTTTCGGGAAATGTTTTTGTATAAGCAGATTCACTGAATGGCAGCAGGAACTGATTACAACGTCGTGCGTGCCGTCAAGCAGCATATGCTCGTATTCGGTTTTAACCATAGTAGCGCCCACGGCGGTTTCCTCAACGTCGTAAAATCCGATTTTTTTAAGCGCTTCGCGCATAGAGCCTATGCCCACGCCGTAGTTTGCTATAAACGAAGGCGCAAGACTTACTATAACGGGTTCTCCCGCCTGCAAAAGCACGCGTACCTTTTCGGTTTCGTCCACGATCTGCTTGGCGTCCTGCGGGCAAACAACAAAACACTGACCGCACATAATGCACTCGTTGCCTATTATGTACGCCTGATTCCCCGAAAAACGTATAGACTTTACAGGGCAGTGCCTTATACATTTATAGCAGTTTTTACAGTTAGATTTTTTAAGGGTCAGACATTCCATACAAACGATTCCTCCTGCTGCGAAAACGAATTTTTTTCAGGCATGACAAAACAATCAGGATATCCCGACTGTTCTGTTCCGGCAATACGCATTTTGCTGCGGTTATGCTTTACCGGTTTTTTTAAGTATGTTTTCGGCAAAAAAAGTTTCAAAAGTTTCGGGGGTTACACCCGTAAATACCTCTTCGTCAACGGTGACGGTAACTCCGACGCGGTTACACCTGCCGGTGCAGAAACTGCCCGCAAGCGTAACCTCGTTTTCAAGTTTGTTTTTTTCTATTGCCGACTGAAAAAGGCGCACAAGTTCCTCCGAGCCTTTAAGGTGGCACGAAGAGCCCACGCATATCTGCACAATCATTTTTATTCTACCTTTTTAAGTACGTTTTCAGCAAAAAACTCATCGGCGGTTTCGGGAGTTACCGAATAAAATTCGTTATCAACGGTAACACACACGCCCTGCTGACACTTGTTCATACAAAAAGTGCCGGCAAGTTCCACCTTTTCGTCAAGTCCGTTTTCCGATATAAGCTGCTGCAGGCGCTCCACTACCTGCCGTGAACCTTTTATATGGCATGAAGATCCTATACAAACGGTAATTTTCATTTTCTTTTTCCCCTTTTGGATTTTTTATTCGTAATCCATAACGTTTACCCAGGAGTGCAGGAACTCGCGCTCGTGCGCATTGCCCTTAACGCTCTGGGAAGCCGCTACGATAGGCAGCCATTTCTGAACGTACTGCATTGCCGTATTGCTTTTTTCGCAGAAAAGACGCATATACTTTTTGGCGTTTTCTTCTTCACCTTTAAGGCAGAAAAGCAGATATGTGCGCGCAGCGTCCGCTGAAGCGTTTCCCTGCGTTGCATGCGACCAGTCTATTATATACGGCTCGCCGCTTTCGGAAATTATAATGTTGCTCGGGTTAAAGTCGCCGTGGCATACCTTGTTGTGCTTGGGCATTGCCTCAAGTCTTGTATGCAGGTCGTATCTCACCGTTGCCGAAAAATCCGTTTCGCTTATTTTGCGGTTCATCTTATCCTTAAGTTTGTTAAGTCCGGGGCAGGTCTTTGAATGCATTTTCACCTGAAGGTCAACGAAAAGTTCAAGATACTCGTCAAACTTATCTTCGTTTTCAGCCATAAGGTCGGCAAGCGTTTTGCCTTTTATAAATTCCGAAACGATGGTCCACTTGTCTTCCTTTACCGTTACCTCAAGTATTTTAGGTACGTTAAGACCGATATTTTCAACCCTTGCCTGATTAAGCGCTTCGTTTAAAATATCCGCCTTTGAAAAGTCGGAGCTGAAAACTTTAAAGCAGCGGTCGCCGTCACGATAAATGGTTTTGTTATTCCTTACGGCAATTATTCTGTCTGAATTCATATAACCCATCCTTTCCGTTTAACCTTTTTTAAGTCCGCTTTTAGCCCTGCGGTAGGGTTGTTTAAAGTTGTGTTCGTCGTCGGACGCGGTAACATCCGCCGCAGTGGGCTTGGGTGTTTCTTCAAAATGACGGCCGCCGTAATACGCGTTAAGATACATCTGTTTAATTTCGCTCATAAGCGGATATCTCGGGTTGGCGCCGGTGCACTGGTCGTCAAACGCCTGCTCGGTCATTGCGTCAAGCCGCTTTAAGAAATCCTTTTCGTCCACGCCGTAATCCTTTATGGTCTTTTTGATTCCTACGCGTTCTTTAAGTGCGTTAACCGCGGATATAAGGTTTTCAAATTTTTCGTTTGCGTTATCGCCGCCGAGTCCCAGCGCGTCCGCAACCTCGGTGTAACGCTCAAGCGTGTGCGGATGATCATACTGAGAAAACGTGCCCATTTTTGCCGGAACATCGTTTGCATTGAAACGCAGCACTTCCTCTATCATAAGTGCGTTTGCAACACCGTGGGGCAGATGGTGGAAAGCGCCCAGTTTATGCGCCATGGAGTGGCACACGCCGAGGAATGCGTTTGCGAACGCCATACCTGCCATTGTAGCGGCGTTTGCCATCTTTTCACGCGCTTCAACATCGGTGCTGCCGTTATCGTAAGCGCGGGGCAGATATTCGAATATCGTTTTAAGCGCTTTTACCGCAAGTCCGTCGGTGTAATCCGTAGCCATTACCGAAGCGTATGCTTCAAGCGCGTGGGTAACTGCGTCTATGCCGGAGGCGGCGGTAAGGCTTTTCGGTGCGCTCATGTGGAAATCGGTGTCTATAATCGCCATATTCGGCAGAAGTTCATAGTCCGCCAAAGGATATTTAACACCCGATTTTTCATCGGTTATAACCGCAAAGGGTGTAACTTCGGAACCGGTGCCTGCGGAGGTGGGTATTGCGATAAAGTAAGCCTTTTCGCCCATCTTCGGGAAGGTGTAAACACGCTTTCTGATATCTATAAAGCGCATTGCCATATCCATAAAGTCGGCTTCCGGATGTTCGTAAAGCACCCACATGATTTTGCCAGCGTCCATTGCGGAACCGCCGCCGAGTGCTATTATGCAGTCGGGTTTAAATTCGCTCATCTGGGCGGCGCCGCGTTTTGCACATTCAAGAGTCGGGTCGGGGGCTACGTCGAAGAAAGACGCATGCGCTATACCCATTTCGTCAAGTTTATCGGTTATCGCTTTTGTGTAACCGTTTTCATATAAGAATCTGTCGGTTACAATAAATGCGCGTTTCTTGCCCATAACGTTTTTAAGTTCGTCAAGGGCTACCGGCAGACAGCCTTTTTTAATATATACCTTCTGGGGGGCTCTGAACCAAAGCATATTTTCTCTCCTCTCGGCGACCGTTTTAATATTAAGAAGGTGTTTTACACCTACGTTTTCGCTCACGCTGTTGCCGCCCCAAGAGCCGCAGCCCAGTGTAAGCGAAGGCGTGAGTTTAAAGTTGTAAAGGTCGCCTATGCCGCCCTGAGAGGAGGGTGTGTTTACAAGTATGCGGCAGGTTTTCATACGTTCGGTAAATTCATCAAGTATCGCGCGTTCGGTCATCTCGTTAAGATATATCGAAGAAGTGTGGCCGTAGCCGCCATCCGCTATAAGACGTTCGGCTTTTGTGAAAGCGTCCTCAATATCCTCCGCCTTGTACATTGCAAGTACGGGCGAGAGTTTTTCGTGCGCAAACTCTTCCGAAAGGTCAACGCTTTCAACTTCGCCTATCAGTATTTTTGTGCCCACCGGTACCTGAACGCCGGAAAGTTCCGCGATTCTTGCCGCCGACTGACCCACGATAGACGCATTAAGCGCGCCGTTTATAATAATGGTTTTTCTTACCTTATCGGTTTCGGCGCCTTTAAGGAAATAGCAGCCGCGCGCCGCAAATTCCTGTTTTACAGCGTCGTATATATCTTTATGCACTATAACCGACTGTTCGGAAGCGCATATCATACCGTTATCAAAGGTTTTTGAATGGATTATCGAGTTTACCGCAAGCACGATATCCGCCGATTTATCAATAATCGCAGGTGTGTTGCCGGCGCCTACGCCGAGTGCCGGTTTACCCGAAGAATACGCCGCCTTTACCATGCCGGGACCGCCCGTGGCAAGGATTATGTCGGCTTCTTTCATAAGCAGGTTGGTCATTTCAAGACTCGGAACGTCGATCCATGCGATAACGTCGTCGGGCGCGCCTGCCTTTACCGCGGCTTCAAGCACAAGTTTTGCGGCCGCTATTGTGGAACCCTTTGCCCTGGGGTGAGGGCTTATGATTATGGCGTTTCTTGTTTTAAGTGCCAAAAGGCATTTGAATATTGCGGTAGAGGTGGGGTTGGTGGTAGGTATTACCGCCGCGATAACGCCTATCGGTTCGGCTATTTTTTTAACGCCGTATGCCTTATCTTCTTCAATAACACCGCAGGTTTTTGTGTGGCGGTAAGCGTTGTATATATGTTCGGAAGCATAGTTGTTTTTTATTACTTTATCTTCCACAACGCCCATACCGGTTTCTTCAACCGCCATTTTGGCAAGCGGTATTCTTGCCTTGTCTGCAGCGGAAGCGGCGGCAAAGAAAATTTTATCCACCTGTTCCTGTGTATAATGCGAATACTTTTCCTGCGCTGCCTTTACACGGGAAAGCGCGGTTTCCAATGATGCAACACTGTCTACAATTTCTTTTTTAACCGTTTTCATAAGTAACCTCCTGATTTGTGCGAAAGGAATGCTGCTTTATTGATTGTTAATATTTTATCAAACTCTTGCACTGTTGAGAATTGCCACTTTTTCATAATAGTATTGCCTTAAATGCAACGGCTGTATCAAACGCCTGTTTTCAGGCAAAACATGTACGGGGTCCCGATTGTTTTTCGGGATTTTTTTAATTTTAAACACAAACGCCGAAATCATAAGAAACGCTGCCTGTTGCGCCGTTTATTTCATTGTTTTACGCTTTGCTTTTATAAGTTCGTCGATAAACATTTTATCGTATTCGGAAAGTACGCGATCACTGCGGCGGATAAGAACGTCCCTGTAACCGCGGCGGTTCTCACGACATTCACGTTCTACAAGACCGTACCGTTCAAGAAGCGCTTTCGGTATCGGAGATACCCACATATAAGTTTCGGTGTTTTCGGAAAGAAGTTCGAACTGACTTCCCCTTTCAAAAACAAATATTCTGCGGTTTGAATCCTCCGGCAGTTCGGTCTTTTTTACCTCCTCAAGCGGAAGCGACGGCACATAAGGATCGGCATGCGCCACTTCTATAAAATTACGCAGATCTTCGTATTCAATTTCCTCTTTTTCGGAAAGCGGGTTTTTACGGCTCATAAGAAGGCGGTATGTAAATTCGGAAACAAGTTCGCCGTTTATGTTCTTTTCCGTAAGAAGTTTATCGTAATAACCGCTGTATTCCTCGGCGTAACGCAGTATTCCCAGACGGTAATCGTCCTTTAAAATATTTTTAAGCGTGCGCATGGAATTTGTTTCTTTATAAAAAATTTCCACGTTATCGTTTTTACCAATGTGCTTTGAAAATTCAACAAACGCTTCTGTAATGTAACTGGCGCGCGGCACGGAAACCGAAAAACGCGATTTTTCAACACCGCGGTTTTTGAACATTTCGTCCATTGAATCCACCTGACGCAATATTTTTGAAGCGTAATTTACAAACAATTCGCCGTCCGGCGTTAAAAACATACCTTTGGGACTGCGTTCAAAAAGAACCGCACCCAAAGAAGTTTCAAGTTCCTTTATGGCACGGCTCAACGCCGACTGCCCCACATAAAGTTGATCCGCGGCCTTGTTTATTGAATTTGTTTCCGCTATTTTCACGGCATAACGCATCTGTAAAAGATTCATTATTCATCACCCTGCTTTACACTCTGTGCTTATTTTAACATATAATAAGGCCGCCGTCTACAAGAATTGTTTGCTATTTCTAAAATTTTAAAAACCCTGCTTTTCCAAAGGAAAGCAGGGTTTTAATTTTTCAGATTCCGAGTTCCGCTTTTGCTTTTTTGAAACATTCAACGGCAAACGCAAGATCCTCTTTTGTGTGCGCCGCGGATATCTGCGTGCGTATTCTCGCCTTGCCCTTAGGCACTACGGGGTAGGTAAAGGCAACGGCATATACGCCCAGTTCGTAAAGTTTTTCCGCCATGCGCGCGGCTGTTTTTTCATCGTAGAACATTACCGGCACGCAGGGGTGTGTCCCCTCGATAACATCAAAGCCCGAGTCAACAAGGGCCTTGCGGTAATCAGCCACCATGCTTTCAAGGTGATCCCTAAGCGATGTATCGTGACTTAACATATCAATTGCCTTGAGCGTTGCCGCGGCAACCGCAGGGGTTAAGGTATTAGAGAAAAGATACGGTCTTGAACGCTGCCTTAAAAGTTCGATTATTTCACGTCTGCCCGTGGTAAAACCGCCGGAAGCGCCGCCCAGCGCTTTGCCGAAAGTGCCGGTTATAACGTCTACTCTGCCTACAACTCCGCAATATTCGGTACTGCCTCTTCCTTTTTTGCCGACAAAGCCGGAAGCGTGTGAATCGTCCACCATAACAAGCGCACCGTATTTATCGGCAAGGTCGCAAATACCCTTTAAGTTCGCTATAATTCCGTCCATGGAGAAAACGCCGTCGGTAGCGATAAGTTTTATGCGCGCGCCGTCGCGGTCGGCGGCTTTAAGGTTTTCTTCAAGACTTTCCATATCGTTGTTTTTATAACGGTAGCGTTTTGCTTTGCAAAGACGTATACCGTCTATTATGGAAGCGTGGTTAAGTTCGTCGGATATCACCGCGTCCTCCGCCGAAAGTATGGTTTCGAAAAGACCGCCGTTTGCGTCAAAACAGGAGGAATAAAGTATGGTGTCGTCCGTGCCGAAAAATTCCGAAACGCTCTTCTCAAGGCGCTTATGTATTTCCTGCGTGCCGCAGATAAACCTTACCGAAGCAAGGCCGTAACCGTATTCTTCATAAGCCTGTTTTGCCGCCGCTGCAAGGTCTTTGTTGTCGGCAAGACCCAAATAGTTGTTTGCGCACATATTAAGCAGTTTTTTGCCGTCGGCGTAGATATATGCCGACTGCGGAGTGGTTATAACGCGCTCTTTTTTATACGCGCCGGACTGTTTAATTTCATCAATGGTCTGCGCGTAAAAATTCAATGCTTCTTTTCCGTTCATAAGTATTCTCCTTAATACAGTTTTAAAGTAGGCACATTATTTTTTAAGATCCGCCCAGTCAAGAATTACCTTGCCGGAGTGACCGGATATCATAGCCTCGAATCCCTTTTCCCAATCGTTTACGGAAAATCTGTGGGTTATGATCTTTTCAAGCGGGAAACCGGCCTCTACCATCGCCTGCATTTTGTACCATGTCTCGTAGGTTTCTCTGCCGTAGATTCCCTTTATTTTAAGGCCGTTCCAGATTATCGTATTTATCGGAACTTCGGTCATATTTACGTTCTGAAGTCCTAAAAGCGCTATTCTGCCGCCGTTGCACATAGAGTTTATCAGCTGGTTAAGCGCCGCCTTATTGCCGGACATTTCAAGGCCTACGTCAAAGCCTTCGATAATTCCGCATTCGTGCATTACTTCCTTAAGGTCGGTTTTGGCGGTGTTAACAGCCATTACGCCGAACTGTCTTGCAAGACCTAAGCGGTATTCGTTAACGTCGGTTATAATAACGTGGCGCGCGCCCGAAAACTTGGCTATCGCCGCTGCCATTATGCCTATGGGGCCGGCGCCGGTAACAAGCACGTCTTCACCCAGTTTATCAAAGGAAAGCGCAGCGTGCGTTGCGTTGCCGAAAGGATCGAATATAGAATAAAGTTCCTCGGGTATATTGGGCGAACAGTGAATTACGTTGCTTTCGGGAATCACAAGATATTCCGCAAAAGCGCCGTCACGGTTTACGCCCACGCCTTTGGTGTGGGGGCATAACTGACCCTGACCCGCGCGGCAGTGGCGGCATGTGCCGCATACTATGTGGCCCTCGCCCGAAACTATATCGCCTATTTTGCAGGAATGTACGTTATCGCCTATCTCGACCACTTCGCCTACATACTCGTGTCCCGCGGTGGTTCCGGGTTTTATGGTTTCCTGCGCCCACTCGTTCCACTGATATATATGTACGTCCGTGCCGCATATAGCGGTTTTATGTATCTTTATTTTTACATCATCCGGGCCTACTTCGGGTATGTCTACAAGTTTCATTGTAAGACCTGCTTCCGGTTTATCCTTTACAAGAGCCCACATTTTATTTTCTGCCATACTATCTCTCCCTTTCGGTTTTATGTCTTTGATTATACTCTATTTTGTTTTCGATAGCAAGACAAATTTGCAAAAAACAGAGCCGTTTCCGCGTTTTTTGACCGAAAAGAGAAGTTTTCCGGCAATTTGCAGATTCGGCTCGTCGTTTTTTAAGTTACAGGATACCTTTTATAAATATTTCAAGACCTATCACAACAAGTATACATCCGCCGAAAACAGAGGCTTTATTTGCAAGCAGCGTTCCGAATTTTTTGCCTATTGCAAGGCCGACCATACAAATTATAAAGGTTACCGTTGCAATTATAAGCGAAGCGGTAAGCGCGCCCGTAAAATTATATTCGGAAATGGTGAATCCCACCGAAAGCGCGTCTATCGAAGTGGCAACGCCCTGCAAAAGCAGCGTTCCGAAGTTTATTATCGTTTCGGGCTTTTCGCCGTCTTTATTCTTTATGCCCTCTACTATCATCTTTCCGCCTATGAATCCCAAAAGCAGAAGGGATATTACGGGCGTCATTTTAGCAAACACCTTGAACTTTTCCGCCGCGGCGTGAACCACCGCCCAGCCCGTCATGGGCATTACCGCCTGAAAAACTGCATAGACCGCCGCAATACCGCACATACGGCGCACGCGCATACGGCTTTCCGCCATGGCGTTTGCCATAGACACCGAAAAAGCATCCATTGCAAGGCCCACGCCCAAAAGCGCGCTGTTCATAAAAAAGGCAATGTCAAGTCTCATTAAAAATTCCCCCGAACACAACGCCCAAAAAAGGGCGCTTGTGATAATATATGCCGACCGCATAAGGTTAAATGCCGGAACAAAACAGCCACGGCATTTTTACGGTTTTTTACGGCAAAAACAAAAACCGTGAACGGATAATTCCGTTCACGGTAAAACACATAAAAAGCCCCATGTACGGAAAACCGAACAGCACAACCGAAAAGCACGCGGAAAACCGCGCCGCCTTACCCGAAAACACGGGCAAATACGGTTTTGCTGTTTGTACATGAGTCTTGCAATACGGCAGCGCCGCTTTGGCAAGCCAGGTCCGGGACCGGTATGTTGACTTGCCGTGCAAAATGCACCTGCTACTCCCTCACAAGGGAGGATTATACCATTTATCGGTACAATTGTCAATGTGAAAAATACGCGTTACTCTGCCTGCTGCGTTTTACTTTCTTCTTCCGCGGCGGCTTTAACCGCGCGGCTCAACTGGTCCGCACAGGAAGTGCCCTTTGTTCCGCAGGTGTTGCCGGCAAGCGTATCCACGATAAAATCCACGGTCTGCCCTTCAAGAATTTTTGATATCGCTTTAAGGTTGCCGTTGCAGCCGCCCGTAAATTCTATGTTTTTAACGCGGCCGTCCTCAATCTCAAACTGTATTTCCCGCGCACATACGCCTTCGGGTCTGTAACTGTATTTCATTGTTTACTTCCTTCTTTATGCCGTAAAAATTATTGTTACACCCGATGTTATTTCTATCGGGTGCAACAATAATTATATTACCGCTTTCTGATAATTTCAACTGTATTTCAGGATATTTTTGCCAGTGTATCCTGCGCCCACTTTGCCGTTTCCGATTCCTGCGCAGATGAAGAAAAGCGTTTGCCTTCAAGCCAGTTGCCCGTGCCTGCCGCACTTTTAAGCAGTTCGCCGCTGTTTCCGAGCCCCGAACTTGCGGAAGTGCAGAACGGTATAACGGTTTTTCCCGTAAAATCGTTTGATTTTACGAATCCGTCAACCGGCCACGCGGCTATTCCCCACCAGATAGGATACCCCACATAAACCGTATCATACTGCACGAAATTATCGGGCGTCGCCTTTGCAAGGGGAACGTTTCTCTCGCTTTCGTCGTCATGTTCTTTCGATACGCGGCTGTTTTTATCGTTCCAGTTAAGATCGTCCGAAGTGTATGGCTTTTCGGGAACTATTTCAAACAAATCTGCGCCTATGACCTTTGCAATGCTTTAGGCTGCCGCCTTTGTGCTGCCCGTTGCAGAAAAATATGCAACAAGCACCTTCTTATCGGAACTGTCCGCCGTGCTTTGCGGAGGCCCGGCACTGCTTCCTTGAGCAGACGAATTAACGTCGCTGCCGCCGCCTGTACCGCAGGCGGCAAGAGAAAGCATAAAAACAAGACTTAAAACAAGCGGTATTATTTTTTTCATTTTCATTCACTCCTTTAATTCTGACGGAATAATCGGTAAAAAGCGACCGTGAAATTTGTTTCAGACCGCCTTACCCGTTTCATAAGCCTTTTTAAAAACAGGCGTATTTTTAACTTCGCCTATTTCGTGAACGCCGCTTCCTATAACAACTCCCTTTTCGCAGGCGCCGTCCACGCAATCGGCATATCTGCGGAAGCAGGCAAGGGTTGTGTCCGCCGACGATATATCACCGTCACCCATAGTGGCGATATAGTAAAATTCTTTGTTTTTCACTTCAAGCCACCGCGCTACGGTGCGGTCGATAACCGCCTTTAACTGCGCGCACACGGAATAAAAGTAAACGGGAGAAGCAAGCACTATAACGTCCGCTTCTATCATTTTCTGAAGTATTTCCGCCATATCGTCCTTATGAACGCACCTGCCGCCGTTTCCGGCGCAATAATAACAACCTATGCAGGGCGCCACGCTTTTTTCCGCCACTCTTATCTTTTCGACGCTGTTGCCCGCTTCCTTTGCGCCGCGCATAAATTCATCGCATAACAAATCGGAATTTCCGCCCTTTCGCGGACTGCCGGATAAAATCAAAACCTTTTTATTCATTTCGCGTTCTCCTTACCAGTTTTTCTCTTCTTTTGTACAGTCGGTATTATATTTGCGCTTTTCCACAATACCCGCAAACCACTCTACCATTGCGGGGGCATAGTGCGAGAAGAAAGAACTTGCGCTTTTATCAAGCGCGTCGATTGCCGCCATATCCTCTTTTGTAAGTTCAAATCCGAAAACGTCAAAATTTTCTTTCATACGCTCGATATGCGTGGATTTCGGAATAACAACTATTCCTCTTTGCAAATGCCACCTTAGTATTACCTGCGCGGCGGTCTTGCCGTACTTATCGCCTATTCTTTTAAGTTCGGGCAGATTGAACATATCGCCGCGGCCCTCGCCGAAAGGCGCCCACGCTTCGGGCTGTATATTGTATTTTTCGTTCCACTTTACGGCTTCTTTCTGCTGATTGTGCGGATGTATCTCTATCTGGTTTACCATAGGTCTTATCCTTGAAAACAGCGCCATGTCCACCATACGGTCGGGATAAAAGTTTGAAATGCCTATGGCGCGCAGTCTGCCTTCTTCGTACAGTTCCTCCATAGCGCGCCACGCGCCGTAATAATCACCGAAAGGCTGGTGCAGAAGCATAAGGTCTATATAATCGGTTTTAAGTTTTTTAAGAGACTCTTCTATACTCTTTTTACATTCTTCATATCCGTAATGTTCAATCCATACTTTTGAGGTTAAAAAGATTTCCTCGCGCGGTACGCCGGATTTTTCGATTGCGCTGCCCACTTCTTCCTCGTTAAAATATGCCTGAGCCGTATCAATCAGGCGATATCCCGTTTTAAGCGCGTCAAGCACGCAGCGTTCGCACTCTTCTTTTGTTACCTGATAAACACCATACCCGAGTTTCGGCATTTTAACGCCGTTTGATAAAGTTCCATAAAGCATACAAATTGCCTACTGTTTATTTTTATAGTGCAGAGTATTCCTCATCGCTTACCGGTTCACACCATTCGGTTGAAGTGTTTTCTCCCGGCACTTCTATTGCAAGGTGTGAAAACCAACTGTCCTTCGCGGCGCCGTGCCAGTGCTTTACTCCGGGCGCTATATTCACAACATTGCCCGGAAAAAGCGGACGGGGCGCCGAGCCCTCTTCCGCGTACCAGCCCTTGCCTGCCACACATACAAGAATCTGTCCGCCGCCTTTTTGCGCCTTGTGTATATGCCAGTTGTTGCGGCATCCGGGTTCAAAAGTAACGTTAAAGATTCCCACCTGTTCTTTTGAAACGGGCGCCAGATAACTTTGACCGATAAAGTATTTCGAAAGGGCGGTATTGGGCTCGCCTATCGGGAATATCATAGAATTCCCGTGCGCGGTTTTATCGTCGCCGCCGCACGGCTCAGCCCAGACCTCTTTTGCCATTCTGAAAGCCGCCCACGCTTTGGGCCAGCCGGCGTAAAACGCCGCATGGGTCAGAATTTCCGCTATCTCGGTTTTTGTAATCCCGTTTTGTTTGGCGGATTTTAAATGAAACTCAAACGAACTGTCGCAAAGCCCCTGCGACATAAGGGATACTACCGTGACAAGCGAACGGTCCCTTTTTGAAAGCTGCGACTCCCTTGACCATACCTCGCCGAAAAGCACGTCGTCGTTTAACTGTGCAAATTTCGGTGCAAACTCACCGAGTGCGTCCCTGCCTGCCGTAACCTTTTTCATAACTGCTTCACCCATTCCTTTATTTCTTTTTCGCTGTTTCCGGCGCTTGTGCCGCGTATTGCAAGCCCGTTTTCAACCGCAGCATCGGGACACAGCGTTTTGATATCCGCAACGCTTCTTCCCATACCGCTGCCTTCGTGGGTGCAAAACGGTTTTATTGTTTTGCCGCTGAAATCAAAATGCTCCAAAAACGTAAATACCGCCATGGGCATTGTGCTCCAGTAATTCGGGAACCCCAGGTATATTACGTCGTAATCATCTATTGAATCGGGATACGTTTTAAGTTCCGGACGCGCGTTTCTGTGCTGGTCGGCGCGCGCCTCCTCAATACAATCGTTATACCCTTTAGAATAGGGCTTTTCCTGCTCTATCTTAAACATATCCGCGCCGGTAAGTTTGGCAATAATGTTTGCGGCAACCTCCGTATTTCCTACCTTAAGCATTTTAAGTGTGCCGTTAAAATAATTTTCGTCCGCCCTTGAATAAAAGGCAACAAGTTCGCGTGCTATGTAAAAACTTCCTTTCGTTTCTTTGCTATAATTATAATGTGAATCGCGTTGACACGGAATATTCAATATGTTATTATAGTATAAACTTTTAGTTCACGGAGGCGCGCTATGTACAATCCACTGCTTGATACATTTATAACCGTAGCCGACTGCGGAAGTTTTGCAAAAGCGGCAGAAAAACTGTTTATTTCCCCCACGGCGGTTATGAAACAGATGAACGCATTTGAAAATCATATCAACTTAAAATTAACATACAGGACGCCTTCGGGCATAAGTTTGACCCCTGCGGGACGGGTTATCTACCGCGACGCAAAATTTATAAAGGATTATTCCTTTAAATCGGTTGCCGCCGCAAAGGCTGCCGACGAAAAATATAACACCACCTTTTGCGTGGGTACATCCATGCTTAATCCGGCAAAGCCTTTTATGGATATCTGGTACAGGGTGAATCAGGATTTCCCCGATTACAAACTGCATCTTGTGCCTTTTGAGGACGATCATTCGGGCATACTTTCAGAAATCAAAAAACTCGGTAAAAAATTTGATTTTCTTATAGGCGTATGCGATTCAAAAGCGTGGCTGTCGCTTTGCAATTTTTTGCCGCTGGGCAGGTACAGAAAAATGATCGCCGTTTCGCGCGAGCATCCGCTTGCAAAAAAGAAATGCCTTGATATATCGGACCTCTACGGCAGTACGCTTATGATGGTCTGCAAAGGGGATTCCGGCATAAACGATTTTATACGCAACGACATCGAAAACAACCACCCGCAGATACATATTGAAGACACTCCGCAGTTTTACGACCTTTCCGTTTTTAACCGCTGTGCCGAAACGGGCAACGTTCTGCTTACGATAGAATGTTGGACGGACGTGCATCCGGGGCTTGTTACCCTGCCCGTAAACTGGGATTACAGTATTCCTTACGGGCTGCTTTACGCCGCCGATGCGGAAGAGGACGTTTTGCGTTTTGTAAAACGGGTGGAAAAACTGAAAAACACTGGAAACTGAAGAAGATAAAAAGTAAAAATCCCCTGCTGCGAAAATCGCAGCAGGGGATTTTTGCCTTACATAGTTTGTTCCTGCATTTTTTTAATTTGCCTTACGTCGTTACCCATAAACGCCTTGGCGGTGTATTCGCCGATAAATCTTGAGGCAACGCGCGGGGTGTAACGGGTTTCTATCTCTTTCATTGAAAGGTTTGTATTAACTATTGTAGGTTTACCCGTAAGTATCCTTGTATTTACTATGTTGTATACAAGGGTCTGGATATAGGGCGAAACAAATTCGGCGCCCAAATCGTCAATAATAAGCAGGTCGCAGCCGAGCACGGCTTCGTAAAACCTGTTTGTATGCTCCCCGAAGTGTTCCGATTCCATTTTTGAAAATAGGTTATATGCGGAGCCGTATATAACATCGTACCCCTTTTCAAGCACAACACCCGCGATACTTAACGAAAGATGAGTCTTGCCAAGTCCCGTATTGCCCATAAAAAGCAGGTTCTGCCGCGTACTTTTTGAAAAGTTTTCGGCAAAATCCTTTGAAAGCGCCAAAACGGCGCTCATTCGCTTTTGCGCCGCAGGGTCGGTATAGTAAGAAAGTTTAAAATCCTCAAACCTGCTGCACGAAAGCGGAAACTTTTCCGATAATTCCGATATATACGCCCGTTTTGCCGCGTCTTTAACGCAGTCGCACAAAACGCCGTCTTTATACCCCGTGTCCTTACATTTATCGCAGGAATATTCCACTGCCTTTATGCCGGCTTTTTTAAGTTTCTGGGCTTTAAGATCCGAAAGGCGGGTAAGTTCCGTTTGAAGACTTTTAAGCATTTCAGGGTCTGCGGAAAGTGCCGCCAATGCCGTTTTTGCACCCAGCGAGGACATTTTTGTGCAAACGGCGCGGTATTCCGCGTCCTGCAAAAAAAGTTGCTGTTCCGCAGCGTCGTGCGCCGCAATATTCTTTTTCAAATACTCTTTTTTATCATTAAGCGCTTTTCTTATGTGTTCTTCTCTTGTCATACTCCGTCCCCCTTTCAGTCTTTATTAAGCATTTCTTCAAATTTTTCGATACTGAATCCGGCGTATCCGTTTTTCTTTTCCGCTTTTTTATCCGCCTTTTCAATATCTTCCTTGGTTTTAACGTCGTTTTTATGCCAGTTTTCAAGAACGGCGTTTATGTATTTTATATTGCATTTGCCTTTTGTATCCACACATACATCGTAAGCCGCTTTAAGCATTTCGGGAGAAAATTCCCACTCGGCGGTCCAGCGGTATGCCGCCTCGCCCTCCTTTTCGCTGGGCGCGCGGCGGTCAAGCCCGAACGTTTTTTGTACCACGCTCCAGGCAAGTTCGCGTTTTACCGAATCGGCAATATCCGCCTCTGCCTGCGGTACTGAAGTTATGTTTTTATTGAGCCAGCGGTTTGCAACGCTGCGGATATATGTAATATTGCACCTGCCCTTTGAAGCGGCATATTGCAGAAGATAGAGAATAAGCGAAGTATCCATTCCGCAATCATCGTAAAGGTAAACCAAATATCCGCTTTCGTTCTGTTTAAGACCGCGCGCAAATTTAAGCTGTGCCTCGTTAAGCAGAAAGGCGATTTTTTTATCCTCAAGTCCGCGGCGGATAACATCCTGTCTTGAAGGTTCGGCAGGTTTAAGCGCCGTGCGCACAACAGGTTCTTCTAAGGGTTTTGCTTCGCCGCTTAAAATGCCTTCCTGCGCCCAGAAAAGCAATGCGTCCTCCGCGTCCGATACGGGAATGCCCAGTTCCCCGGCACATTTCTGTGCATCGGGAGATGCGGATAAGTGCCTGAAAAAGTACAAAAGCACCTTAAGCTGCGTATGGGAAGCAAGTTTTAAAAGCCTGTCCGCAACCTCGCCGGGAAGCGGAAAAGTATCGCCGAGTTTTTCGGTATTTACCTTATAAGACACAAACTTACCCCCCCTTTTTTCGCTATAAAACGATTATATCAATTAACACCCGTTTTGTAAAGAAAGAAAAAACGCCTTGCTCAAAGAGCAAAGCGTCTGTGTCGGCACCTACTTATTTTCCCGGGCAGCTTCCCGCCAAGTATCGTAAGCGCAAACGAGCTTAACTTCCGTGTTCGGTATGGGAACGGGTGGACCCTCGTCGCAATCAGCACCGACTGTTTTTTGCCGCCTTTCGTGACGGCAAGAGAGATTATAGCATAAGCGGCGGTGCTTGTCAAGCACTTTTTAAAAGTTTTTTTCTTTTATTTTTTTGTAGGACGAATAAAGTTCGTCCTCGCTCTTGAAAGCGCTTGAATATACCTCTATAATCGCATCGCCCGCAAAGCCGTTTTGTTTGAGTTTTTTGAAAAATCCGCCGAAATCAAAAGTACCTTTAAGCGGAAGCATACAGTCATTTTCGGGCGTGTTATCGCTTATATGCACATGCTTTATCGCACTGCCGAGAACGTCCGCCGCTTCAAAAGGGGAATATCCGCTGCGCATCGACTGTTTGATGTCAAGGCAAAACGCCGCTTCCGACCCTAAATATTCGCGCATCTGTTTTAAAACTTCAATATTTCCCGCGCGGTATTTTACAACGTTTTCCTGCAGCAGCACCGCGCCCTCGCGCTTTAATTCGTTTGAAAGCACGGCAAAGCGTTCAAAGTAACCGCGGTTATCAAGAACGTTGTTGGGCTTTCCGCCGTGAAGTATTATATATTTTCCGCCCATTTCGCAAACTATTTCGGCATAACGTTTATAACGCTCAAGCCCCTCAAGATATCTGCGCTCGTAAGCCGAAAAAAGCACAAACGATTCCGCAAGCGACATAGTAGGATGCACCGACAGCACATTTACGCCGTAGCGGTTCTTGATTTCAAGCAGCTGCTTTACAAAAGCAGGTTCCGATTCGCAATATGCGTTAAAAAATATTTCCGTTTCGGTCACGCCGTGACTGCAAACCGAATAAAGAGCCTTTTCGGTAAGCATAGGGTAGAGGCAGGAAGTGGAAAGTCCTATCTTCATTCAAATTCCTCCGGAGTAACAAAAAGTGTTTTGTTTCCAGTATATATTACCATTCCGGCTTTTGCGCCGGAAGGCTTCTTTACATTTTTAATAAGCGTGTAATCGACCGGCACGTTTGAAGAATGTGCCGCTTTTGAATTGGCGGCCGCAAGCCTTGCGGCAAAAGTGAGCGTTTCATCACTTAAGGGTGCACCGCCGGACAGCACAGCCACATGCGCGCCGTGAATGTTCTTTGTGTGAAACCACATATCGTTTTTGCCTGCCAGCACCGTAGTTATATAATCGTTTTGCAGATTATTCTTCCCTACAAGAATCTTATACCCTTCAGTGCTTTCATAGGTAAGCGGCGCAGGCTGTTTTGCCGCCTTTTTAGCACGCTTTTCGCCCTTTTCCTTTATATATCCGCCCATAGACAGTTCACGGCGTATGTCCGCAATATCGGAAGCGCTTTCGGCACGGGAAAGCGACTCTGCCACCGATTCAAGGTAGTATTCTTCCGCCGCGTCTTTTTCTATAAGCGCACCGAGCGTTTTCTCGGCGCCGCACTGCTTTTTGTATTCCTTAAAGTATGCCGCGGCGTTTGCCGCCGCCGAAAGTGCGGGATTAAGTTCGATTCTAACAAGGCTCAACTGCGGGTCGTAAAAATTCTGCACCGTAACCGAGGTGTCGCCCGGGCGGCAGGCATAGATATTCGCCTTTATAAGTTCGCCCTTAACGCGCAATTTCTCGCGGTCTTTTGCCGCTTCAAGCTGCTCCCTTCTGCCGGCCTTTCGGCGGCGTGTGCGTGCAAGCACATTGGCGACCGCCTTTTGCAGATCGCCGCCCGCCTTTTTGCGAAGATACGCTTTTTCTTTTTCAAGGTAAAACTCATCAAGAAGCGCAGAATAAGAGTCGCGTTTTTCACATTCAAAACCGCCGCCGTACTGCAGGATTTGCGTAAAAGAAAACTCCTTCGGCTCGCCGTCCGCCGTTTTTATGATATACGGCGTGCCGCCGCTTTTGATTCCGTCTGACAGCGCCGAAAGCGCCTTTTCAAGCGGCTGCGGTTCTTTTATATCGGCAGTGTTTACGTCCGCGCCGTAAGCCCTGTATGCCGTTTCCCTGCATACAAGCGGCGACAGCCCGTCCGTGCAGTTTAAAATGCATTTTGAAAGTTCGCCCGCACTGCTTAAAATATCGCCGCACAAAACCTTAATATCGCAGTTTAAAAGGTTTTCCCTATCGCGCTTTGCCGGATATTCGTAAGCGGCGCCCGGCGCCGTTATGCGTGCGGATTTCAGAATGTCGCTTCGGTGCAGCGCGTCAATTATCCTGCCGTTTTCCGACAATAGGATTATGTTTGCCGCGCCGCCTATAAATTCGCATATTATTTTTGGGGTCACCCTGTCGCCCAACTCGTTCGTTGCCGAAAAGCAAAGTTCCGCAACGCGTTCCATACCCTGCATTTTAATGCCGGTAAGTTTTGCCGCGGAAAAATACTTTCTTGCAAGCATACAGAACGTGGGCGGCGTTTCGGGATTTTCGGCGCGAAGTTCGGTAAAATGCATACGCGCCATTCCGCTTTTGGCGGATAAAAGCAGGCGCCTGCAAAAACCTTTTTTGCGCAGAACAAGCACCAGCTCGTCACGGGACGGCTGGTAGATTTTATCTATATGCGCGTCAATCGCTTCGTTTACTTCATTGCATACGCAGGCAAGAAACGCACCGTCAAACGCCATTTTTATCCTCCTTTACCGCCCTGTTTCAACTGTTCGGGGCGGTCATTTTTCGCCTATTGCTTCGTCTATAATTTCAAGCGCCGCCTTTTCCTTTAAAAAAAGCGGTCTTTTCTCTTCTATATTTTTGATGCTTTCGCACAGTTCGCGGCAAAGTCGTTGCTGCCGCTTTATGTAAACCGTGTTGTCGCCGCCGTCGGGGACAAGTTTTCCTATTCTGTATTCCGCAGGAGAAAGCGCGCGGCGCTTGCCGTCATAAAACACCGACATCACGCTGTAAACCTTGCCGTTTTCGCACACGGCGGTTTCCTGCTTTACAAAAAAGCCGTTTTCCGCAAGATATTCACGCAGTCTGCCTGCGGCGGTCATCGGCTGCAGTATCAGATGAACGCCCTGCCGTTTAAGAAACGGCGCGTTTTCTATTATGCCCGCAATAACATCGCCGCCCATACCGAGCACGGTAACGGTATCCACCGCCGCGGCGTTTTCAAAGAAAAGACCGTCGCAAAGATAAAGCGGTATATCGGTTATTCCGAAATTGCGGAAAGTTTCCCTTGCATTTTCAAGCGGTTTCTCGTTTATATCGGTGGCGCAGATACTTCTGCATACGCCCTTCTCGCGGAGATAAACGGGTAAAAAACCGTGGTCCGTCCCGACATCGCAAAGGCGGCTGCCGGGGCGGACAAAAGATGCTGCAAGAATTATTCTTTTACCGGGGGACGTCATTACTTTACGGCTTCGTTAAGTTTTTTAACAAGCGCGGCGCAGTCCGCACCGTGCACGCCGCATGCCTGCTCTATGGTTTCCCCTCTTGAAGCGGGGCAGCCGAGGCAGTGCATACCTATCGCGAAAAAGTGTTCCGCAAGGTTCGGGTGTTTATCAAGAACATCACCTATTATCATATCTTTTGTAATTTCCATTTTTAAAACTTCCTTTCGTTTGTTTATATATTTTATATGCAAGCGACGTTTTGCCGCTTGTATTCCGTAATATTATTACCCGAAATCAGGGCTTGATAAGTTCGGGATCGCGGTTAAGTTCCGTTCTTCCGTGATTATAAAGTTTCACGTTGTCAAGTGCCCATATCCTGCCGCTGAAACTGCCGCCCTCAACAGAAAGAACCGCTTCTTTCATCTCGTAAAGTCTTGCGTCCATAAGGTCAAGTTCGGCAAGTATTTCCGCTTCTATAAACATCGGTTTTACGGCGGCGCCGTATTCGGGCAGACCGTGGTGCGACAGCACCATATGTTTTAAAAGTATCGGCGTTTCGCCCTCTATACCGAGTTTTTCTGCATACCGGCTTATTATTTCAGAGCCCATGGTAAGGTGTCCTAAAAGATTGCCCTCAAGCGAATATCCTTCCGCGGTACCCGCTTCGTTTACTTCAAACTCTTCTATTTTTGCTATATCGTGAAGCATTGCGCCGGCTTTAAGCAGATCGCCGTCAACAAACGGGTATATCTTTTCAACCGCTTCGCACATACGTACTATTGAAAGTATGTGCATCAAAAGCCCGCCCCTTATGGCATGGTGAAGTTTAAATGCCGCCGGCCAGTAAAGCAGCGCCTCGCGGCGGTCGGTGTAAATAGCGGTAACTATTTTTCTTAAATTTTCATCTTTAAAGCCGTTTGCCATATCGTAAAGGGCGTTATACATATCCTTGCTGTCTATTGAAGAGGAACGCACAAGGTCTTCTTTCTTCACATTGTCCGATTCAATAATGTGACGTATGCGCTCTATCCTTAACTGCTCCGTTTCCTTATAAACAGATATGGTGCCCCTTACCTTTACTATATCGCCCGAAGAATATTCACCGTGTTCCGCAGGACTATAAGACCACAGTTTTGCGTTAATCTCCCCCGTGGCATCGCCCAATGTAAGATCGAGATAAGCGTCGCCCTTTGAAGAGGTTTTTTTCTCTGCGCTTTTTACAAGGCAAAAGCCGTCCACTCTGCCGGTTGCGTCCACTGCATTAAAATTCATATATGTATTTCCTTTCAGACCCGTTATTCGAAAAAGTTTTTAAGTCCCGTGTTTTTTGATACAGCCGTATAAAGCAATCCTCCCAGTCCCACACAGGTAACAACCTCACCGAGAGCGACCCAGAGCGCCGCAATCGCAAACCCCGAAAAGGACGCCTGCGACGGATATAAAAACACGGATATTTCGGCGCCTACCATAACCGCGTTTACAATTACCGGCGCTATCATTGATAAAAGCGGCAGTTTAAAAATGCGCACATTCTTAAAAAGATAACTTAAAAGCGCCGCGCACAGCGTGGCTGCCGTACCGAAAACCATATCTATCGCGTTAAAAGAAGCAATGTTTGAAATAAAGCACCCAAGAGTCAGTCCCCAGATTGCCGAAGGACCGAACACAGGCAGCACCGTAAGCGCCTCCGATATACGAAACTGCACCGGACCGTAAGCAATGCCGAACGCCGCGCTTATAAAAGTAAGCGCCGCATATACCGCCGCCGTAACGGCACCCGAAACAAGATTTTTAGTTGTCCTTCTCATTTTTTGAACCTCCCGTATGCGGCAACCGCAAGGCTGTCGCACCGTTCGTTTTCGGGATGCCCCGCGTGACCTTTTATCCACTCTACGGTTACTTCGTGTATATCGGTAAGGGAAAGCAGTTTTTCCCACAGTTCCGTGTTCTGCGCAGATTTTTTATCCGCCTTGCGCCAACCGTTTTTCTGCCACGACCGCGCCCATCCTTTATTTATTCCGTCGGCAACATACTTTGAATCGGTAACAACGCGCACGCGGCATGGTTCTTTAAGCGCTTCAAGTCCCTTTATAACGGCCGTAAGTTCCATACGGTTGTTGGTTGTGCTTTCCTCGCCGCCCGAAAGTTCCTTTTCGTGAGTGCCGTATCTAAGCAGCGTCCCCCAGCCGCCCGGTCCCGGATTGCCGGAGCACGCGCCGTCGGTAAACACTTCTACGTATCTTTGTATTTTTTCCATATCAATACTTCCTGAAACTGCCGATAACCTTGCCTAAAACCGCGGGATTTTCGGGGTAAATGGGTGAAAAATCGGGATTTTCGGGCATAAAGATTACCTTTTTATCCTCTATCAGCAGGCGCTTTACGGTTGCCTCGTCCCCGTCCATACCTATAACTATATCGCCGCTTTTGCAGGGGGCGTTTTTATCCGCTATTACAAGATCGCCGTCAAGAATACCGGCGTTTTTCATACTGAGTCCCTTTACTTTAAGCGCAAAAAGACCGTCCGCGCTCTTGGTGGGGTATGGTATATAATCTTCTATCTGCTCCACCGCAAGTATAGGCTGACCGGCAGTAACCCTGCCCACAAGCGGAACCATCGCCGCATCGTGTTCGCCTGCCACCGCTATTGCGCGGGAATAGCGTGCGTCGCGTTTTATGTAACCCTTTTCTTCAAGCGCACCCAGCACCGCATGCACGGTGGAAGTTGATTTTATTCCGGTTTCGCTGCATATTTCACGCACCGTGGGAGGAAGCCCCTCGGACATTCTTTTAACCAAAAATTTATAAACGCTTTGCTGTTTTTCGTTAAGCGGCGCACCTGACATAGGCACATACCTCCCGAACATTTATTCGCCCTTATTATAGCACCCTTTTCTCTTTCTTGCAAGCAGAGATTTAACGCCTTTTACAACTTCAAGTATACCGAGAAGCAGTATTGCCGCGCCGAACGCCTTTTTTATGATATCCGCGCCTATCATATCCGCCGCAAAAACGCCGGCGAGCGCACCCATAAGTCCGCCTGCCGAAAGCGGCAGAACGGTTTTCCACCTTATATAACCTTTTTTGGCGTAAACTATTACCGAAAACAGGGCTATCGGCACAAAAAAGAACAGATTTATACCCTGCGCCTTGAACTGCTCGGTATTTTTAAAAACCGTAAGATAAATAATAAGAACGGCGCCGCCGCCCATTCCCATAGCGCCTATCATTCCCGAAAGCAGCGCCGCCGCAAGACTTATAACAATATTCAAAACATCACCGTCCTTATTCCGGCATAAATCATAAACGCGCCGAAAACTATTCTAAGCACCGTGGGAGATATGCGCCTTATGATAACGGTTCCCAAAAACGCGCCCAAAAGCCCCGTGGGGATAAAGATAAGGCAGTCGCAAAATTTTGCGTATCCTTTAAAAGCGTAAACCGCGGCAGAGAAAACCGTTATAGGTAAAATCACCGCCACCGCGTTACTTTGCGCCGCTTTTTGCGAAAGGCCCTGTTTTTTAAGATAAGGTACCGCAAGCATTCCTCCGCCGGCGCCGAAAGCACCGTTTACAACGCCGATAAAAATCCCTGCTGCGGCATTTTTTAAAGCATTTTTTAAAGATCTTTTCATAACATTCACCATCCCTATTTTGTCCGTGCGGCGGCGTAATATAAATAATATAAAAAAGACTTCTATTTTTCGGCCGTATCTGCTATAATAAATTAAATATTCTCTGATTTTCACTATCGGGCGGTGTTGTTGTGTTTACCACTGTAAACGGACTGAAAATTGAATACAACGTATGGGGAGAAGGCAATATTCCGGTGTTGCTGCTCCACGGGTGGGGCTCCTCGTTCGATGTTTACCGCGGTATTGCCGCCGCGCTTTCGGACCGCTGCACCCTTTACGCCTTTAACTTTCCGGGCTGCGGCAACAGCGAAACGATGGAAAAACCGTGGACGCTTGACGATTACTGCGACCTTACGGTAAACTTTGCAAAGCAGTTAGGCATTGAAAACCCCGTGATGATTGGCCATTCGCACGGCGGACGGGTCACCCTTAAAATCGCGGCGCAGAAACTTATTAAAACGCCTAAAATAGTGCTGCTTGACGCTGCGGGTATAGTACCCGAAAAGACCTTTAAACAAAAAGCACGGGCAAAAAGTTTCAAGGCTGTAAAGGCGGTTCTTAAACCGCTTGGCAAATTCGGAGAGCCGCTTCTTGACCGCGCACGCAAAAAATACGGTTCGGCGGACTATCTTGCCGCGCCTCCGGTGCTGCGGCAGACCCTTGTATCGCTTGTAAATACCGACCTTCGCGATATTCTGCCCGATATCGACTGCCCCGCGCTTCTTATATGGGGCGAAAACGACACCGCAACGCCGCTTTACACGGCGCAGCTTATGGAAAAACTGATTCCCGACGCAGGCCTTTGCGTGATAAAGGGCACGGGTCACTTCAGTTTTTGCGAAAAGCCGTTTGAAGCGCAGGCGATACTGCGAAGTTTTATAAAATAAACGTAAAATAATGCTGCGCAAAGCGGAAAAGTTTTATATGCATAACAAACGCCGTCCGCTTGGCAAACGCAGCAAGACGGGACTGATATTTTGACTATTTCTTTAATATCCGCGCTTATTCTGGCGGTATCCGCCGTATTTTCGCTGTACAGGCAGTTTCAGATGCTTCAGCAAAACTCCTATTGCCCCTCGCGTTATTTCAGGTGGATAAAAGGGTCGTATTCCGGAACGCTGCTTTTAACTGCGGCGGTATTTTGTGCGGAAACGGTGCTTTATTCCTTCGATTTTTACATTACGCAGCTTATCCTTTCATCGCTTTTGCTTATTTTAAGGGCGATCCGCGCGATAAAGGCACATAAATCCTCGATAAAACCACTTAAATTCACAAAGCGCGTTATCCGGCTTTACATAGGCGCGGCAATACCGCTTATATTCCTTTCTGTCTCGGCTGCGGCAGCGCGGCCGTCGCTTTTCGGCGAGATGTGCTTATGTACGGAACTTATGCTTTCCTGCCTTACGCCGGTGTTATGCCTTGCGGCATGGTGCCTTACGTTTCCTGCAGAAAAACTGTTCGGTCTTTACTACAAAACGGACGCGCGCAAAATTCTTAAAAGCAACAAACAACTTACCGTTGTAGGCGTTACTGGCAGTTACGGAAAAACCACCGTAAAATTTATATTAAACCGCATTTTAAGCGAAAAGTACAACGTGCTGTGCACGCCGCAAAGTTATAACACACCGCTTGGCATAATACGCACCGTGCGCGAAAAAATGCGTCCGCAAACGCAGATATTTATTTGTGAAATGGGCGCAAAAAACAAGGGCGACATAAAAGAAATATGCAATATCGTGAATCCGAAATACGGTATAATAACCTCTGTAGGAAAACAACACCTTGAAACTTTCAAGACCGAGGACAACGTTTTTAAAACCAAGTTTGAACTTTGCGACGCGGTAGAGAAAAACGGCGGCGTTTGCCTTGCCTTTGCGGACAGCGACGGCATTAAGGCGCGCGTCACGCAAAAACCTTACGCAACACTTTTCGGCGCAAACACTGATTACTTTGTAAGCGACGTTAAAACAGGACCTTCGGGCAGTTCCTTTAGGCTGCATTTAAACGGCGAAACGGTTGCTGTCAAAACAAAACTTTTAGGTGCGCACAGCATTGCCGATATTTTGGCTGCCGCCGCCATGGCGCATATTCTGGGCGTTTCGGGCGACGATATCAAAGCGGCTGTCGCTTCCCTTGTCCCGACAGAACACCGCCTGCAATTAAAGCCTTTTGTAAACGGTGCTTTGCTTATAGATGACGCGTACAATTCAAATCCGGAAGGCTGTCTTGAGGCGGCGCGCGTTCTCGGCAGTTTTGAGGGTATGCGCAAAACGGTAATTACACCGGGACTTATAGAACTGGGCGAGCGCGAATATGAATGTAATTACAACTTAGGTCTTGCCTGCGCGGAACACGCCGATAAAATAATACTTGTCGGCAAAAACCGTTCAAAGCCGCTGTACGAGGCGGTTACTTCGACCGATTTTGACAAACAGAATCTTTACGTTGCGGAAAGTTTTAAAGCGGCGCTTGAAATTTTTTCGGGTTATGCCGAAAAGGGAGACGTTTTACTTATAGAAAACGACCTGCCCGACAATTACCTTAACTGATAACAAAATCCATTATTTTTACTGTGCTTTAAGAGGTGCTTGCAGTTTATGAAAACAAATGTAGCAGTATTTTTCGGTTGCCGTTCGGTAGAACATGAAGTATCAATAATATCGGCCGTTCAGGCAATGCGCGCCGTCAACCGCGAAAAGTATGACGTGACCCCGGTTTATGTAACAAAGGACGGCTCTATGTACACGGGCGACGCACTTTTTGAAATTGAAAATTTCCGTGACATTCCCGCACTTTTAAAACAAACGCATCCCGTAACCTTCATACGCGAAAACGGCCGCGCGGTTATGCGTTTTCTTGATAACCGTACATTCAAAAAGAATCCCGACCGCGAAATAGACGTTTGTTTCCCCGTGGTGCACGGCACCAACTGCGAGGACGGCACAATGGCGGGCCTTTTTGAATTTTTGGGAGTCCCCTACGTCGGGTGCGACATAATTTCCGCGGCGGTAGGCATGGATAAGAAGGTTTTTAAAGACGTACTTAAAGCGCACGGTCTGCCCGTGCTTGACTGCGTTTGCTTCACATCGCGCGAATACCGTCTTGAAAAAGAAACGGTCTTTGAAAAAATTAAAACAGAGATAGGTTTTCCGCTTATAATAAAGCCGGTAAACCTCGGCTCCAGCGTGGGTATTTCAAAGGTGGAAACAGAAAGCGAACTTGAAGAAGCCGCCGACCTTGCCGTTTCTTTCTCCGATACCGTGCTTGCCGAAAAGGCGGTAAGCAATTTAAGGGAAATAAACTGCTCGGTTTTGGGCGACCGTGACGAATGTTCCGCTTCCGTTTGCGAAGAACCGTTTATGACCGATAGAATACTTTCCTATGCCGACAAATACGAAGGCGGAAAAGGCGGTAAACAGGACGGCCCTTCAAAGGGTATGGCTTCTTTGGGCAGAAAGATTCCTGCCGACATAACAAAGAAGAAGGCAGTGGAAATTGCCGACCTTTCCTGCAGAATCTTCAAAGCGATAGGCGCATCGGGCGTTGTAAGAATAGATTATTTAATGGACGGCAAAACGGGCGATGTATACGCGAACGAGATAAACACCATCCCCGGTTCGCTTGCGTTTTACCTGTGGGAAGCCACGGGACTTAAATATTCCGATATGATAGACCATCTTATAGAACTTGCATTTAAAAGAGAAAGAAAGCGCGAAAACCTTACCTATACGATAGATACGAATATCCTTTCGGGCGTTTCTTTCGGTTCTAAGGGCGCAAAAGGCGGAAAATTCTGATATGACAGCGCTTTTAATAAAACTGTTTATAAAGGAGCCGCATAACGTACGTTCGGCAAAAGTAAGGGAAAACTACGGTATGCTCGGCGGATTCACGGGCGTTTTGTGCAATCTTTTGCTGTGCGTTGCAAAACTGACGGTGGGCATAGCCGCCGGCAGTATGTCGATAGCGGCAGACGGTTTCAACAACCTTTCGGATATGGGTTCCTCCGTAATATCCCTTATAGGTTTCCGTCTTGCGGGAAAACCTGCCGACCCCGAACACCCCTTCGGTCACGGCAGGGCGGAATATGTTTCCGCATTTATCGTATCGGCGCTTGTGTTTCTTTTGGGACTTGAACTGCTTATAAGTTCCGCAAAAGCGCTTATTAAAAAAACTCCGGCGCCGCACTATAATATCTTGCCGCTTATAATTTTGGCGGTTTCGGCCGCGGTAAAACTGTGGATGTATTTTTTCTTTAGGAAACTCGGAAAAAAGATAGATTCAAAAGCGCTGCTTGCAACCGCAAAGGACAGTTTAGGCGACGTTCTTACCACCTGCGCCATACTTTCCGCGGCAGCGGTTTCGCTTTTTGTTAAACTTCCCTTTAATCTTGACGCCGTGATGGCAGCGGCGGTTTCGGTATTTATAATGGCCTCCGGCATAGAAGAGGCCAAAAAGACCCTTGATGAAATTTTGGGCGGACCGCCCGACCGCGAACTTGTAAAGGAAATTGAAGAAAGCATTTTGGCGTTCGACGGTTTTTTAGGCATCCACGACCTTATTGTGCACGATTACGGCGCCGGCAGGCAATTTGCCTCGGTTCATGTTGAAGTGCCGCAGGACGTGGATCTTGTAAAGTGCCACGAAAAGATAGACCTTTGCGAGAAAACCACGGAGCAGAAAACCGGCGTTCACCTTGTAATACATATAGACCCGATTGACTGCAACAACGAAACTGTTCTTGAAACGCGGCAGAAGGTGGCGGAAATTCTTGAAAATATCGATCCGCGCCTTACTCTGCACGATTTCAGGATGACGCCTAAAGGCGATGACCGCACAAACCTTATTTTTGACGTTGTAGTTCCCCTTGACTGCAAATTTACAAAGCAGGAACTCAACGACCTTATAAACAAGGCGGCGAAAGAAGCCGACAAAACATTTGAATGTGTTATCACCTTTGACGACCCGTTTATAAAATAATCATTCGCTGTTGTACCCCGCTTGCTTTACCTATTCTAAAACATATTCCCCCCTGCATAAAATGCTGCAAGGGGGAATTTTTTATGAAATCCGCATTAAGATGGTTACTTGTACCGCTTCTGGCGCTTGCCCTTGCGGCTAACTGCGCCGTTGTTTATGCAGATGATGCCGCAACGGTTGCAAGCGAATGTGATATTTCGGACGTAAGCACGCCGCTTTCGGTATCTGTTTCTGCCGCGGCAATAGGCGAATCGCTTAACATAAACGCCAAATCCGCCGTGCTTATGGAGGCGGATACCGGCAGCATACTTTACGAATCAAATCCCGATGAACCTCTGCCGCCGGCGTCGATAACAAAAATAATGTCGCTGCTGCTTATTATGGAAAGCATAGACCGCGGCGACCTTAAACTTGAAGATAAAGTAACCGCAAGCGCGCACGCTGCCTCTATGGGAGGGTCGCAGATATGGCTTAAGGAAAACGAAGTAATGACGGTTGACGAACTTCTTAAAGCCGCAGTCATCGCTTCCGCAAACGATGCCACCGTAGCCCTTGCCGAAAAGGTATCCGGCAGCGAGGAAGGCTTTGTTGCCGCCATGAACGAAAAGGCGAAACTGCTCGGTATGAATTCGACCCATTTTGAAAACGCGACAGGCCTTGACGCAAACGGCCATATCTCCACCGCGCATGACGTGGCGGTAATGTCACGCGAACTGATAGGACACGAACTTATAAAAAAATATTCCACCGTATGGATGGAAAGTTTGCGGGACGGCAAAACGGAACTTGTAAACACCAACCGTCTTGTAAGGTTTTACGAAGGTACTACCGGTCTTAAAACCGGCACAACTTCGGGCGCCGGATACTGTCTTTCAGCCACAGCCGAACGAAACGGCCTTTCCCTTGTAGCGGTAATTATGGGCGGCACCACAAGCACCGACCGCTTCGAGGGCGCAAAAAAACTGCTTGAATACGGATATGCAAACTATGTCTCGAAAGAGGTGGAATCGGAACTCCCGAAAACCGAACTCCAGGTTAAAAACGGTTCGGAAAAAACGGTGCCTCTGGAGGCGGCAAAAAGTGTGAAACTGCTTCTTAAAAAAAGCGATGCTTCGGAAATCACCCAAAAAGCCGAATTTCGGGAAGATATCACGGCGCCCGTAAAAAAGGGAGACAAACTCGGAACGCTTGAATTTTTCTGCAAGGACGAAAGCATTGCCGCAGTTCCCATTATCGCCGCAAAGGATATAAAAGAAAAAACCTTGCCGTTTTGTTTTCTTTCTTTGCTTAAGGGGTTGTTTATTCTTTGATTTCCCCCTTGAAAAAACCGCGCGGATAATGTAATATATAACTAAAGAATATATTTACGCAAGGTGAAACAAATATGGCACTTAAATTCAGCGAAGATTACGCAAAAAGTTTTTTGCGCGAAAACGATATAAAGGGTCTTGAATCCCAGGTTATCGCCGCGCATACCGCAGTGAACGAGAAAAACGGTCTCGGTAACGATTTTCTCGGTTGGGCGGAACTTCCCTTTAATTACGACAAGGAAGAATTTGCGCGCATAAAAGCGGCGGCAAAAAAGATTCAGTCGGACACCGACGTTCTTGTTGTTATAGGTATCGGCGGATCGTACTTGGGCGCCCGCGCCGCTATCGAATTCCTTAAAGGACCTATGTACAACGAAATAAACGACGGCTTTCCGAAGGTTTATTTTTCAGGCAACAATATAAGCGGCAGCGCCCTTTCCGATCTGCTTAAAATCTGTGAGGGCAAACGTGTTTCCGTAAACATTATATCAAAATCGGGAACTACCACCGAACCCGCTGTTGCTTTCCGCATATTCAGAAAATATCTTGAAGAGCATTACGGCAAGGAAGAAGCGGCGAAACGCATTTACTGCACCACGGATAAATGCCGCGGCACACTTAAGGAACTTGCCGACGAAAACGGTTATGAAACATTTGTAGTGCCCGATGATGTAGGCGGCAGATATTCCGTTTTAACGGCCGTCGGTCTTTTGCCGATAGCGGCGGCAGGCTGCGATATAGACGCGCTTATGAACGGTGCGCGCGCTGCGGCTGAGGACTACAACATCCCCGACACCGATAAAAACCCCTGCTACCGTTATGCTGCCGTAAGAAACGCCTTTTACAGAAAGGGCAAATCGGTTGAAATGCTTGTTTCCTACGAACCCCGCCTTGTTATGATGGCAGAATGGTTCAAGCAACTTTTCGGTGAGAGCGAGGGCAAAGACAACAAGGGTCTTTTCCCGGCAGCCGTTACATTCTCGACCGACCTTCACTCGATGGGTCAGTTTATACAGGATGGCACACGCATAATGTTTGAAACCGTGGTAACCGTAGGCGACTGCGGCGCCGATATTACGATTGAAGAAGAAGAAAACAACGGCGACGGACTTAACTTCCTTGCCGGACGCACTCTTTCGTATGTAAATCACAAGGCTTTTGAAGGCACCGTTTTAGCACATGCCGACGGCGGCACACCCAGCCTTAACATTCACATAGACAAGGCAGACGAAGAAAACCTCGGCAGACTTATATACTTCTTTGAAAAGGCATGCGCCGTTTCGGGTTATATGCTGGGCGTAAACCCCTTCGACCAACCCGGTGTTGAAAGTTATAAAAAGAATATGTTTGCTCTTCTCGGCAAACCCGGTTATGAAGAGCAGCGCGAGGCACTTGAAAAACGTCTCGGAAAATAAAGGTACTTTCCGCCCTGCGGCGGTAAAAATATAAAGGAGCTGATTTTAATGATCAAACTTATTATCGGAAACAGAGGCTCGGGCAAAACCAAACGCCTTGTTGAAATGGTGAACTCCGCCACAGAAACAAGTTTAGGTAATGTTGTATGCATAGAAAAAGGCGACGCCCTTACCCATTCCGTAAATAATAAAGCGCGTCTTATCGACGCCGATTCCTTCGGTATAAGCGGTTACGGCGAATACTACGGTCTGCTTGCAGGCGTAAAGGCCAGCAATTATGACGTTACGCATATTTTCGGTGACGCCACACTCCGTATAGGCACCCGCGATTACGAGGAATTTGCAGACTTTATCGAAAGACTTAAAAACATTGAGGACGTTGACTTCTGTTTCACCGTTTCCTGCGATGAAAGCGATCTTCCGAAGCGTGTTTTTGAAAACGCCGAAGCGCTTTAATTAAAACATATTAAAAAAATCCGCAATGCAGCGAATGCATTGCGGATTTTTATTTTAAAGGCAAAACGCAAATCTATCGGCGTGCAAAACGAATGTTGCGTTATCTTATTAAAAGCATTGATATCAAAAGCGACGCCACGGGCAGCAGCGCGCCGCATATAAGTTCTGCGGGGGTGTGGCGTTTCATTCGGACAGAGGAATAAAACACGGGAAACACAAGCACTGCGCCCAAAGCCGCAAACGGACTTAAAAAAACGCACATATAAGCAATCGGGCCCACAACGCCGCAGGCGTGACCGCTTGCCTTAATTTTAAACACCTTATTAAATAAGACCATTAAAACTCCCGAAAGCAGATACGTCATAAAAAACACGGTAAGCGCATGGGGCGTTTTTGCGGCAAACGCGTATATTATTCCGCCTATATAACCAACAACCGCCATAATTATGGCAAGGTCGCGCTGGGCTTTTCTGCCGCCGTTTTTAAAGTGGGGCAAAACAGGCTGCAGGGGGTAAGCCGCCACCGGCAATACAAACAAAAACACCGCACTCATTATAAAATTAAGGGTGCCGCCTATGCAATGCGGACGGATAGCAAACATAAGTATAAGGGTTATCAGCGCCATAACGGGCGCTACGGTTATAATACGGACAGCCTTGTGAAACGCCATTAAGATTTCTCCTTTCGTACGCTTTTTACCACAAACGCCGCAAAACCGGCGCGCGGTAAAACTTTATGTACTACATTCTATTGCGTACGCGCCCAATACTCAACCTACACAATAAAAAACGCTCTCTATCCCTCTTTTACAAGGGGTAGAGAGCGTGATTTTTAACTCTACTCACAGTAGAAATTGCGGTCCCGCCCTGCCGTAACGGCTTAAATGATAACCTGATCACAGTTCAGGTGGGTTAAGTCCGCGCGGTTTCGAGCTCCCTTCTTCCGAACTCGGCACAGCCGCGGGAGGTCTGCTGACCCGCCGCACGAGAACAAATCCCGTTTAAATATCTTGTAGGGTTATAAAAAGCAGCGATTCGCGAACAGGGCAGGACGTTGATTTTTTGTTTTGTTCAGACAAAACGACCTCTATTACCGGTCGTTTTATTCTTCCTCATCTATCTCAAAAAAGTTTTCAAGTCGGTCAACAAAAGCGTCGGCTATGGTTTCGTACTCGTCGTCGTCTTCAATTTCGTAATAATATTCTTCGCCGTTTTCCTCGCCAACCTTAACTATTACAAGTTCGCCGGAATCTTCAAGCATTTTCTGCGGATCGTCATACTGCGGCAAAAGCGCAAGGTATCTTCCGGTATCTGTCTCAACCGCGTCAAGCACCTCAAACGTGTACTCTTTGCCGTCGTCATCCGCCAGCGTGATTATATCGGGATTGTATTCTTCGTGTTTTTCACTCATTTTCTTTTCTCCTTAGTATGGCAGGATGCGTCCCTGCCGCAATTTGCACACCGATCGTTTCAGGTGCGTGCCTTCTGTTCAGACAAAGCAATCGAAAGGCGATTTCTGTATGTCCTGATATTATTTTAATATATCTTTCCCCTTTCGTCAACATTCAATGTAATTATTGCGCCTTAATAAAAGGAAATTGCAATAAATTGTGATGGTTTTATTAATATTATATGAAAATTTTAAACTTTGTCTTGACAAAATATAAAATATGCATTATAATTTAGGCAGAACAAAAGAAAGAGGTGAGTCCGAAAATAATGGAAGAACCGCCGGTATTTTTTGATAAGTTTATATGAGAGTGGTGAGTCCGATGAAGAATTAAAATTCCCCCGCGGTTTTGGGAACTGATATAAATAATTTTCTGTTTACTCAATAATAAAGGGTGACGTAATTATGTGCATGGTAAGAATCATTACAAAATAATTTTAAAGGAGACAGTCCGATGCACAGTTAATTTTAACCACCGAATTTTTTTGAAGGAGAGTAGACCGATGTATAAATAAAACGCCCCTGACAATCCGGCATTTTAAATATGCTGAACCTTCTTTCTTTTCTTGTCTGTGGGCGAATAAAGAAACAGAGCAGGCTTATCACCTGCTCTGTTTGTTTTTGCAAAACAACAGTAATATAATTTTAATATATCCGCGCCGCTTATAAAAGCGGCGCACTTTTTATCAATATCCCAATTCTTCATTTACGAAAACAACGGTTATTCTGCCTTTTTCCCTCTGCTTTGCGGATATCAGGTAGTTGCAGCATATACGCGTTTCTTTATCGCAGCCGTCGCACATATCGGGGTCATCGCTTTTAAGCAGCGATACGCATTTTCCGAGTTTTACGCACGGGTTATCAAGCTTAAGCCGCACGCAGTTTTTGGGCGCTGCGATTTTTTTAACCCTCAACAGTCCCTCTTTAACGTCCTTTACTATCTTGTTTACGCCCACGATCATTATTACCTTTTTAGGGCCGAACGCAATGGAGGATATGCGGTTTGAAAAACCGTCCACGTTCACAAGTTCGCCGTTTTCTGTAACTGCGTTTGAAGAGCAAAAGAAATAATCGCCGCCGATAGACGCTTTAAACGCCTCCAGCTGCTCTTCTTCGGTAATTCCGGGCTTTGCACGGTTTAAAAAATTATAGTCGCCGCAGGAAATTATGTCCCACACGCCCGACTTTTTCACGGATACCGAGCCGCCTGCGGTTATCACCGCGCCTTTTTTAAGGGTGTTTTTTACATACTCTGCCGCACCGTCACAGTTTTCAAAATAAACCGAGTCGATGTTGTTCTTTTTAAGGTTTGCCATGGTTTTTTCAATTCGTGCATCCATAAAAGTCACTCCTTAATTATAATACCGCCGCCCAGACAATAATCGTCTTTGTAAAACACTGCCGACTGACCGGCCGTGGGCGCTCTTTGCGCTTCTTCAAATTCAAGCACGGCGCCGTTTTCGGCACTGTAAAACCTTGCCTTTGCCTGATGCTGACTGTAACGTATCTTCGCATACACCGTATCGCCGTCACAAAGCGGTTCGGTTATAAAATTTACGTCCTTTATATTTATTCTTTTTTTGAAAAGCATTTCGTTTGTGCCAAGAACCACCGTGTTGTTTTCGGCGTTTTTGGATATTACAAACGCCCTGCCGCCGAGCGCTATGCCGAGCCCCTTTCGCTGACCTACGGTGTAGTGTATAACTCCCGAATGTCTGCCGATTACGTTGCCGTTTACATCAAGATAATCGCCCGACGGATATTTGCCGATAACCCCCTCGATAAAAGCGCCGTAATCGCCCGACGGGATAAAGCATATATCCTGACTGTCCGATTTGTGCGCCGTAACAAACCCGTTTTCCTCCGCAATTTCGCGGCATTCGGGTTTTGTGTAAATCCCCAGCGGAAACTCCACGCGGCTGAGTATTTCCTGCGTAAAGTTGTAAAGCACATAGGTCTGGTCTTTTGAAACATCCTTTGCTTTTTTAAGGTAATACTTTCCGCCTGATTTTTCAACCGTGGCATAATGTCCGGTGGCTATCTTATCAAAGCCGTTTTTTAAGGCGTAATCAAGCATTAAACCGAACTTAATATTCTTGTTGCACCTTACGCACGGATTAGGAGTAAGGCCTTTTATGTAGTCGTCTATAAACCCGTCTATAACATATTTTTTAAATTCGTCCTCCATGTGCAAAACACGGTGTTCAAGTCCCATGGCGCTGCATACCGCGGCGGCGTCGCGTATGTTTTTTTCGGTGTTGGCGCGGCAAACAGCATCGCCGCAGTAAAGAGAGAGTGTCACGCCGCACACTTCAAAATCGCGCTTTAATATCGCGGCGGCGGCGGAAGAGTCCACACCGCCCGAAAGACCAACGAGAATTTTCATTTTTTCACCTTTTCGCATTAAAAAACTGATTTTTAAATATATTTTAGTATAGCACACACTTTTCTTTCTTACAATAACTTTAAAAGAGGATTTTTTATGAACGACACCAAAACACCGCCGCGCAAAAAAGGGAAAAATACTTTCGCCGCAGTTGTAGCGACCCAGGCGCTTTGTATAGCGCTTATAATTGCCGGCGTTGCCCTTGCAAAACAGATAAGCCCCAAAGTTACCAAAAAGATAGCGGGATTTTACGGCAGCAAAATTTGTGCTGATACAAGCATGGACGAATTTTTGTCCCATTTTAAAGATGCGGTTTAAACTTTTCGGCGTAAAAATATACGTTTCCTTTCTTTTTTGCGCCGTTTTATGCCTTATGCTGTGCATTGATAAAACCGGTTATGCCCTGCCCGTGATAATCACTGCGGCGCTGCACGAAGGCGCGCATATATTCGCTATGTGGGTATGCAACAAAAAACCCGGTGAAATACATTTCATACCCGGCGGCGTTCTGATAAGCGGCGAACCTTCCTGCGTGTTTGAACCTTCGCTTTTTGTGATTTTAAGCGGACCTGTTTTTAACATTGCGGTGTCGCTCGCGGCATTTTTGCGTTTTAATCTTTCGGGCAGCGAAAACGCCCTTGTTTTTGCGTTTTTGAATCTTTTTACCGGTGTGTTCAACCTTCTTCCCTTTTCGGGACTTGACGGCGGCAGCGCGCTTTACGTTATTCTTTCAAAACGGTTTTTGCCCGACCGTGCGCAGAAAACCGTTCGCAGCATAACGCTTGTTTCCTCGTTAGCGGTTTTTGCAACAGGAGTGTTTTTGGCTTTGCAGAACAAAATAAACATATCTGTTTTTACGGCGGCGGTTTATCTTTTCATATGTGCCGTAGGATGCAGAATGTAAAACGGAGTCCGCGTTTTTACGCACAGACTCCGTTTTTATTATGTTATTACCGTTATTATTTAAGTTCGTCAAGGTTAAGCGAAAAGCCAGGCATAAATTCTTCAAGAAAAACGTTTGCGGACCGACATTCAAGCGCGCGTATCGCCTTTTCGGTCGATTTGTGTGCCGAATCAAACTCGCGGTTGCCCATATTCCTTTCTTCCGTGCATTTTATAAGCGCCGATATCTTATCCGCCGCCTTAACGAGTTTGGCGGTTTCCTTGTCGGGGGAATAAAGCGGAACGTAGTCCTCACGCATATCGGGCGGCAAAAGCGACAAGAGCCGTGTTTCCGCCGCCTGTTCAATCTTTTTATAGGCGGTTTTTATATCCTCGTTGTAATATTTTACGGGTGTAGGCATATCGCCGGTTATTATTTCGCCCGTATCGTGGAAAAGCGCCGCGGCGGCAACATAATTCGGGTCGTAATTTCCGCCGAAACGCCTGTTTTCTATAATTGCGAGCGCGTGCGCGACAAAAGCGGTCTCTATCGAGTGCTCGCTTAAAGACTCCGCCTTGACATTGCGCATAAGTCCCCAGCGGTATATATTTTTCATCCTTGAAAGCATTGCGTAAAAATGCGAAGGCATAAGGTAATTCCTCCTACTTATTTCTATTGAATATTATAACATTTGTTGTTATAATATCAAGTAGTATCATACAAAACACGGGAGGAACGTATGACCTTTTCTGAAAGAAAACACACTACGCTGCGCCGCGAAAAAGAACTTAAAGCATCCACGTTTTTTATTGCGCTTTTCGCAGCGGCGGCACTTTTTGTTCCCTATATCATAATGGGAAAAGGATACTTCATATTTTTCGGGGATTTCAACGTTCAGCAAATCCCCTTTTATAAACTCTGCCACGCGGCGGTGCGCTCGGGCAATCTCGGTTGGAGTTTTACTACCGACCTCGGTTCGAATTTTATAGGGTCGTATTCCTTTTATCTTTTGGGCAGTCCGTTTTTCTGGCTTACGATACCTTTCCCGAACTACGTTGTGCCCTATCTTATGGGGCCGCTTCTTATTCTTAAGTTTGCCTGCGCGGCGCTTACCGCTTACCTTTATATCCGCCGCTTCACAAGAACACCGGCCACGGCGCGGCTGGGCGGACTTCTTTATGCTTTTTCCGGCTTTTCGGTATACAATATATTCTTTAACCATTTTCACGAAGCCATTATAGTATTTCCGCTTTTACTGCTTTCAATGGAACTGCTTATAACCGAAAACCGCCGCGGCGTTTTTGCGCTTACGGTGGCGCTGTGCGCGATTACAAACTACTTTTTCTTCTTCGGCATGGCGGTGTTCTGCATAATATATTATGTTGTAAAACTTTCCACCGGCGAATACCGCTTCAGGTTTTCGGCGTTTTTATGGCTTGCGTTCGAAGCGGTGTTGGGCATTCTTATGGCGGCGGGACTGCTTGTTCCCTCTGTTATGGCTATACTCGGCAATTCGCGCGTTTCCAATCTGCAGCTCGGCTGGCACGCCGTTATGTACGGCAGAGAACAGATATATCTTAACATTATTGAATGTTTCTTTTTCCCGCCCGACCTGCCCGCAAGACCGGTATTCTTCCCCGGCGCCAACGTTAAGTGGTCGTCGCTCGGCGGATGGCTGCCCGTTGCCGGTATGACGGGTGTAATATCCTGGTTTATATCAAGAAAAAAGACCTGGATAAAACGGCTTCTTGTGATATGCATATTTATGTCTATGGTGCCGGTACTCAACAGTCTTTTTTACGCGCTTAATTCTTCTTACTATGCGCGCTGGTTCTATATGCCCATTCTTATAATGGCGCTTGCCACGGCAAGAATTTTTGAGGAGCCCGACACAGACATTATGCAGGGCTTCCGCTGGAGTGCAGGAATAACCGCCGGAATAGCGCTTACAATCGGTCTTTACCCGCGCGAAAATTCCGAAGGGAAAATTGTGCTCGGTCTTTTTACCGATTCCGACACTCCCGATTATCTTGCAAGATACTGGGTAACGGTAGCAATTGCGGTGCTTTCCCTTGTGCTTTTGGGCGTTACCTACGCAGTATTCAAAAAAGACCGCAAAAAGTTTGTAAGGGCGATAACGGTCTGTGTTTGTGCGGTTTCGATAATATACGGCAATTTCTTTATTGCGCTCGGCAGAAGTCACTCTTACGATATTGAAAGCGTTATGATAAATTCGCTTATAGAAGGCAATGTAAAGCTTGACGGCGATAAGGACACATTCCGTATAGACACATACGACTGCGTTGACAACACGGCGATGTATTTAGGTTACAGCAGTATAAACGCTTTTCATTCGATAGTGCCCCCGTCGGTTATGGAATTTTATAAGTATATAGGCATAACGCGCGACGTAGGCAGCAGACCCGACACTTCGTATCCGGCGCTGCGTCCGCTTTTATCGGTAAGGTATCTGCTTGACCGCGTTGGCGACTCCTCCTTTGTAAAAGAGGATAAAGAGACCGCCATGCCGGGGTACAATTATATAAAGACCGCCGACGGATACTATGTCTACGAAAACGAAAACTACGTTCCTTACGGTTTTTCATACGATTACGCAATGAATTACGACTTCTGCGACAAGTATGACGGTAAAGCAAAAACGCGGCTTATGCTTAAAGCGATTCTTCTTACAAAAGAACAGATGAAAAAATATGCCGATTGTTTTACCGACCTTTCGTCGCTTGAGGCGGTAACCCTGCCTGCAACCGACGAACACCCGATAAGTGACGCGGCACTGCCTGACGCATCCGGTGTATCGGACGTTTCGCTTACCGATACGTCTGCCGAAAACAGCACGGACAGCGCGGTATCCGATGTGTCTTCGGAAAACGGCGGCAGCAATATTGATACCTCCTCTGCCGCGGCAGAGAGGGACACCCAAAAAACCACCCTTTCCCTTACGGACGAGGAAATGGCGCTTGACTGCGCAAAACTTAAAGAAACAGCCGCAAAATCCTTTAAAAGCGATAAAAACGGATTTACCGCAACGGTTGAAAGAGATAAAAAGACGCTTGTGTTCTTTTCTGTTCCCTACGACAAAGGCTGGACTGCAACGGTAAACGGCGCACCTGCCGAAATAGAACGGGTAAACGAAGGCTTTATGGCGGTGTGCGTAAACTCAGGCAGCAGTACCATCCGCTTTGACTACGAAACGCCCGGTCTTAACCTTGGCCTTATGGTAACGGGCGGCGCCTTTATAATATTCCTTATATACTTTATAACCTCTGCGGCGGTTACTAAGAAAAGACCGTCCGACATATCTTATCCCGAAGGCGACGCGCTTATAAAGCAGTGGTACGAAACGGAAGCGGCTGAAGAAGAACCCGACACGGAAGAAAACCTGCCAAAAAGTTTTCTTGACGGACTTACGGGAATCGGGTCTGTGCCGCACGAAAGAACCGACGACATTAAGGGCGGTTTTAAAATAGATGACGATATTTTTAAAGAAGAATAGACAGACAAGTAAAGGAATGACGGCACTCCGCCAAAAAACGGAGTGCCGTCATTCCTTTATTACCTTTTTGCGGCGCGTTGATTATTTAAACATTGTCTGAACGCTGTCTACAACATCGCCCATAGCCTTTACAAACTTGGCGGAGCCTTTTGTAATGTTATGCTTGTTTTTGCCCATAACCGTTTTGGTGACCATTGTAACGGCAGCGCCTGCCACCATACCTGCGCCCATACCCTTTAAAAATGATGATGTTCCCGACAAAATAAAAACCTCCTTTAATTTTCGGCTTTTGACCGATGAACATTTTGTTCACGGTTATTGTTGCCAAAGAAAGGAGGTTTTATTATTAAATAGAGAAATTCTTTTTAAATTCGGCAAAAGAGGGATGAATCTTATCCTTATCGGAGAGTATTATCTGCGCACCCTCTTCAACGGGCCAATCTATACCTATATCGGGGTCGTTCCACATAAGGCCGCCCTCGTCGTTGGGGTGGTAGAAATCATCCACCTTGTAGACAAACTCCGCTTCGTCCGAAAGGACCAAAAAGCCGTGTGCAAAGTTTTTGGGGATAAAGAACTGGCGGTTATTTTCTTCCGACAGTATCACGCCCTCCCACTTGCCGAAAGTGGGAGAACCGCGGCGCAAATCTACCGCAACATCGAAAACTTTGCCCTTTATACAGCGCACAAGTTTTGACTGGCTGTACTGCTTTTGAAAGTGCAATCCGCGCAAAACGCCTTTTACCGACTTGGACTGATTATCCTGTACGAAATTTACGGTTATTCCGCCTTTTATGAAATCCTCCTGCTGGTACGTTTCCATAAAGTAGCCACGGCTGTCGCCGTAAACAGTGGGTTCGATTATTATAACACCGTCAATATCGGTCTTTATAAAATTGAACTTTCCCACGGTTTATATCTCCTTTTTGCCGGCATACATCTTTTCATAGTAATTCTGATAATCGCCGTTTATAACGTTGTTCATCCATTCGCGGTTTTCAAGATACCACTTAAGCGTTTTCTTAATGCCCACTTCAAAGCAGGTTTCGGGATACCAGCCGAGTTCGTCTTTTATCTTCTGCGGATCAATACCGTAACGGCGATCGTGGCCTTTGCGGTCGGTAACGTGCTTTATCATATGTTCTCCGACTTCGCCGTCTACGTTTTCCTTAATGTACTCAATAATGGATTTAACTATAAATATATTCGGTTTTTCGTTATGGCCGCCCACGTTGTAAACTTCGCCCAAACGTCCGCCCGTGATTACCATATCTATCGCTTTGCAGTGATCTTCAACATAAAGCCAGTCGCGAATCTGCATACCGTCGCCGTAAACAGGGAGGTCCTTGTGGTTGAGCGTGTTGTTCATAATAAGCGGAATAAGTTTTTCGGGGAACTGATAGGGTCCGTAGTTATTTGAACAACGGGTTATGTTTATCGGGAATTTATAGGTGTCCCCAAACGCCTTTACAAAAAGGTCGGCAGAGGTTTTCGACGCCGAATAGGGCGAATGAGGGTCAAGGGGTGTAGTCTCGGTGAAATAGCCCGTCTCGCCTAAGGAGCCGTAAACCTCGTCGGTGGATACCTGAAGATATTTAACGCCTTCTTTGTATTTATCGTCGCCTACCGTCCATGCAACCTTGGCGCACTGCAGCATATTTACCGTGCCGAGCACGTTTGTTTTAACAAATATTTCGGGATTTGAAATGCTTCGGTCAACGTGGCTTTCCGCCGCAAAGTTAACAACATAATCTATATCGTTTTCGGCAAAAATTTTGCTTATTGCCTCCCTGTCGCAAATGTCTGCCTGAACGAAGGTGTAACGGGGGTCGTTTTCAACGCTTTTAAGGTTTTCAAGATTGCCGGCGTAGGTGAGTTTATCAACGTTTATTATCTTTATGTCCTTGTATTTTCCGAGCATATAGATAACAAAGTTCGATCCTATAAATCCGGCGCCGCCTGTTACTAAATATGTTTTCATAAATTCAGTCCTCCGATTTTGATATGTATTCTTTAAGGGCAGTCTGCCAATTACGCATTTCGTTGCCTACCGTGCACCTAAGCGCCATATTTTCAAGAGATGAAAATGCCGGCCGTTTTGTGGGAACGTGATATGTGCTGTTGTACCATTCGGTAGAGCAGGGCTTTACCTTACCCGCAAATCCCGAATATTCGGCAATTTTTGCGGCAAAGTCGTACCACGAACATTCGCCCTCGCCCGTGCAGTGGTATATACCGTATTCATCGGTAAGGCAAAGCTTTAAAATATGATAAGCCAGGTCGTTAGCGCTTGTCGGGTTGCCGCGCTGATCGTTTACAACGGTCATCTCTCCGCGCTCTTTTAAGATTCTTATTACAGTTTTAACAAAATTTTTGCCCCTGTATCCGTAAAGCCACGCCGTGCGGACAATAAAGGATTTTTTGCAGAACTGCATTGCATACCGTTCGCCAAGTTCCTTTGAAGCGCCGTAAATGCTTTGCGGATCGGGCAGGTCCCATTCAAGATAAGGCCTTTTGCCCTCGCCGTCAAACACATAATCGGTTGAAATGTGCACAAATTTAGCGCCGATACTTTCCGCCGCCGCGGCAAGATTTCTTACTCCGCGCGCGTTGACGTTAAATGCGGTTTCCGGGTCGCTTTCGCAGCCGTCAACGTTCGTCATTCCGGCGCAGTTTATTATAATGTCCGGCTTGCTTTCTGCAACAAATGCCGCCGTTGCCGCGGAATCGGTTATGTCAAGCCTGTCAACATCCACGGCTGTTACCCGTGCGGTTTTGTAAGCGGCGTTTATTTCGCCTATCTCCGCTTTGCCGCTTGCTATTATGCTTTGCAATTCACTGCCTAACTGTCCGTTAGAACCGGTTATCATTATGTTCATTTAAGCAGTTTCCTCTTTCCTGCCAAAAATTTAAGTGCCGATTTTGTATGTATAATAAGAAGTTTCAAATTTTTTGAACTGCCGCGTTCCCACGCGTGCGTAACGCATATATCGGGGTGCATTACCGTTCTGCCGTATTTTTTTGCCTTAAGGGTCAAGTCCGCGTCCTCAAGATACATAAAATACTGCGGTGAAAATCCGTTTACCGCCTTGAAAACTTCGCCCCTTATGCAGAAAAAACAGCCCGTGCAAAAATCAACGTCGGTAACGGTTTTGATTTTTCTGTCAGCCCAGGTGTAGTTTTTGCGTATTTTATCGGAAAGCCGACCCAAGAACAAACGCCTGAAGGTAGGTATTTCCTTAGGCAAAAACTGCTCGCTGCCGTCGGGATTAAGTATCCGCGGCATAAGCATTGCCACATCGGGATTTTTCTCCATATAATCGACGATATCCGACAAAACATCGGTATCAAACGTTATATCGGGATTTATCACAAAGTGGTATTTGCCGATTTCACTTTTAAGCACTTCGTTATGCGCCGCACCGAATCCGAGGTTTTGCTTTTCCCTTACAAGGGTAACGCCCTCGGTGTTTTCAAAAAGGTCGGCGGTGCCGTCGGGCGAGGCATTGTCTATAATATAAAGTTTTAAAGGGTATCTTTTTGTGTTTTTAAGGATACTTTCTGCCGCTTTCTGCGCCTTCGCGCCGTCGCGGTAGGTTACAACAGCCGCGGAGATTATGATTACCTCACCCCTTTTCGGTTTGCACACGGCATTTTGTGTTTATTTCAAAAAGCCGTTTATTATTTCTTCCTGCGCTTCGTCCTCGGTAAGTCCCAAAGTCATAAGTTTTATTATCTGTTCGCCGGCTATTTTGCCGATCGCCGCTTCGTGGATAAGCGAAGCATCTATATTATTTGCGTTTACTTCCGGTATTGCGCGCACGTTTGCCGAATCCATTATAATGGCGTCGCATTCGGTGTGTCCGTTACAAAGATTGTTACCGTTTACGCAGGAACGGAACACCTGCGTGGAACCGTCTTTCGCCACCGAACGGGAAACAACGTTTGCACTGCTGCCCGTGCCGTTTAAATCGACCGTAAAATCGGTTTCGGCATGCTGGGTTTTGTGGGTGAATATTTTTTCGTGAATAACAAGCGTTCCGCCGTCTGCCACGGTGGCTTTTGTAACGCGGCTTGTAGAATCGATTCCCTTTATCTGAGAGGTTTCCATTTCCATATACGCGTTTTCGCCTACGTTTACTATGGTCGTGGGGTTCATATTGCGAAGACCGTCGCCCTCACCCTCGCCGTAGTGGCGTTCAAGGTATTTAACGCGTGAATTTTTGCCGAGGAAAAAGGTGTGCACGCCGTCGTGCCGCGATTCTTTATCGCCGCAGTTGTGTATGCCGCAGCCGGCAACTATGGTAACGTCTGCATCATCGCCGATGATAAAGTCGTTATAAACCAGATCCGAAAGACCGGTCGCCTCTATTATTACGGGGATGTGCACGGTCTCGTTTTTTGTGCCCGGTTTTATTATAATATCAATTCCCGGCTTGTCCGTTTTTGTGCGGATGTCTATATTTTCGGTAACGGCGCGACTTTCAAGTTTTCCGTTTGCGCGTATATTGTAAGCGCCGTTCGGCTTGCCGTCCATATCGGCGATTATTTTAAGCAGTTGCTTTTCGGTATCGGTCATTCGGCACTTCCTCCCACGTTATCGGTAAGAACTTTGCATGCCTCGTTCGTGGCGCCTAAAAGTTCGGGCAGTATTTCGGATTTTGCACCGAAAGCCTTAAGCCTTCCGCCCGAAAGCACGGCAACCTTGTCCGCAATGTTGAGAATACGCTCCTGATGGGAGATAATTATTATCGTGCCGCCGAGGTTTTTGCGCATTTTTTCAAACACGTTTATAAGGTTGTTGAAACTCCAAAGGTCTATGCCCGCCTCGGGTTCGTCAAACAAAGATACCTTGGTGCCGCGCGCCAGAACGGTAGCGATTTCTATTCTTTTAAGTTCGCCGCCCGAAAGGGACGCGTTTACCTCGCGGTCTATATACTCCCTTGCGCAAAGTCCCACCTGGGAAAGATAGTCGCACGCCTCCGCCACGCTTATGTTCTTGCCCGAAGCAAGACGGATAAGGTCGTTCACGGTTATACCCTTGAACCTTACAGGCTGCTGAAACGCAAAACTGATACCTTTTTTTGCGCGGTCGGTAACCGAAAGATCGGTAATGTCCTCCCCGTCAAGAAAAATCCTGCCGGAGGTGGGCTTATATATGCCCGAAATTATTTTTGCAAGCGTGGATTTGCCGCCGCCGTTAGGTCCCGTTACGGCAACAAACCCATCGTCTGTTTTTAAAGATATATCTTTTAAAATTTCTTTTACGCCGTTTTCGGTTTCGGCTTCAAAGCAGATATTACGAAGTTCTAACATCTTTCACAATCCTTTAATATTATCGATTTATTATACTATTATTCCTGCCGAAAATCAACACATATATTTGATATATGTATCTTTATGTGGTATACTGGGTGATATCAGTCCTGTCGGGAGGCACCGAATTTATGACAGTTAACGAAAAACTTGCAAATGAACTTAATATACCGCTGCCGCGCGTGGAAAACACCGTAAAACTTTTGGACGAGGGCAACACCGTTCCCTTTATAGCGCGCTACCGCAAAGAAATGACCGGCGGACTTGACGACCAGTTGCTGCGCCGCCTTTACGAGAGGCTTGAATATTTAAGAAACCTTGAGGAAACGCGCGAAAAAATACGCGCAGCCATAAACGAAGCGGACGCTTTAACCGAAGAACTTTCCGCCGCGATAAATGCGGCGCTTACCCTTTCTGAACTTGAGGACATATATCGCCCTTACAAGAAACATAAAAAGACCCGTGCAGACGTTGCCCGTGAAAAGGGGCTTTTACCGCTTGCGGATATTATTTACGCCCAAAATCCCGATTCTTCTTTACCGCTTGTACTTGCCGCTGAATATACCGACGAAGAAAAGGGCGTTTTATCCGCGGAAGACGCGCTTTCGGGCGCTGCGGACATAATTGCCGAAACGGTATCAAACGACGCGAACCTGCGAAAAAGGCTTCGCTTTATTATGTCGGCGCACGGCGTTCTTACCGCTGCCGGTATTAAAGAGGATATGGGCGTTTACGAACTTTATTCCGATTTTTCGGAAGCGGTTGCCAAAATACCGAATCACCGCATACTTGCGATAAACCGCGGCGAAAAAGAGGGATTTTTAAAGGTTCACATCGACCTGCCGCAGGAAAAGGCGGAATTTACCCTTTTCAAAGACCGCATAAAACCGAACTCTCCCTGCACCGAGGTTGTAAAAAATGCCGCGCTTGATGCATATTCGCGGCTTATATTTCCGTCAGTCGAGCGCGAGATAAGAAACGAACTGACCGAGCGCGCCGATACCGACGCCATAAAGGTTTTTGCCGAAAATCTGCACGGACTGCTTATGCAGCCGCCCCTTAAAAACAGCGTTACGATAGGTCTTGACCCGGGTTACAGAACGGGCTGCAAGGTAGCGGTTGTGGACGGTTACGGCAAAGTGCTTGACACGGGCGTTATATACCCTGCTCCGCCTCACAACAAAACGGAAGAAGCAAAAGCCAAAATAAAGGCGCTTGTTTTAAAATACAATGTTAAGACCTTTGCCATCGGCAACGGCACGGCAAGCCACGAAACCGAAGTTTTTACCGCCGACCTTATAAAGGAACTGCCCGCAGGCGTTTCCTATATGGTGGTAAGCGAGGCAGGCGCCAGCGTTTACTCGGCGTCGCCTTTAGCAGCAAAGGAATTTCCGGATTTTGACGTTTTCCTGCGTTCGGCGGTGTCGATAGCGCGCCGACTTCAGGATCCGCTTTCCGAACTTGTTAAAATAGATCCGAAAGCGATAGGTGTGGGTCAGTATCAGCACGATATGCCGCAAAAACAGTTGTCCGCCGCGCTTGACGGCGTTGTGGAGCAGTGCGTAAACTCGGTAGGCGTGGACCTTAACACCGCCTCGGTATCCCTTTTATCGGCAGTGGCAGGCGTTGGTAAAACATTAGCGCAGAATATAGTATCGTACCGCAAGGAGAACGGCGCTTTTAAAAACCGCGCGGAACTTAAAAAGGTGTCCAAATTAGGGCCTAAGGCGTTTGAACAGTGCGCCGGATTTTTGCGCATACAGGACGGCACCTGCGCGCTTGACGCTACCGCCGTTCATCCCGAATCATATACGGCGGCACGAAAACTTTTAAAGGTTTTCGGCTTTACGGATTCCGATATAAAAAATAAAACAATACCCGACCTTTCCGAAAAGGCGGAAAATGAGGGCAAACAGGCGCTTGCCGAAAATTTAGGCATCGGCGTGCCCACGCTTTGCGACATTATATCGGAACTTGCAAAGCCGGGCAGAGACCCGCGCGACGAACTGCCCAAACCCCTTTTGAAACACGACATTATGTCGATTGAGGATTTAAAACCCGATATGGAACTTACGGGTACCGTGCGCAACGTTATAGATTTCGGCGCGTTTGTGGATATAGGCGTTCATCAGGACGGACTTGTTCATATTTCAAAAATAACCAACCGTTTTATTAAACATCCGAGTGAAGTTTTAAAGGTCGGAGATATCGTAAAGGTAAAGGTGGTATCGGTGGATACCGCCAAAAACAGAATTTCACTTACTATGAGGTATTAAAATGCAGAACACTAAAAACAATCTTAAAGGCAGTCTTATCCTCTGCCTTACGGCGCTTATATGGGGACTTGCTTTCGTAGCGCAGACCGACGCCGCCGAAAAAGTGCCGCCGTTTATGTTCAACTGCCTGCGCTCGCTTGTGGGCAGCGCCGTGCTTTACATATTCATAAAAGCTCGTGCGGGAAAGACCCGTGAAAAAATAATACCCGCAAATAAAACCGAACGCAAAACCGTTTTTGCCGGCGCCGCCGTTTGCGGCACAATGCTTGCTGTTTCGATAAATTTACAGCAGGGCGGAATTTCGGTTTATCCGGACGGCGTTGCGGCGTCTGCCAGAGCAGGATTCTTAACGGCGCTTTATGTTATTTTGGTGCCGATAATTTCCGTGTTTTTCGGCAAAAAGATACACCCCGTTATATGGGCTTCCGTTTTAACGGCGCTTGCCGGCGTGTACCTTTTATGCTTTACGGGAGACGTGGGAAGAATATATTTAGGCGATGTTCTTATGCTGCTTTGCGCCCTTGCCTTTTCTTTCCACATTATAACCGTGGATAAATACGCAGGCGCGGTAGGCGGTGTGCGGCTTTCCTGCCTGCAGTTTTTGTTCTGCGGCATACTTTCCGGCGCAGCAGCACTGATTTTTGAATTTAAAACCATCACAGCCGCCGGTCTTTATGCGGCGCTTCCCCAACTTTTATACTTAGGAATCGTTTCAAGCGGCGTAGGTTACACCCTCCAGATAATCGGACAAAAATACGCGGAACCGTCCGTAGCCTCTATTTCAATGAGTCTTGAAAGCGTTTTTGCGGCGCTGGGCGGCTGGATAATTATGGGCAACAGTATGTCGTTTAAAGAAATATCCGGCTGCGTTGTTATGTTTGCGGCAATTGTTCTGGCGCAAACCCCCGAAATGATAAAATCAAAACGAGAAAAATAAAAACACGGACAGAATAACAAAACACCCGTACAATCTGTACGGGTGTTTTGTTATTTTAAATTATTCGCGGTTTTTGCGCTTTTTGCGGCGTACCCTATAAACGCCTGCCGCGCCGCCTAAAGCAAGGCATGCAATCCATATTGCAATATTGCCGCCGTCTCCGGTCTGGGGAGATTTCGGTTCTTCCGGCAGTTTAGCCGTTACGGTGCTTTCCTTGGTAATTGCCTTTTCCGCAGCAGCGTCGGCAAAATATTTATCGCAGCCGTCGCAGTACCAATATTCCGTATTGCCCTCTGCTTTAGTTGTCGCCGCTTTTGCAGGTACGTGTTTTAGATTTGCGTGGTTTTTAGGGTCAAGGCTGCCGTAAGCCGCTTTGCAGGTTTCGCATATCGCCTTATCTTTGCAGGTAGCAGTGCCGCCCGCGTGTACGGTAAAGGTTCTGCCGCAAATATCGCAGTTGTGATTTTTGTCTGCGTCCTTATGGTCTTCAGTGTCCTTTACGCTTGTGCAGGCGGTGCAGGCGTGCCAGTGCTGCTGTTCGTTTGAAGACCAATCTCCGGAATAGGGGTGCTCGGCAAGGTTGCCGTAAGCGCCGCGACACAATTCACATTTCGCCTTTTCAGTGCAGGCAGCAGTGCCGCCCGTACAGTTTCCGCTTTCTGTATGCTGCGCGTCCACGCTGCATTTGCGCGTATGGGTGCCGTCGCCGTTCGGCTGCCAACTGCCGAAAGTATGGTCTGCGTTTACGGTAACCGTTACCTCGGCGGAGTTGCCTGCCTCGTCGGTGACAACAATCTTTTGCGCATCGCTTGCCGCAGCAAGAACAAAACGGTTGTTTTCATCAGGAAATACGGGTTTTCCGTTTACGGTAACGGTATAAAGATATTCTTCGGTTACGGTCACCGTAGGCGCTTTGCAGTAAATCTTTCCGTTTTTAACACCCGAAATAACCGGCTTTTTCCCGTCCAGCACAATGCCTTCGGAACAGATATAGTCTGCATTTCCTGCCGTATCCGTAAGTCTGGCATAGATAATATACTTATTATCGGGATTGATACTAAACGAATCTTTATACTCGGTAAAAACAGCGCTTTCAAGTTCCGCCTTAGTCAGTTCTCCGTCAGACAGCAAATATTCAATCTTTACGTCCGTGCCGCTGTTATCCTCTGCGGTAATCTTAACCGTTTGGGTATTATTAAAGAATTTTCTGAAGGTGATACCGCTTAGAAGTTTATTCCAAATATTTGTACCGATGATTATTTTGCCCGTAGGCTTTTCTATGTCGGTCCACTGCGCTGTGATTGTTATATCTCCGGCAGGCATAGTATCGGGAATTTTCTTATCCCAGCCGTCAAAACGATAACCTTCACGAGTGGGGTCGGCAGGCGCATTTACGACAGTATTGTAATCCTGCGTAACAGGTGCGATTTCACTGCCGCCCGCAGTATCAAAAGTAATCGTGTACTGATTTATGCTCCATTTTGCCGTGATTTTTATATCCTCGCCGGGCATAGTATCGGGAATCTCCTTATCCCAGCCGTCGAAACGATAACCTTCACGAGTGGGGTCGGCAGGCGCGTTTACGTTAGTGTTGTAGTCCTGCGTAACAGGTGCGATTTCACTGCCGCCCGCGGTATCAAAGGTGATTGTGTACCGATTTATCTGCCATCCGGCGTAGAGCGTCATATCCCCGGTCGCCCAATCGTAAAAGTTCCACTTATTTGTGCAGGCGGCATTTGTATACCAACCGGTGAAATCATACCCGGTTCTTACGGGGTCTGAGGGTTCGGGGAGCATCGAGTTTTGCCAAAATTCGCCCTTATCCGGACCTGTAAGTATACCGCCGTTTGCGTTGTATATGACCGTACGGCGAATCAAATCCCAGCGTGCGTACAGTGTGGAATCTTCGGTTTTATAATATGGGCTTGTGCAATTACCGTTTTCATCGCCGTATCGGCGGCCGCCGGATAATTGGTCATACCAACCGGCAAAAACATAAGTTTCCTGCACCGGCACGGGCATTTGACCGAATTCTTCGCCGTAGGCAATAGTGGTAGTCGTTTTCGTTCTGTCGGCATCGTTATAATCGAAGGTAACGGTATACAAATGAATTGCCCACTGCGCCGTCAGCGTAATACTTGTTACCGCATCGTCAGCCGCAATGTCGGCATAAACGGTATTTTCGGACACAGTCTTGCCGCCAAAAGTCCAGCCTTTAAAATCATAGCCGGTTTTCGCAGGAGTCGAAACGCCGTCTAAAACTCTGTCATTCCAAGTAAGGGATTTATCGGCAATCGCCGCGCCGCCGTTTGCATCAAACTTTACGGTGTAATTCTTTGCTGTCCAATCGGCGGTAAGCGCTGTATTTTCGGTAACGTTCTGCGTAAAATCATACGGTGCACCGCCCTTAAGCCAGCACTTGAAAGTGTAGCCCTTTTTGGTAGGTGCGGCGGGCACTTCCGCAGGGGCGTTTGCGCGTATCTGGGACGGTACGCCCGAATCAAACGTAACGGTGTATATTCCGCTTGTGGCACCGTTAAACGTTCCTCCCGTAACAACGCGGCTGTTTTCGACATTGCCGTTGAAAACACCGCCTTCGATTGTGCCGTCAGAAGTAACCATGCCGCCGAATATGCCGCCCGTAATAATTCCGGCGTTTTCAATGGGATAATTATATGTGCCGCCGGAAATCGTTCCGAGTCCCGTGTTTAAAACGTCACAGTAAAAAACGGTAGAATTTTTTCCCGTGTTTTGAATCGTGGCGTAATTTCTGCTTGATTGTCCGGTCTGAATTACACCGCCGTTTGCATTAAATGTGCCTGCATTGCAAACAGCAATCCCATCATTGCCGTTCTTATTCTTGCTTCCCGCTATGGTTGCGTTTTCACTCATTGTAAATGTCCCGCGGTTTACCACCCCGGCGGCGCACAAAACATACGCAGAAGCGATTCCGGTACAGCCTGTAATTATTCCGCCGTTCATTTCAAATTCGGCATTTTCCGAAACAAAAATTCCACCGGCAGAGGTTAATTTGCTTGATTCATCAACACAATTGGTAAGCCAGCCGGAATTCATAATAAGTTTTCCGCCGTCTTTAACCAAAATGCCGCCTGCTTCTTGGTCGCTTGCTTTGCCGTTTTTAATATTTCCGGTAATAGGACCGGCACCCACCCCTATGGGTCCTGCAAGATCCGCACCGCTGTTTTTTATGGTAAGCGTGCCGTTTACCACAATTACGGTGCCGCTGCTTTTCGCGTCTATCGCCTTGCCGTTTAAATCCAAAGTAACGGTTTTTCCGGCAGGAACATTTAAAGAACTTCCTCCCCACGAAATATCGTTTGAAAGGCTTACCGAAAGATTGTCGGTGCCGTTCATAAGGCTTTGCAGCCCACTCCAGCTGTCAGCCGTCCTGGTTGCCGCAAATGTCGTAAGGGGCACAAGGCAGATTATTATACATAAAGTAAGCAGAATGCTGAGTATTCGTTTGGTCATTTAACAGAGCCTCCACGCCCATAGGCTTTTTTGCCTTTTACGGTGATTGCCGTGCAAACGCCGCCGTTTACAAACAACAGCGCAAGCCATAACATAATATTGCCGCCGTCTCCGGTTTGGGGAGATTTCGGTTCTTCCGGCAGTTTAGCCGTTACGGTGCTTTCTTTGGTAATTGCCTTTTCCGCAGCAGCGTCGGCAAAATATTTATCGCAGCCGTCGCAGTACCAATATTCTGTATTGCCCTCTGCTTTAGTTGTCGCCGCTTTTGCAGGTACGTGTTTTAGATTTGCGTGGTTTTTAGGGTCAAGGCTGCCGTAAGCCGCTTTGCAGGTTTCGCATATCGCCTTATCTTTGCAGGTAGCAGTGCCGCCCGCGTGTACGGTAAAGGTTCTGCCGCAAATATCGCAGTTGTGATTTTTGTCTGCGTCCTTATGGTCTTCAGTGTCCTTTACGCTTGTGCAGGCGGTGCAGGCGTGCCAGTGCTGCTGTTCGTTTGAAGACCAATCTCCGGAATAGGGGTGCTCGGCAAGGTTGCCGTAAGCGCCGCGACACAATTCACATTTCGCCTTTTCAGTGCAGGCAGCAGTGCCGCCCGTACAGTTTCCGCTTTCTGTATGCTGCGCGTCCACGCTGCATTTGCGCGTATGGGTGCCGTCGCCGTTCGGCTGCCAACTGCCGAAAGTATGGTCTGCGTTTACGGTAACCGTTATACAAATGGCGTTGCCCGCCTTGTCTTCTGCAAAAATGGTATGCCTGCCGGCATTAAGGGTATACTTTCCGCCGTTTGCGGTAATAACGCGGTTGTTGTCCTGTACGGTATCAAGAAACGGATCGCTTACCGTAAAAGAAGCACTCACACAGTAAACTCCGTCATTCGTTATGCCGTCGATTACGGGTTCCTTAATATCCTTAAGGGCGCATACCGTGCATACTTTGTTTACAAATTTATGGTCTAAGCAAAGCAGCAAAACGCCGTTTGTTCCCTGATAATACCTCGGGGTTACGCCGCGTCCGTTCAAAGCGCCGTTTATTTCCGTAAGAAGGCTGCCGTTTTTAAATTCCTCAGCGGTTCTCAGGTGCATATTGTTCGTCCAACCGCCGTAATGCCCGGTGCCTGCATTAGCTGTTCCGGCAAGATAGTAACAGTCGTCAACGGTGCCGATGTTGCTCCCGACAAAACTGCCGACATATTGATTTCCGCTTACGTTTCCGCGGTTATAGCAGCCGTAATAAGTAGCCGTTGTTTCACCGACTACGCCGCCGACCATAATATCTCCGCTTACAGTGCCGGTGTTATAGCAGGCATATACCGTTGAACCGCCCTCTGCATTGCCGCAAATACCGCCCGCGGATTTAGTGCCGTTTATTATGGCGGCATTGCTGCATCCGAAAATCGTGACATTCATCATAACGCCGCCGCATATACCGCCCACATGGTACTCACCCTTCATCTTGCCGGAAGCAGAGCAGCCGTAAATGGTGGAAGAACGTCCTACATAGCCGCATATACCGCCTACATACCATTTGCCCTCGATATAAGAATCCGCAAGTTTTACATTCTTGATTACAGTATTGACGCTTGCCATGCCGAACAGTCCGACATAACTTGTCGATTTATCGTAAAAATACAGGCCGCTTACCGTATGTCCCTGACCGTCAAAAGTACCTTTAAAGGAAACCTGGTCATTATTTCCCTTAAAATAGCCGATCGGCGTCCAGGGAATAAAGTTGCTGCCGTTTAGTCTGCCGTTTGCGTCAAGCACGTTTTTGTTAACGGTAATATCCGCCGTAAGAACACCGCTTGCCGTGTTATTGCCGTCGTTAACTATTTTAGCGAACCCGTAAAGTTCCGCTGCCGTGCCTATGCGGTAGGGGTTTTCCGCCGAACCGTCGCCCTGTTTCGGTGTGACGGGCGTAATGCCTGCCGCGCCTACAGCGAATACCGGCAGCATACATAAAGTCACCGCAAGGGCTAACACAAAGCCTAAAATCCGTTTTTTCATTTTTCCGTACCTCCCTGTTTATTCACTTTTCTAATCAAGCGCCGTTACCGTAACTGTACACCTGAAGAAAAGAAGATATGTTTCATAACTTGATTGCTCGATCGAATATTTAAGCGTGATATCTCCGTTTTTTGCGTTGTACACCCTGTTAAAAGTCATGGGGTGCTGCTCCATTCGCGTCTCGTTTAACTTTCTGCCGTCTACCGTTATGCGCGTAAGTTCGGTGCAAAGCGTGTTATCGTAGCCGTCTTTCATCTGTAACGAATAATTACCGGTGCTATCATTGGTCTTTGCGTAAACCGTTCCGCTTACGCACACATTGTAATTATGTCCGCCCTTTAATTTAAGGTTATTTCCGTCAACCCAGATAAGGTCGCCGCTTTTCGCTTTTTGGCTTATGCCGATATCGGGCGATTCTATCCAAAGCCTTACGGACTGCGTGCTCATCTCGCCGTAAAACCAGGCAGGACAACTGCCGTTTTGACCGGCAGGACCTGCGGGGCCCGTATCGCCGGTATCACCCTTGTCACCTTTATCACCTTTATCGCCCTTATCACCTTTATCGCCTTTGTCACCGTTTATGCCGTCAACGCCCTTTAAAACGGAAAGGTCATACAGGTTAAACCACGCGCCGCCGTCCTTATAACGCCACTGAAGCGTATTTTCGTTTACGCGGAATTCGGGCGTTTTGCCGTCGGCACCGTTCGTGCCGTTCGTACCGTTTGCGCCGTTTTGGCCTGCGGGACCTTCGATATCGGAAAGCGCCAGAAGATCCTGCCACGCGCCGCCCTCGTAACGCCACTGTATGTGAGAGGCATTTTTCCTTACTTCGATATTTTTACCGTCGGCGCCGTTTTTACCGTCAACGCCGTTTTTGCCGTTTGTACCGTTTTTACCGTCCGCACCGTTTTGCCCGTTGGTGCCGTCGGTGCCCTTTGCACCGGCAGTGCCGCGCAGTTCTTCAAGCGCCACAAGATCCCGCCATTCGGTCTCGCTGCCGTATTTCCACTGAACAGCCGTGCCGTTGTTGCGCAGGTCGATAAGTTCCGCGGCGGCGGTGCTTGCTTTTTTGCGGCACCCCGACACAAACAACGTGCAAAGCACCAAAAGCATACATAAAGCCGTAATTCCTTTTCTTTTCATTACAGTTTACCTCCGTTTAAAAATTCGGCGCGGTATTTATCCGCAAAAAGGGTCACCCCTTGTTTTAAAACATTCATCTGCGCTTTTAAATAGTATTCGTCCTTGAACATGGCAAAGTGTACGCAGGCGCGGACGAACACGAATATAAGCGACGTAATAACGGTGTAGGGAATACCTATTTTAGGCTCCAACAGTTTAGCATATTCGGTATAACGCTCATTAACGCCTTCAAAAAACTTTTTCCCGTGCTCTATGTACTTAGGCAGAGTGTACACCTGATACATAAGTCTGTATTTTTTGCCGTGTTTTTTTGCCGTCCAAAAGGGGACCTCTTCAATAAAGCGCATAACGTCCTTGGGGTCAGTGGGGGCTTTTTTCATAAAATCTTCCTCCACCTTTGCCATACAGTAGGCGGTGGATTCAACGATAAGTTCGTCAAGATTTTCAAAATAGCAATAAAGGTTGCCCGTGGTGCAGTCGCACGCCTCCGCCAGCGCCTTAATGCCCGTTCCCGTAAGACCGTTTTCGGCATAACATTCAAAGCACTTTTCCATAATTTCGCGCTTTTTTTCATTGTGCTGCTGCTCGGTGGTTTTCATATTCATCTTCCCTTTTTTATAACTAATCAATCATTTATTATTAGTATATCTTAAAACCGTCTTTAAGGCAAGACGTATTTTATGAAAATTAAAAAAATCCCACCGTTTTTCGGTAGGATTTTCAGTTAAGGTTAAATGTGAACGGTAAAAAAATAAAAGTCGGCAACCCTTTGACGAGTTTTGCCGACTTTTGGCGCGCCGGAGAAGATTCGAACTCCCGACCTTCTGGTCCGTAGCCAGACGCTCTATCCAGCTGAGCTACCGGCGCACAAGACGGTCTCTTTTAAGACCGCCATAGTATAATATCACAAACAAAGTATAAAATCAATACCTTATTTCAAATTTTTTTACCCTGCCTCTTTTTCTATCGCGGCGCGAACGGTATCCGTACCGTCGCCTTTAAGCGCCGAAAAAGGAATGACCGTTTCGGGTTTAAGGTCGCCGAGTTCAGTATCCAGCGCCGCCAGACGCTTTTCAAATTCCGATTTATTGAGTTTATCGCACTTTGTAAGAACAAGCGCATAAGGTATGCCGTAATGCTTTAAAAAGCGCAGCATATCAATATCCTGCGGCGTGGCGGCGCGGCGCATATCCACCAGCTGAAAACAGCATTTTATATTTCTGCCGCTGCCGAAGTAATGTTCCGCCAACGCGGAAAAGCGCATTTTTTCCTTATCGGTTATCTTTGCGTAGCCGTATCCGGGCAGGTCTACAATGCGTATTTCATCCGTGCGGTAAAAATTCACCGTTATGGTTTTTCCGGGAACGGAACTTACCCTTGCTAACGCCTTTCTGCCGAGAATTTTATTTATAAGGGAGGATTTCCCCACGTTTGACCTGCCTGAAAAACATACTTCGGGCAGATTTGATTCGGGTAATTGCGTGCTGTTGCCGCAGGACGCTTCAAAAACGGCGGATGTAAAATTCATACTTCACCTACTGACTTACCGCCGCGGATGTTTTGCGGCTTTTAATTAGATATTCCGTACTTTCGGGCGCGGAAACAACGGGCAGCAACGCGCTCTCTATTACCGTTTCGGCATTTTCCGCAGGAATTATTTCAATCGCCGCGCGAACGTTTTGGTCGACCTCTTCAAGGTCGGAAACGTTCTCTTTCGGGATAAACACGGTTTTAACGCCGCCGCGGTATGCCGCTATGAGTTTTTCTTTAAGCCCGCCTATGGGGAGTATTCTGCCGCGGATGGTTATTTCTCCCGTCATTGCAACATCGCGGCGCACTTCCCTGCCCGTAAGCGCGGAAACAAGCGCCGTTGCCATTGTTATACCGGCGCTCGGTCCGTCCTTGGGGACCGCCGCTTCCGTGGCGTGGATATGTATATCGCGGTTTTTGTAAAAGTCCTCGTCTATGCCGTACTTTTCGGCGTTTGCGCGGACGTACGTTACCGCCGCCTGCGCCGATTCTTTCATAACGTCGCCCAGCGACCCCGTAAATTTGGTTTTGCCGCTGCCTTTAAGACATACCACTTCCATCTGCATTATTTCGCCGCCCACCTGCGTCCAGGCAAGACCGTTGATAATACCGACGGTATCCTTTTCGAGTATAACCTCGGGTCTGTACTTGCGTGGACCCAGATACTCTTTAAGGTCGCTTTCCTTAACAGTAACGCGCGCGGCTTCTCCCGCGGCTATCTTCTTCGCCGCTTTAGAGCAAAGCGAGCCTATTGCACGGGAAAGTTTTCTTACCCCCGCTTCTCTTGTGTAAAAATCTATTATTCCGTACAAAGCGCCGTCCGTAACGCGGAAATTTCTGCCGCTTAACGCGTGGCTTTTAACCTCGCGTTCTACAAGGTGACGTCTTGCAATATTGAATTTTTCTTCCCTTGTGTACCCTTCAAGGCTTATTACCTCCATACGGTCAAGCAACGGCGCCGGAATGGTATCGGTACTGTTAGCGGTCGTAACAAACACCGCGTGACTTAAATCGTAAGGTATTTCAAGGAAATTATCGCAAAACGCCCTGTTCTGCTCGGGGTCAAGAACTTCAAGCAGGGCGGACGCGGGATCGCCCTTATAATCGTTGCCGAGTTTATCAATTTCGTCAAGAAGAATAAGCGGATCGGAAGTGCCTGCCTGCTTTACGGCGGATATTATTTTGCCCGGCATAGCGCCGATATAGGTCTTTCTGTGACCGCGTATCTCTGCTTCGTCATGCATACCGCCCAAAGAAACGCGGACGTATTTTCTGCCCATACACTCGGCTATTGTTTTGCCTATGGACGTTTTACCCACTCCGGGAGGACCTGCAAGGCAGATTATCTGTCCCGTAATTTCGGGTGAGAGGGCAAAAACGGAAATCATTTCAAGTATGCGTTCTTTTACCTTTTGAAGTCCGTAAAAATCGCGGTCCAATATCTTTGCGGCGCGGTTTACGTCCACCGCCGCGCAGTCGCGTTTTTCCCACGGCAGCGCAAAGGCAAGGTCAAGGAAATTCCGTTCAAGGGTGGTTTCGTGCGCGCCCTGCGGCATTTTGGCAAGTTTGGATATTTCTGCCTTTATTTTTTCCTTAACTTCCGCAGCGGCCGACAGTTTTTCAAGTTTTTCGTAATATTCTTCTATCTCGTCGGCGCCGCCGTCGCCGTAGAGTTCGTCGCTTATGGCGCGCATCTGTTCCTTCAGGTAGTAGTCGCGCTGATTTTCGTCCATGTGGGTACGGGTCATCTCCGAAATGCGATTGTCGATTTCGGTTATCTCGCGCTCTTTTGAAAGAAACTCTATAAGCACCTTGCCGCGGCTTATGGGGTTCAACTGCTCAAGCACAAACTGCTTATCATCAAAGGGTGCCGGCACGTTGAAAGCAATAAAATCGCAAAGATAGGAAAGATCGTCGCACGAAGCGATAATAGCCGCAACATCGGGCGATACCTGACGGCACACCCCTGCGTATTTTTCAAATTCCGTGCGGATTTTCCTTATAAGGCTTTCAATATAAACGGGTCGGTTTTTTACGGGCTTATCATCGCATCTTTCAACAGTGGCAAAATAATAATTCCCGTTATCCGCAAACGTAAGGCGCCTTGCGCGGCACAGACCGTACAGCAGGACCTTTGCGTTGCCGTCGGGTGTTTTAAGCACCTGGCGCACCCTGCAAAGACATCCTATATCGTAAAGGTCCGAAGCGGACGGTTCCTCCACCGAAATGTCCTTTTGTGTTATAAGGAATATCGGTTCGTTTTTCTCCATTGCAAAGGTCAAAGCCTTTACCGATTTTTTTCTGCCCACGTCAAGCGTAAGGGTCGTTTTCGGAAACGCCGTAACGCCGCGCAGGCATAAAACGGGATACACTCCCGCATTGTTTTTTACTTCCGTAGGCATAGTTATAACTCCAGATTATCAGCCGGCAGCGGTAACTCCGCGGTAGAGCGCGGCAGCGCAAAGCGCACCGTTTTCAAATACGAAGCAGACGGTGTTGACCCCGTCCATAGAACTGTCGCTGAAAGTATATTTTATTCCCGTAAATTCGCCCTTTATCGGGATAAAGAAGGTGTCTTCCTCCGTAAGGGCTTCCTCTTTTGCATTAAGTTCCCTTTTTGAAAGGTCGCTTTTTATTTTTTCCGAAAGCGTGCCCTGCGTGTAGCCGTAAGCGCCGGCAAAGGAAACAATGTAACTTATTTTCTTTTCGCTGTCGATATCATCGTAATAATAGTTGAAGTTCTGATAATTTATACCCGTGCGGTCGGGCGCGGAAAGGGTAAGAGGCTCTTCCTCTTCTTCGTCAGCCGCTGCTTTAACATCCTCGAAAGAAGCGCCCAGATCGTACTTGCTTTCGGGCATTTTTCCGAGTTTTATATAGTATTCAAGGTCGACCGTATCGGAATTATCATCCTTTGAAGAGGGTTTGCCGCAAGCGGCAAACGCAAGCGCCGTACAAACGGCAAGAAGCAAACAAATAATCTTTTTCATACTGTTCTCTCCTTTGTTTTAAAACATCTGTGTTTTATTCTGACTTTTTAAGCATTTCGTATTTAAGATCCCAAAGTTTCTGGGAAAGGTCGACATAATAGGTGTGCGGTTTTTCAAAGCGCTTTACCTCGTCCCAGAGATTGTCTACCGCCTGCTGCCTGTGCGCGGATATCTCCTTTACGGTGGGCAGTTTGTATACCTGCCTGCCGTTTTCGATTATCTTTACCTGAAGTTTTTCGGCCTTGAAATCGGTAATTGTTTTGCGTTTCCACACATGTTCGGGGTCGAATATTTCGTAAGGCTTTGTATCGTCTATTTTTTCGCCCGCAAGGGTTATAACGTCCGCCACTGCCTTGCCGGTCTGCCTGTCGTAAAGCCGCCAGGGTATCTTAACGCCGGGCAGGGTGATTTTTGCGGTGTTTTCGCTTATCTTTATCTTCGGTATCACGGTGCCGTTTTTCTCAACGGCGGCAAGTTTGTAAACGCCGCCGAAAACCGCCTCGCTTGAAGCGGTAATAAGCCTTTCGCCCACGCCCAGACTGTCGATCTGCGCACCCTGAAGCAGCATATCGCGTATCAGATATTCGTCAAGCGAATTGGAAACGCATATCTTGCAGTCGGGGTAACCTGCGTCGTCAAGCATTTTGCGGACTTTTTTGGTAAGATAGGTAATATCGCCGCTGTCTATCCGAACGCCAAGCGGACGGCAGCCCAAGGGTTTTAAAACCTCGTCAAACACCCGTATCGCGTTTGGAATACCGGATTTAAGCACATTATATGTGTCAACAAGCAAAAGACAACTTTTAGGATAGCGCTCCGCATAGGTCTTGAACGCTTCGTACTCGTCATCAAATATCTGCACCCAACTGTGCGCCATGGTACCAGAAGCCGAAACCGAGAAATCCTTTGCCGTTTTTATAACCGAAGTGCCCGTGCAGCCGCCTATAATAGCAGCGCGTGCGCCGTAGTAAGCGGCGTCGGCGCCCTGAGCGCGGCGCGCGCCGAACTCCATAACGGGTCTGCCTGCAGCTGCCCTTACTATGCGGTTTGCCTTGGTTGCTATAAGCGACTGATGATTTATTGTAAGCAGCAGAAACGTTTCCACCATCATAGCCTGCATTGCAGGTCCTTTAACGGTAACGATAGGTTCTTTCGGGAATATCGGCATACCCTCCGGCACCGCCCACACGTCGCAGGTAAACTTGAAATTGCGCAGATATTCGATAAACCTTTCAGAAAACAGGTTGAGCGATTCAAGATACTTAATATCGCTTTCGCTGAAAGAAAGATTTTTAAAATAGTCCACCAACTGTTCTATGCCTGCCATTATCGCATAGCCGCCGTCGTCCGGAACGCGGCGGAAGAACATATCGAAATATGTAATCACATCTTCGTACTCGGTGCCCATAAGACCGTTTGACATAGTCATTTCGTAAAGGTCCATAAGCATTGTCAAATCTCTTTTACTGAACTCCATAGCGGAAACCTCCGTTCGGCGGCGTACATAGCCTGCCGCATAACCGTGCAGACCGAAAAATTACATTTTTTCGGGCGCTTCTACCTTTAGCATATCAAGTATGTTTTTTATAACCGTTTTTACCGCAACGCAAAGGTTAAGGCGAGCGTTTGTAAGCGCGGCGTCCTCTCCCCTTACCCTGCAGGCGGAATAAAATTTGTGGAATTTTGTCGCAAGTTCAACAACATAATGGGTTATTCTTGCGGGATCGTAAGTTTTTGCCGCCTGTATTATTTCGGAAGGCAGCGCCGCCAAATAAAGAATAAGTTCGCGTTCCTCGGCTGCTTTTAAAAGGGCAAGTTCTTCCGCCTTTGCGGGTTTTACCTCAACGCCCTCCTCGGCGGAATTTCTTATAATGCTGCAAATTCTCGCGTGGGCGTACTGCACATAATAAACCGGATTGCTGCTGCTTTCGCTTACAGCAAGGTCAAGATCAAAATCGAAGTGTGAATTAGGCTCCCTTAAATTGAAGAAAAATCTTGCCGCGTCGATAGGCACTTCGTCAAGAAGCGTTACAAGCGTTATCGCCTTGCCGCTTCGCTTGGAGGCTTTTATTACCTGCCCTTCCCTTACAAGGCGCACCATCTGCATCAGCACCGCGTCAAGACGGGAAGCGTCTACTTTGAGCGCCGTAAGCGCCGCTTTAAGGCGCGGAACGTAACCGTGGTGGTCGGCACCCAAAACGTCGATGGCACGGTCAAATTTGCGGACTTCAAGTTTATTGTAATGATAGGCAATATCGGGCACCACATAGGTAGGCACGCCGTTTGCACGAACAAGAACAAAATCCTTATCGCAGCCGAAATCGGTTGCTTTAAACCACAGCGCCCCCTCTTCTTCATAGGTATGGCCGCTGTTTTTAAGAAGTTCTATTATCCGCGTGGTCTCTCCGCTTTTGTGAAGCGAACTTTCCTTAAACCAGGTGTCGTACTCTATACGGTATTTTTTAAGGTCATCGTGAAGCGCCTGTATGTTTTTTGGCAGCGCAAAGGCTACCAGCGCGTCCCTGCGTTCCTTTTGGCTTTTTTTCATATAAGAATCGCCGTTTATTTCGGCAAACGCCTTGGCGTGCGATACTATATCATCGCCGTGGTAGGAGTCCTCGGGCATCTCAACGCCGTCTTTATAAATCTGCTGATACCTAAGGTCAAGCGACAGCGCAAACTTGTTTATCTGGTTACCGGCGTCGTTTATGTAGAATTCCCTTTCGGTGTAGTATCCCGCCGCCGAAAGCACCGCTGCAAGGCAGTCGCCCAAAGCGCCGCCGCGCGCATTTCCTATGTGCATAGGTCCGGTAGGATTTGCCGAAACAAACTCAACAAGCACACGCTCACCCTTGCCGTAATCGCTTTTGCCGTAATCCGCACCGGACGAAAGAACGGCAGCCACGGTATCGGCATAAAAACGGTCGCCCAACCGCATATTTATAAATCCGGGACCGGCAATTTCGGCAGTTTCTATATATGTGCCCGAAAAGTCCGCAAAAGAGAGTAAAACCTCCGCTATCGCGCGGGGAGCCTTATGCAAAGCGCGCGCCCAAACCATAGCGGCGTTTACCGCATAATCGCCGTGCTCCCTGTTTTGCGGAACATCTATCGAAAAGCGGGGAAGTTCCGCGCTCTCCCACTCGCCGTTTTGCGCCGCCTTTTCCGCCGCCGAAAGCAATACGTTTTCTATCTGCTTTTTTACCTTTTCCACGGGTGTTGACATTTTTATACCTCTTTTACCGTTATTTGTATCTCGTTTTCGCTTAAAAAGCGCATTCCTGCGTCAAGCGTGTATGTAACCGAAACCTGTCCGCCGCTGTCGGAAAGGTTGCTTTCAATATTTTTTCCGTAAACGCCGAGCACAAGGTCGCCGTGCGGCGTACCGTAAATACAACTGTTGCGCACGCCTTTTTCAACTACCATACGCGCCTTTACGGCGTCGCTGCGTTCTATCGTAAGGCGGCGCGTACCCCGTACCGTAAGTTTTGTGCGTACCTTCTCGTTTTCGCCCAGTATCTGACTGTCATTGTAATTAAGTATGTAATCTTCGCCGCTTTTCCGCATAACGCCTTCGGTCATAAGTTCTACAACGTCTTTATTATCCGACAGTTTTTGCGCGCCTTTGATCGTAATAAGCACCTTTTTCATAAAACATCTCCAAGCCGTCAGTCAGGCGGCATAAGCCCCCAACATAACTATTCACATTATGTTACCACAAAACAAACGCTTTTGCAACAAAAAGGTGACCCGAAAAAAGGCTTGTCGTTCGCACTTTTTCGCTGTTTTTCGGCTTTTTGCAGACGAAACAATCCGGTTACAACGGTTGTTTTGCCCGGAACCGCAAAATTTTGCGCCGAAATATGCGAAAAGTTAAAAAACAGGCTTGATTAAAGGAAAAATCGGTGTTATAATCATTATGGTATCAAAATTCAAATCGTCATAACTTTTGGGTTATAGAGGGGATAACGTATGTTTAATAACAAAGATTATGTGCTTTCGGTTGAAAGACACAAAAGTTTTTCCAAGGCCGCAAAGGAACTTTATATTTCCCAGCCGTCGCTTTCCGCTTCGATAAAGCGCATAGAAAACGAAATCGGTGCTCCGATTTTCGACCGTTCCACAAATCCTCTCTCACTTACGGAAATCGGCCAGAAATACGTTGAATGTGCGCTTCAGATAAACGATATCGAGCAGAATTTCATCAATTATATAGGCGACAGTATGAACATGCTTACGGGCGGCATAAAAATCGGCGGAAGCAGCATGTTTACCTCCTTCGTTCTGCCGCCGCTTATTTCGAACTTTAACAAACTGTACCCGAAAATCGAATTCAACTTTATGGAAGGTCACACCCAAGGCCTTATAAATATGCTTATTGCGGGCGAACTTGACCTTGTGGTTGAAAACGTGCTTATTTCAAACAAAAGCATAGTGCCGATAATCCTTACTTCCGAAGTGCTTATGCTGGCGGTGCCTAACAGTTTTAAGGTAAACGAAAAACTTAAGGATAAAATGCTTACTGCCGACGATATAAAGGCAGGCAGGCACAACGACCCTTCGGCACCCTGCGTAAAACTTGACAGTTTTAAAGACGAACCTTTCATACTGTTAAAATCGGAAAACGACACCGGCAAGCGCGCCAAAAAACTTTGCAAAAAGCACGATTTCAAGCCTAACGTTATATTCAAACTTGACCAGCAGATGACGGCTTACAACATAACCTGTTCGGGTGTGGGAATAAGCTTTATAAGCGATACCATAATAAAACATTTAAGTGCCTCGCCCGATGTTTGCTATTATAAACTTGACGATGAGGACATAACGCGAAACATTTATTTCTACGTTAAAAACAACCGCTACATTTCCAAAGCGTGCCAGTCTTTTATAGACCTTTGCATAAAGGGTAATAACACAGTGCAAAAGTAAATTGCGGGATAGAAAAACGGGGTGTGAGAAAATCTCACACCCCGTTTTTTGTCAGTATGCCGCCGCACTCTTTTTTTCATTCAGTTCCCTATAGGTTTTTAAAATAATCAGCAGGGAAACAGCAAAAGTCAGAATGTCCGAAACCGGCATTGTATACAACACGCCGTCCAAACCGAAAAACAACGGCAGCCAGCGCCACAACAGTAAGCGGAAACACTACCGTATTAGCCGCATTTCCGTAAGAACCCAAATAATCCGCGTTGGCAATAAATATCTGATCCACTATGTTATACACCGCACCCGCCAACAGCGAGATAATACACGGAACGTCATATTTACGTATAAGTTTTCCTATGCACTCCGTCCCTAAAAATTGATTTTCCGTATCCATAAATTTCACCTTTCGAAAAAAATAAATGCGCAAGTCCCATAAATCCGGACTTGCGCATTTTTGCCGCTCGGTTCACTTATAAAACTTTTACCGTTGTTACTTCTCCCACCCTTTTCGTCAGAAAAAACGTGCGGCGTTTCTGCAACCGGATTTACGCAAAAACGCCACACGATGTATTTTGATTATAATTCTTTTAAAACAAAATTTCAAATGTTTTTTAAAGAAGAATCCCCGAAAATTCGGGGATTCCTGTTATGCTTTTGCTTTAAGGGGATTTTTATATTTTATTTTTGACAGTATCAGCAAAAGTACCGTTATCGAAACACCGATTATATCGGTAACTATTTCAGGGAACACAAGCAAAAGTCCCGCAGCGCAGAAAAGTATTCTTGTGACCGGAGATAGCTTTCCGAAAGCCCAGCCTTCAAGTCCGCAGGAAAGCGCAAACATACCGAACATAGCGGTGATTACCGCAATGACTATTTTTATAAAGGGTGCCGAAGTATAGCCTATAAGCAGGGTTGAAGCGGGGTCAAGTGCGAATATATACGGTATTACAAACGCAGCTATGGCAAGTTTTGTGGCGATTATTCCCGTTTTCATGGGATTCGAATGCGCTATTGCACTGCCGGCGTAAGCCGCAAGCGCCACGGGCGGCGTTATATCCGCCACTATGCCGAAGTAAAATACAAACATGTGCGCCGAAAGCGTGGAAACACCCAACTGACTTATAAGTATAGGCGCTATCGTAGAGCCCATAATTACGTAGTTTGCCGTTGTGGGAACGCCCATACCGAGTATTATGCAGCAAATCATTGTTGCAAAAAGCGCAAACACGGGACTTATACCAGCAAGCGAGCGTATAAAGGGCGTTATGGAAGACGCAAGACTTGTAGCCGTTACGGTTGCCGCTATAATTCCCGCCATAGCGCATGCCACCGCTACGGTAAGGGTGTTCTTTGCGGCATTTTCAAGTCCGCCGGCAAAATCCTTAGGCGGCATACTTACGCTGTTTTTACAAATAAATCCTATTACAATACATATAACCATTGCGGCAAACACCGCTGCCGACAACTGTTTTGTGCCGAAGATTAGAAGTATCAGCAAAAACACGGCAAGCGGCACGGCAGGCCGCAAAAGTGCCGTAAACGCCGATTTTGCACTTCCAAAAACATTTGATAATTCCTCCGGCAAAAGCGAGATCATCATAGCCGCCGCAATAGCCACAGCTGCCGCCAGACCGGCGCTTAAATAGTTCATACAAACCACAAGCACCACCACGGGAGTGAGAAGATAACCCTTTTTAAACACAAGTTTAAAAAAGTTTGGCAGTGCGTCGCGCGGCAGACCTTCAAGCCCATTTTTCCTGGCTTCAAAATGCACCATTATGAATATGCCGGAAAAATAAAGTATTGCCGGCAGAATGGCGGATATCGCTATCGCGCTGTAAGAAATGCCCGACATTTCCGCCATTAAAAACGCCGCGGCGCCCATAATAGGCGGCATTATCTGACCGCCCGTAGAAGCCGCCGCCTCTACCGCCGCCGCAAATTCGGGGCGGTATCCCGCTTTTTTCATAACCGGAATGGTAACGCTGCCCGACCCCACGGTATTTGCCACCGACGAGCCCGAGATCATACCCTCAAGTCCCGAAGATATTACCGCTACTTTTGCGGGTCCGCCCACGCTGCCGCCTGCCACAGAGTTTGCAAGGTCTATGAAAAACGCGGCTATTCCGGTTTTTTCAAGCAAAGAGCCCATTATTATAAACAGCGCGATAAAGGCAATGCATATATTTATCGGTGTGCCCAGAACGCCGTCGTTTATGTTGTAAAAAAGGTTGTATACCGTCTGGCTTAAAACCCTGCCGAGCGTAAGGCGCGGATTTTTAGCGTAGTAGTAAAACAGATACGCCGTAAACGCCGCCGCTATTACTATTATGGGTATTCCCACCGTTCGGCGGCAAAGTTCCGAGACAATAAGTATCGCAAGCATGGCTATCACAATATAAACCACGGGAAGATTCGTACTGTTAAGTGTGATTATTTTTCTTTGATTAAAGGTGTAAAACAAAAAGCATCCGCACCCTGTAAGCGACAGCAATATGTCATACCAGGGTATATAGTTCACGCGTTTTCTCTGCTTTTTATAGGCAGGATGCAAAAGAAATCCCAAAAACACAACAAGCGCCAAAAAAGAAGTTCTTCTTGTGTGAACGGTGGAATCGGTCAGAATAAGGGTTAAAAGCAGAATATACGCCGATACCGCCACGCAAAGAGCAGAGATCACTTTTTTGTAAACACCGCTGAAAATACGGGTACTGCTGCCTGCGTCAAACTCGGCAAGCAGTTCCTCGCTGTTTGTAATTTCCATAAAAAGTCGCTCCCTGTTTTAGATAATACCGGCTTCCTTATAATACTTTTCAGCGCCCTTGTGAAGCGGTACGCCGCCTAAAGAAGAAACGGCAAGTTTAATATCCATTTCCTTACCCTTTGCATGAGCCGCGGATATTTTGTCCTTGCCCTCCCAAAGGGCTTTTGTTATTTTATAAACCTGTTCTTCCGAAAGATCGTCCGATACGATATAGGTCGCCATAACGCCTACTGCCTTTACGGGCGTTGCTTCGGATATAAAGGAATAATCATCGTGTGTTATGGTATCCTCGGCATAGAAAGAATATTTGGATTTAAGCGTCTTTATCATATCATCATCAAGTGCTATCGCCGTGATTGCCGTGTTGGTGGCAAGTTCCGTAATGGCGGTAGTGGGCGCGCCCGCAACACAGAAAAACGCGTCGATGTTGCCGTCTTTAAGCGCGGAAGCCGAATCGCCGAAACTCAAATTGTTTTTAACGATATCTTTTTCCATATCTATTCCGGCGCAGTCAAGTATCTGACGGGCGTTAAACTCAACGCCGCTGCCCGCATCGCCCACGGAAACGCGCTTGCCCTTAAGGTCGCCAACCTTTTCTATTCCCGAATTTGCTTTTGCGATTATCTGAACCGTTTCAACGTAAACGCTTCCTATAACGGAGAATCCCTTAATCGCCTTGCCGTCGAACATATCTTTACCGTTGTACGCATAGGACATTACGTCGTTCTGTACAATCGCCATATCGTACGTACCGGCAACAAGCGATTCTATATTATCTTTAGAACCGCCCGAGGTTGCAACGTCGAATTTGTAACCGGTGCTGTCGCCTATTATCTGGCCTACCACCTGCGAAAATGCGTAATACGTTCCGGTAGAACCGCCGGTGCCCATGTGCACGGTGTCAAGCGTTACTCCGCTTCCCGATGCGGTGTCCGTACCGCCTTTTGTACCGCACGCCGTACAAAGTGTTAAAAAACACACGGCACAAAGTAAAATACTTAAAACTTTCCTCATTTAAAAAACCTCTTTTCAAAAATTATGGGTTGATTATAGCACCGCGCCGTGGTATAATCAAATTCGATATTTTTATGATTTGCATAAATATTTTTTATATACAAAAAAAGAAACGGAGGCCGCCGCGCTTGAACGAACTGCTTTACATATACGAAATATACCGCCAGAAAAGTTTTTCGCTTGCGGCGAAAAAACTGTTTGTAACCCAGCCTGCTCTTTCCGCTTCGGTTAAAAAGACAGAGGAAAAACTTGGTATTACCATATTCAACCGTTCGGCAGCGCCCATTACCCTCACGGAGGAGGGGCGCGTATATATGGACTATGTCGAACGCGTACTGAGCGAGACTGATAATATGAAAACCCGAATTTCCGATATATCGGGTCTTAAAACGGGAAGCGTGGCGGTTTGCGGAGAAAGTTTTGTTTCTTCTTTCATACTTCCGGAAATAATAATGCGCTTTACCGAAAAATACCCGGGAATTAAAACAACGCTTACGGAACTTAACTCTCCCGACCTTTTGCGTCTTATTTTAAGCGAGCAAACGGATTTACTTATAAGTCACACGTTTGACCGCAGCCTTTTTGACACCGAAAGCCTTTTTTACGAACGGATACTGCTTGCAGTTCCGGAGGGGTTTGCCGTCAATAAAAAACTTGCCGAAAGCGCAATGACGCGCGAGCAGGTGTTAGGGTGCGATTTTTCCGATTACGACCGAAAGGCGGTTTCGGTTAAAAACTTCCGGAAAGAGCCGTTTTTGCTTGTAAAAGCAGGAAACGATATGAACTACCGTGCAGCAAAAATATTCGGTCACGCCGGAATTTCTCCTGTTTGCAAGATGGAGTTTGACCAGTTGATAACCGCATATAACTCCGCCTGTTTCGGTATGGGGGTTGCATTCTGCACGGACGTGCTTGTAAAAAATACCGAGCAGACCGGCTGTGTGTTCTATCCGGTTGCGGGAGAGGACACGGTAAGAGAAATGCTTATAGGTTATAAAAAGAATCGTTATCTTTCCGCGGCGGCGTCCGCGTTTATTAAAACCGCAAAAGAATGTTACAAAAAGGAGAATGTTTTATGACGATAACAAAATACACCGCCAAAGACGCAGCGAATTGCCTTGAAATCTATAACTACTACATAGAAAACACAACCATAACTTTTGAAGAAGAAAAACTTACCTTAAAAGCACTGAGTGACCGCTTTGAAAAAATTTTCGCAAAGTATCCCTTTCTCACGGCAAAGTGCGACGGCAAAACGGTAGGATACGCATATCTTGACGTTTTTAATCAGCGTTCCGCTTACAGGTACACCGCCGACCTTTCGATATATCTGCACAAAGACGTCCGCGGCGGCGGAATCGGCGGAAAACTTCTCGACGCAATAGAACAGGCCGCGCGCGAAGCCGGCATTAAAGCCCTTATTTCCATAGTAACGGGCGAAAACGCGGCAAGTATGCACTTTCACGAAAAGCACGGTTTTAAAAAGGTCGGCACGCTTGAAGAAGTCGGCGTTAAATTCGGAAAAACGCTTGACGTTGTTTACTTTGAGAAAAAACTTTAAACAACGCAAAAAAGCGCTCTGCCGAAAGGTAAAGCACTTTTTGACTAAAAAAACACAAAAAGGCACCGAAACTTCGGTGCCTTTTTAATTTGTTTTGCTTTATTCGGATTTTCAAACAATTCTTATTCCGTTTTTGCCGCCGCGATTATTTTTTGCGCTATGTTTGCCGGAACCTCTTCGTACCTTTCAAATTCAAAAGTAAATGTTGCCGTGCCCTGGGTTATCGAACGCATAGCGGTGGAAAAGTCGGTCATTTCAGCCACGGGAACTTCGCCCGTTACCTCCTGCATCTTGTTTTCAAGCGGATTCATACCTATTATTCTGCCGCGGCGTTTGTTTATATCGCCTATAACATCTCCGAGCATTTCATCCGGCACGATAACTTTAAGCGTGCCCACAGGTTCAAGCAGTACGGGGTTTGCATTGCTTACGCCCTCTTTAAACGCTATTGCGGCGGCGGTTTTAAACGCCATTTCGGAAGAATCGACCGGATGATAAGAACCGTCCACAAGCGTGGCTTTTATTCCTACCATCGGGAAGCCTGCAAGAACGCCCTTTGAAGTGGAGTCGCGAAGTCCCTTTTCAACCGCTGGGAAGAAGTTCTTGGGCACAGCGCCGCCGAACACTTTTTCTTCAAACACAAGTTCCTGACTGTCGCAGGGTTCAAACTCTATCCAAACATCACCGAACTGGCCGTGGCCGCCCGACTGTTTTTTATGCCTGCCCTGTGCCTTAACGGGCTTTTTGATGGTTTCCCTGTATGCTATTTTAGGTGCTTTAAGCACAACATCGGTGCCGAATTTTGATTTAAGACGGGAGATTATAACATCAATATGCTGTTCTCCGAGCGCCGAAATAATAAGTTCCTTCGTTTCCTTATCGGTATAAACCTTTATTGTGGGGTCTTCTTCGCAAAGGCGCATAAGACCGGCGCTGATTTTCTCCTCGTCGCCTTTTTTGGCAGGATAAATCGCCATTTTAAGGGTGGGCAGCGGGAATTCCGGCATTACCGCCTGCGCTTTTCCGGAAACCGAAAGCGTGTCGCCCGTTACGGCGCCCGAAAGTTTTGATACCGAACCGATATCGCCGGCGCCTATCTCGGCGGCGTCCTCCTGTTTGCCGCCTTTAAGGAACATTACCTTTGAAAGGCGTTCTTCCTCGCCGTTTCTTGCGTTTTTAAGTTTAAGGTCACCCTTTACCTTGCCGGAAAGCACCTTGAAGTATGAAAGTTTACCTACAAACGGGTCGGCGATAGTTTTGAATATAAGCAGCGCAGGCTCGCCCGATTCGTCAAACGCGGCGTCTCCCTCTTCGGTTTTATAGTGCGCTTCGGCAGCGGAGGGCATAATTTCAAAAATTTCGTCCGCGAACATTGAAACGCCTTCGCCCGTTTGCTGAACGCCGCAGAAAACGGGGCACACATCGCCCGATATTACGCCCGCTTTAAGGCCGCGCATAATTTCCTCACGGGTAAACTCTTCGCCGCCGAAATATTTTTCCATAAGTTCTTCATCGGCGGAGGCTACCGCTTCAAGCAACATATCGCGCATACGGTCGATATCCTCGCTTACGGGCATTCTGTGCTCTTTGGCGGTAAAGCCCTCGAAAACGTACGCCTTATTTTCTATAAGATTTACATAACATTTAACGGTGTCTTCTTCGATGTATGGAACCACAATAGGGCATACAACCGCGCCGTAAGCGCCCACAAGCGCCGATATTACGCGATAAAAATGCGCGTGTGAAGAATCAAGTTTTCCCACAAAAAAGGCAATGCTTTTTCCGGCGGATCTCGCCTTTGCATAGGCCTGCTTAGCGCCCACGGTAAGACCGGATTTACCGGATATCGCAATAACCGCGCTGTCCGCTGCGGAAAGCGCTTCGGTAACGCCGCCGGCAAAGTCAAAAAGTCCGGGAGCGTCTATAAGGTTTATTTTTTTGTCCTCAAGTGGCAAAGCAAACACGGCGGTTCCCACCGTGGTGCCGCGTTTTTTCTCTTCGGCGTCGAAATTGAAAACGGAAGTACCGTCCGCTGTCTTACCTATTCTTTCAACCGCTTTGCCGTAGCAGAGAACCGCGTCGGCAAGCGTGGTCTTTCCGGAATTTCCGTGACCCAAAAAGGCAATGTTTTTAATTTGATCGGCAGAATAGTACTTCAATTTGATACACTCCTCAGTGTGAAATTTGCAGCAGGTTTTTCCTGCATTACTCACTGATTATATCATATTTTTTAATTGAATACAACTAATTTTTTTGAATTTTATTTAAAAAAACTATGAAAAATCGACAAAATTTCTCTTTTTGTGCAGACTGCAACAAAAACGGTTTGTCCCCATATGCAACACAAACAAATATTTAAGTCCGCCTGATTTTTTTTCCTTTATATGTTACATATTTGAAATTATTTGTAACTGAATTGTTTCTGCTTTTTTTAATGTACGGTAATATAATAAATATGCAAAGAAAATTCGGGAGGGCAGGCAGATGAAAAAACGTTTTCTTACGGTTGTGTGCGCTTTATTTACAGTGCTTTTCTGCGCCGCTTTCTATTTCCCGAAAAATTCCGCCGGCACCACGGTAAAGGCGGCGGCTGCCGCAAACGAAGAAACGGCGGCAAAAAGTCCGCTTGAGGCACGCTTTCTTAATATGCTGAACCACAATTTTGTATACAACGACGGCTTCAAAAGTTTTGACGCGTTGACCGACGGCTGCATTTTATCAATGCTTTCCGCAAAAGAGGGCGACTTTATTTCGGAGACCTGCCTTAAAGGTTTCGCAAAGGATATGTACGGTATTGATATCGTGTCTTTTGCAAAAACTGCAGGGCTGCCCGAAAAGCAGGGCTATGTTTACGTAAAACCGATGGGCTTTACGCGTTTTACGCACGAAAACGCCGCGGTTACCCGAAACGAGGACGGAACGTACACGGTGATAACCGACGTTACGGTTGCCCCGCACGACGATATGCCGACCAAAGAAACGGCGATTTCCCTTTTTGTTCCGAACACCGAATCGGCATTCGGTTATAATATAGTAAATTCAACGATAACCGAAAAAAGTCTTTCGTTCTGATTTTCAGCCGTAAAACCGCCCTCTGCCGCACAGCAGGGGGTTATTTTTTATATTTTCGGTATTTTTTCAATTTGTGCTTGACAAAACGCATCATTATATATATAATGATTTAGTCGCGCGAGCGATTGCATCGGTTTGGCTGTATAGCTCAGCTGGCTAGAGCATGCGGTTCATACCCGCAGTGTCATTGGTTCAAGTCCAATTACAGCCACCAACGGCCCGGTGGTCAAGCGGTTAAGACACCGCCCTTTCACGGCGGTAACACGAGTTCGAATCTCGTCCGGGTCACCAAAAATCGGCAAGTACCAACTTGCCGATTTTTATTTTTTTACTGTAAATTCTTCTTGTATCCGCTGCCGAAAAGATTATCGGCAAACCATACCTCTTTTAAAGAAAATGTTTTTCCGTTAAGATAGTCAAGTTCGCCGGCGGGGGTATCGAAACGGAAAGAAAGTTTATAAGAACAAAGCGCCTGCTTGTTAAAACCTTTCTTTTTATCCTCTTTAAGTGTGCCGTACTTGCCGTCGCCTAAAAGCGGATGCCCTATCGAAGCCATCTGCGCGCGTATCTGGTGGGTGCGGCCGGTAAGCAGTTCAACCTCCAAAAGCGAAAGACCGTCCCTGCTTTGCAGCACGCGGTAACGCGTTTTGGCGGTTCGGTTTTTATCGGTTTTTCGGCCGCTTACGTACACGCGGTTTTTATCCTCGTTTTTCTCGATAAAACTTTCAATAATATCCGATCTTTTTTTCGGCGTGCCGTGCACAATGCAAAGGTACCGCTTGTCAATTTCACGCATTTTTATTTTATCGCAAAGTATGCGCAGCGCCTCGGAATTCTTTGCCGCCATAACTATTCCGCAGGTGTTGCGGTCTATGCGGTTTGCAAGCGCCGGTTTAAAGGAGTTTTCCGCTTCCGGGTCATACTCGCCATTTTTATAAAGATAATGCTGTATTCTGCCTATAAGCGTGTCGCGATACTCGTTTTTATCGGGGTGCACTATAAGCCCCTGCGGTTTGTTTACAAATATAACGTTTTCGTCCTCATACACAACGTCTATATCGGCAGGCGAAGAAAGAAAATCATATTTGGGTGTAACGGGCGTGAAAAACTCGTCGTTTATAAAGGCTCGTACCTCGTCGCCCTCGCAAAGGCGGTAGGAAATCTCGCTTTTTTTGCCGTTTACCTTTATATGTTTGGTGCGTATAAAGCGGTAAAGCAGCGAAGAAGGCATTGTGGGACATATTTTTTCGACAAATCTGTCAAGCCTTTTGCCGGCATCGTTTTTTGTAACCTTAAAACTTTTCATTTAACTTGCGTTTCCTTTGCGTTTTTTGTATAATAACTGTGTCTTAATCTTTTAACGGAAGTGATAGTTACGGACGGTCAGTTGCATACGGGCCACCGCGAGCGCGTGCTTAAAGAATTTCTCGACCGGGGTTTCGACGAAAAAACTCCGCCGCACAAGGTCCTTGAATTTTTGCTTTTTTATTGTGTTCCCAGAGCAGATACAAATCCGCTGGCACACGAACTTATAGATAAATACGGCAGTCTTTCCGGCGTGCTTAACGCCCCTATTGAAGAACTTGCCGATTTTAAAGGTCTTACCCTTCGCGGTGCGGCGCTTTTAAAAGCCATTGTGCCCGTTTCGCGGATATATACTTACGAGGAATCCGTAAGTCCGGTTATGTTCACAAGTCTTGACGATGTAGGCGAATTTTTGCACAAAAAGCTTTCGGGCTACACGAAAGAGTGTGCCTGCGTGCTTTTTATGAACGCCTCCGGCAAGTACAAAGGCTTTGAGATGCTCAGCGAGGGCGATATAGACAGTGTGGGGATATCTATTCGGACGCTGCTTAAAATGTGTCTTGACAAGGGCGCAACCGTAATCGCGCTTGCCCACAATCACCCAAGCGGACTGGCCATTCCGTCCGCCTCGGACGCCGCCGTTTCCGAACGCATAGCAAAAACCTTTGCCGGCGTGGGAATAAGGCTTATCGACCACATAATCTCCGTATCGGATGATTATGTTTCAATGGCGCAAAGTAACGAATACGCCCATATATTCAATAAACTGCAATATTAAAACGGCGGTTTTACGCTGCCGAACCGGTGCGCCGCAAGCCGTTTTCTTTACCGAGTGTAACACTTAAAAACCTTATTGTCAAACGAAAAATCCGCAGGTCAAAGCCTGCGGATTTTCTATGTAGTTTTATTACCGAAAATTATTCTTCGGAAATAGCCTCAACAGGGCAGCCTGCCGCACACGCACCGCAAGAGCAGCACTTTTCGGGGTCGATCTCGTAATGAGCGTCGCCTTCGGAAATAGCGTCACAGGGGCAACCGCCGGCGCAAGCGCCGCAGCTGATGCAATCATCGGAAATTTTAAATGCCATTCTTAACACCTCCGGTCAAAAAAAGTAATAGAGTTTTAAAAGTTAAAGGATTTTCCCTCACCGTAATTCTACCACATTACAGAAAAAAATCAATAGTAATCTTTTACCTTAAAATTAAACACTTTTCGCGATGTATGTGCAAAATCGCAAAAAATCCGCGTTTTTACACAAAAGCGGCGGACCGGGAAAACAATCGGGATAAGGCGGTTTTTCTAAAGAACGGCGCCTTATCGGCCGCGTTGCCCTCCGCTTATAATATCATTCAAGTTCTTTCAGTTCTGCATTTTCCTCTTCGCGTTCTTTTTTGCCGCGTTTTCCGCGCGAAAGAATTTTTACCCTGTCCCTGTTTGTTTTAAAGGGGATTCCGTTTTCCTCTTTAGGCTTTACTATAAGGTTGCCGGTTATATAATTTACGTCCACAACCACTCCGATGCCCTCGGGAGATTTTACCGTGCAGCCGAGTCCGGGAGTTATCTTCATCAGGTGCTCGTAAGAATCCTGCTCGTATTTAAGGCAGCACATAAGTCTTCCGCAGCTGCCCGATATTTTTGTGGGGTTAAGGGAAAGACCCTGCTCTTTAGCCATTTTTATGGAAACCGGTTCAAAATCCGCCAAAAAGCGCTTGCAGCAATAGGGCTGCCCGCAAATGCCTATTCCTCCGAGCATCCGCGCTTCATCGCGCACGCCTATCTGGCGCAGTTCTATACGGGTGTGGAACTGTGCCGCAAGATCTTTTACAAGTTCCCTGAAATCGACCCTGCCGTCCGCCGTGAAGAAAAAGGTTATTTTGCTGCCGTCAAAAGCATATTCAACACGGATAAGTTTCATCGCAAGGCCGTGTGCTTCTATCTTTTTTTCACATATTCCGAAGGCGGTTTCTTCCTTTCGGGCATTTTCTTTCAGGGTGCGCATATCCTTTTCGTCCGCCTTGCGCAGCACCTTTTTAAGCGGACTTACCACGCTTTCCTGCGGCACATCGTGATTGCCCTCGGTAACGTTTACGCAGGAAACGCCGTTTGAAGTTTCAACAACGGCGCGGTCGCCCTCTTTAAAATCTATACCGTCCGGATCGAAATAGTACGACCTGCCGACATCCTTAAATTTTACAGATATAACATTTGCCATATATTTACCTCTTATATTCGCTTATATCCGCCGCAACGCTGCAAAACAGCAGCGGCAGATTTACATTGCTTTTCAGTCTTTCGATGTATTTATCGGTCTCTCCGTACACGCCGTAAAGCACCTTTGCGCGTTTTCCGTGCGGCGGCAGTTTTTTTATTTCGGCTGCCAGTGCCGTTTTAAGTTCGACAAAAAACGCGTCTGCCGAAACGCGGTCTTTTCCGGCAGCGGCCAGCGCCTTTATCATATCGTATTCTCCGCCCGAAAAAATAAGTTTTACAAAATCCCCGGCAGCAGCCTTTGCGGTGTTTTTTCCGCCTGTTTTAAACAGCGACAGCGCCGCGCCGATACTTCCGTTTGAAAGTTTTAAAAGTTCGTTTGCCGTGTCTGTGTTACAGCCGGCAAGTTCTGCCAGCACGGCGGCGCCGTCCTCCGCCGCAGGGGAGGACAAATCCATACGCGTACAGCGCGAAAGCACCGTTACAAGCAATGCGGAAACATTTTTCGCCAGAAGAATAAAATGCGTGTTTTCAGGCGGTTCTTCAAGCACCTTTAAAAGCGCGTTCTGCGCGCTTGTGTTCATACAGTCGGCATTGCGGATTATAAATACCTTGCTTTCCGCCTCATGCGGTTTTATAAACGCATCGCTCCGTATTTCCCGTATCACGGAAACGCCTATTTCCTTTTTGCCGCTTTCGCGGTCAACATATATCACGTCGGGATGATTACCGGATAAAACCGCCCTGCAGTTTTTACATTCACCGCAGGGACGTTCGCCTGCGCCACTACAAACGGCTGCCGCCGCTATATACTTTGCAAGGGTATTCTTTCCTTGCCCCTCGCCGCCGGTTATAAGCAGGGCATGCGGCATTCTGCCGCGGGCGGCGAATGCCCCGACCGCAGTCCTTACCCTTTCGTTACCGGCAAGAGGAAACATCATAAAACAAAACCGACCTTTTTCATAGCCTTAAAGTAAACCTTGCGTGCGTCTTTTTCGGCGCGTGCGGCACCGTCGCGGAATATGCGCTCAAGCTCCGCTTTATCCGATATATATTTTTCGTAACTTTCCCTTACCGGGGCAAGTTCCGCCGCAACCGCTTCGCCCACGGCAAGTTTAAAATCGCCGTAGCCTTTGCCTTCAAACTCTTTTTCGATCTCCTGCGCGGTTTTGCCCGTAACGCAGGAATAAATACCTATAAGGTTGCTTACACCCGGCTTTCCCTCGCTTACGCGTATGATGTTGTCGCTGTCGGTAACGGCACGGCGGAATTTGCGTATCACCGTGTCCTTATCGTCAAGTATCGCAACGTATGCGTTGGGGTTTTCGTCCGACTTGGACATCTTTTTAGAGGGGTCCTGAAGCGACATTATGCGCGCGCCGGCTTTGGGTATATAGGGTTCTGGAAGTTTAAATACCTCGCCGTAGTTGTGATTGAATCTTGCCGCTATATCGCGGGCTATTTCAAGGTGCTGTTTCTGGTCTGCACCCACAGGCACATAATCCGGCCTGTAAAGCAGTATATCCGCCGCCATAAGCACGGGGTAGGAAAAAAGTCCCACGTTCACGTTGTCGGCATGCTTTGCGGATTTATCCTTAAACTGCGTCATACGCGACATTTCACCGAACTGCGTATTGCAGGAAAGCAGCCAGGTAAGCGCCGTATGCTCGGGAACATGCGACTGTATAAACATAACGCTTTTCTGCGGATCAAGACCCAGCGCCAGCAAAAGCGCAAATGTAGAATATATCTGCGCACGGAATTTTGCCGGTTCCTGCCTTACGGTTATCGCGTGAAGATCGGCAACGGCAAAGGTGCAGTCAAATTCGTCCTGCATACTTTTCCAGTTTTTAAGCGCACCGAGATAATTACCCAAAGTAAGCATACCGCTTGGCTGTATGCAGCTTAAAACCTTTTTCTTTTCGTTTAATACTGTTTCAGACATATAAAAAAGCCCCTAAATACTGATTTTTCCGTTAATTCCTGCTGAAATCGCGAAGAACAAGACCATCGTTTTTATCAAGTGCCCAGTTAATATTCCACTCGCTTGTAAAAATAAGCAGATCGTTACCCTTAAAGTCCTGCACCCACTTTGTATCGGAAGTAAGGTTAAGGTTTTTAACATCGCACTCGCCGTCTATCCAGCGGATAAACTGGTACGGCAGATTGTTTCTTATCACCTGTACATTATACTCGTTTTTAAGGCGATATTCAAGCACCTCGAACTGAAGCACGCCCACAACGCCCACTATAACCTTTTCCATACCGGAGTTGGGTTCGTGGAATATCTGTATCGCGCCCTCCTGCGCTATCTGCTCAACACCCTTTACAAACTGCTTTCTTTTAAGGCTGTCAAGATGTTCTATAACCGCAAAATGTTCGGGAGCGAATGTAGGTATGCCCTCAAACTCCACCTTGTTTTTTACGTTGCACACGGTGTCGCCTATGGAAAAAATACCCGGGTCGAAAACGCCGATTATATCACCGGCGTATGCCTCGTTCACTATCTGGCGGCTGTCCGCCATAAGCTGCTGCGGCTGTGAAAGTCTTAACGCTCTGCCGCCCTGAACGTGATAATACTCGCGGTCGCGTTCAAATTTGCCGGAACATATGCGCATAAAGGTCATACGGTCGCGGTGCGCTTTATTCATATTCGCCTGTATTTTAAACACAAATGCCGAAAAATTTTCGCTTGCGGGATCAACGCTGCCCGATTTGGTGTCCCTTGCAAGGGGAGGGGTGGTCATTGAAAGGAAATTCTCCAAAAACGGCTCCACGCCGAAATTGGTAAGCGCCGAACCGAAAAACACGGGAGTAAGCGCGCCGCTGCGAACCTTTTCAATATCAAACTCAAAACTTGCGCCGTCAAGAAGTTCTATCTGGTCTACAAGTTCTTTTCTTGAATACTCGCCTATAAGTTCGTCAAGTTTTGCGGTGTCGGTAATATCGCACTCCGTGGCGGCAAGTTTTTCCTGCCCCTTATGAAATTCGTTAAAGGCAAGTATCTGCCTGCGGTTTCTGTCAAAAACGCCTTTAAATCCCACACCGCAGCCTATCGGCCAGTTTACGGGATAGGTGCCTATTCCGAATTCTTTTTCAAGTTCGTCTATAAGTTCAAACGGATCGCGTGCTTCGCGGTCAAGTTTGTTTATAAAGGTAAATATCGGTATATGCCTCATGGCGGTTACTTTAAAAAGTTTCCTTGTCTGCGGTTCTATACCCTTTGCCGCGTCTATTACCATAACAACGCTGTCAGCCGCCATAAGGGTTCTGTATGTGTCCTCGGAAAAGTCCTGATGTCCGGGGGTGTCAAGAATGTTTATGCAGTACCCCTCGTACTCAAACTGCATAACCGACGACGTTATGGATATTCCCCTTTGTTTTTCAAGTTCCATCCAGTCGGAAACGGCGTGCTTTGCCGTTGCCTTGCCTTTTACGGACCCTGCTTTCTGTATCGCGCCGCCGTAAAGAAGCAACTTTTCGGTAAGGGTGGTCTTGCCGGCGTCGGGGTGAGAGATTATCGCAAATGTTCTTCTGCGCTCTATTTCTTTTTTAAAGTCCACGTTATTTCTCCTTTATATATTAAACAGTATAGATTTTAACATATTATTCCGCATTTCGCAACACTATTGAAAAACCTTTTTCTTTGTGGTAAACTGAAAAGGCAAAATGCAGAACGTTTTTTTCAAAGGGGATTTAAAAATGTACGAAGAAAGCAAATACCGCCCGCTTTCACCGTGGGCATATTTCGGATATCAAATCTTATTTTCTTTGCCTGTTCTGGGATTTATATTCCTTATTATCTATTCTCTTTCGGATAAAAATATCAACCGCAGGAATTTTGCACGCTCGTATTTTTGCGTTTTGGCGCTTTTGCTTATAGTTTTTGCGGTTTTGCTTGTTCTAGGCATAGGCACGAGCATTTTCGACGCAATTCGGGCATTTTTCATATCAACATATAAAAGAATTTGAAAAAATTTAAAAAAATTGTTTACATTTTATTTTTTGTTTGTTATAATACTCTTGTAAAATTATCTCCGTGGAGGTTTTTGAAATGAAAAAGATCATAGCAGTTATCGTTTGCATAGCAGTTCTGTGCACACTTTCGGTTGCAGCTTTCGCTACCAGCCCTTCGGGGACACCCATGATTAACGTTATCATAAGAAAAGCGGACGGCCTTGAGGGCGTTACGAAGGTTGATGAAAAAACAGCTCTCGAAATGACCGACAACGGCGTTATCGTTAGGATAAAGACCAATTCCATATACGGCAATTTCAATAACTGGCGCATCTATAAGCCCGATTCTTCCGCACAGGGTTACTCTGCCGCTGTTGAAGGCACCGATTACCGTATAATCGAGGGTTCTCTTACATCGGTTGCCCTTAAGGTAAATGTTTTCTCGGATGTTATCATATGCGGTAACTACAACGGTACTATCACCGATCCTCTTTCTGCAAGTAGCCAGGGTTCGGCTCCGCTTACCGCAGATATGTCGGTCGTTTGCGCAGCAATCGTTATGCTCGCTGCAGCAGGCATGGTTATGAGCGCAAAGAAAGTTTTTTCTAAATAATTAACTGCAAAATATATTCAGCCGGTCTTTTGACCGGCTGTTTTTGTATAATTTTTACGCGCCGCCTTATAAGACATAAAAACGCACCCTTTTCCGAAAACCAAAAGGATGCGTTTTTGTGTTCTTATTCCGAAAACAAATTTGATATATCGGCTATCTGCTTTAAAGTCAGCGTTTCGCCGCGGACCGTATCGGGAATATCAAGACCTGCCAGCGCGGTTCTTACCCTTTCTTTTTCAAATCCCATTGTGTTTGAAAGGGTGTTGAGAAGCGTTTTTCTGCGCTGTGCAAAGCACGCCCTTATAACGCGGAAAAACATTTCTTCGTTTTTCACCTCTACCGGAGGCTGTTTTAAAATATCCAGTTTAATAACCGCGGAATCGACCTTGGGCTGCGGTACAAATGCGATTCTGGGTACGGCAAAAAGCATTTCAGGCGCGGCATAATATCTTACCGCCGCGGTTACCGCACCGGCGGCGCGGGTGCCTACCTCGGCGCAAAGGCGGTCCGCCGTCTCTTTCTGAACCATAACGGTAATGCTGTCGATCGGGAGTTTTGATTCGATAAGCCGCATTATCACAGGTGAAGTTATATAATACGGCAGATTTGCGCAAACGGTAACCCGCTTGCAGTCCGCAAATTCTTCCGCTATAAGCGCCGCAAGGTCTGTCTTTAAAACATCCCCGAACACCACCTTGGCATTTTTGCAGTTTTCAAGCGTTTTTGTAAGAACCGGCCGCAGGCGCTCGTCTATCTCAATCGAAACAACGCGTCCTGCTGCCGCGGAAAGCGCAAGGGTTAAAACTCCGGCTCCGGGACCTATTTCCAGAACACCCGTTTCTTTATCTGCCGCTGCCGCCGCCATACGCGGGCAAACGGTGTCGTCGGTAATAAAATTCTGACCCAGCGATTTTTTAAAGGAGAAGCCCTCTTCATCCAAAATCTTTTTAACATTCTTTTTATCGGCAAGATTCAAATCTTTTCCGCCTTTCATCGGTAACTTTGATGCAGCAATAGTTATTATACGGCTTATGCGCCGTTCTTTCAAGAAAAAATTAGGTGACAAACGGTGCTGCCTGTGTTATAATGAGTGAGTATTTTTCGGACACATAATATTTTAGGAGTGAATTTCTTTGGAAAATCATTATTTTGACAGCGTTATTGCCGAAATGAAGCCCCTTTTTGACGAACAGGGTTTCTCCTTGCAGGAGGACGGCAGTTATAAAAACGATAAAAAATCCGTAAAGGTAGAGTATGACGAAAAATCCCTTATGTACCGCCTTTTTATGGCAGAAGTAACGGAAGAGGGCGTAGGCGAATATACAGAAGTTTCCTCCTGGCTGTTTGACGACACCCAGAACGCCAAGGACGCCGAAAGTGTGGGTATGGACTTTTCCGAAACCGTTCGCGGCAAGATAGGCGCAAAACTTACCCGCAAGACCGACGCACAGGTAGATCTTCCCGCATTTTCAAAGGACGGCGCTTTCAACGTTACCGCCTTTACAAAGAAGGTTCTTGACGTTTTTCCTACGCTTAAGGACGCTTACAGGGAACACATTGCGAAATACGGCAACTTCCTTTATCTTGACTTTTTCGGGATATATCTTGTTCCCGAACTTAAAAAAGTATACACAGAAAACAACAAAAAGGCCGTTAAAAAAACTACCGAAGTTTTCACGAACGCCTATATAAGCGGCGACAAGGAAGCGGTAAATGTTGTTGTTGCGGTGCTTTCTGCCGCAGCAACCGACGAAAAGGTAAAAGCCAACCTTTTTGCCGCGCTTGACGGCAACGACCACCTTAAAAAGTCGGTTGAATCGTTCATACCCTGCGTGCGCAAAAACAGCAAACTTTCAAAACTCCTTTTGAAGTAAATTGTCCCGACTGCTTTGTCCGGACAGAACAGTAAAAAATCAGATCCCGTTCCGCAAGGCGAAAACCTTGCGGAACGGGACTTTTTTAAAGCATGCCGTGCAGTAATTCTTCGTAATCTTTTGCCGATAAATCGCGCGGCGCAATATCAAACATTGTTTTGCAGCCCGTATCGCCCCTGCCGTTCATTCTTACCGCAGCGCGCGCAGCCGCCGCCAGAACGCTTCCCGTAAATTCGGGGTTTGAATCAAGTTTAAGGCTGAATTCCGCCGTATGGCCGTGTTCGCCGCAAATCCCCGTTTTGCCGTTTCTTATAACAAATCCGCCGTGCGGCAGACTGCGGTGATTTTTCTGCATTTCCGCCTCTTTAATAAAGGTAACCGTTGTATCGTAATCGGCAAAATAGTTAGGCATTTCCTTTATTTGCTTTTCTATTTTTGCTTTATCGGCACCATCTGCCGCAACAACATAACATTCCCTTAAATGCATCTGCCGCGCGGTAAAATCCGATGCGTCGCCGCTTCTTACGGCAGAAAGCGTATCTTCTACCGGCACGGTATACTGCCGTGCGTCAACAACGCCTTCTATTCTTCTTATGGCGTCCGAATGGCCCTGACTTACGCCCCTGCCCCAAAAAGTGTGGGACTTTCCGTTTGGCAGAACGCTTTCAAGGTAAATTCTTGCAAGCGAAAACATACCGGGATCCCAGCCGGCAGATATAACCGCCGTTTTTCCGCCTTTTTTTGCCGCCGCATCGGTGTTTTTAAAATGCTTCGGTATGTCGGCATGGGTATCAAAACTGTCCACAACGTTAAAATCCGCGGCGAGTGCCGGCGTCATTTCGGGCAGGTCGGTAGCCGAACCGCCGCAGATTATAAGAACGTCTATCTTATCCTTGAATTTATTAAGTTCCGATACGCTGTATACGGGCGCTCCCGTAATGCTTTTGACGGTTTTTGGGTCGCGCCTTGTAAAAATACCTGCAAGTGACATATCATTTGCGGCGCTTACTGCAAGTTCCGTTCCTTTACCGAGATTTCCGTATCCGTAAATTCCTACTTTCATAATCTTGACCTCGCTTATCAGATTTCTCCCGAAAATTTATAATATCCTGCCGAAAAGTATCCGGCAGGATATTTTTATCAATACGCCTTACCCCAATAAAGCATGTGCTTTGCTTTTTTGCCGCAGCACACGCAGGTGTCGCTTAAATGCTCTTCACCCTCAAAGGGAATACAGCGCGAAGTAACGCCTATTTCTTCTTTAAGACGATCCTCGCATGCGGTATCGCCGCACCACATAGCCTTTATAAATCCGGGCTTATTATCGGCAATATCTTTCATTTCTTCAAGATTATGCGCGGCATAGGTCATACGCTCACGGCGGGCAAGCGCCTTTTCGTAAAGACCGTCGCGCACGGCCTTTAAGAGTTCGGGAATGCGTTCTGTAAGTTCCGACAGCGCAACGATGGTCTTTTCACCGCTATCGCGGCGTACAACCACGCAGTTGCCGTTTTCTATGTCGCGGGGACCTATCTCTATGCGAAGGGGCACGCCCTTCATCTCATACTCTGCAAACTTCCAGCCGGGTGTGCGGTCCGAAGTATCGCATTTAACGCGACAAACGTTTTTAAGTTTCGCGGTTATTTCCTGCGCTTTTTCGGAAACGCCGGGTTTATGCGAGGCAATCGGTATAACAACCGCCTGAACGGGCGCCACGGCAGGAGGGAGTACCAGTCCGTTATCGTCACCGTGGGTCATAATAACCGCGCCTATAAGGCGGGTGGTAGAACCCCATGAAGTCTGGAAAGGATACTGAAGTTTGTTGTCTTTATCCGTAAACTGAACGCCGAATGCCCTTGAAAAACCGTCCCCGAAAAAGTGGGAAGTACCGCTTTGCAGCGCCTTGCCGTCGTGCATAAGCGCCTCTATCGTGTAGGTGGCTACAGCACCCGCAAAACGTTCTTTTTCGGTCTTTTTACCGCGGACTACCGGCATTGCAAGATATTCTTCCGCAAAGCGCGCATAAACGCCGAGCATCTGCTCGGTTTCTCTTTCCGCCTCCTCGGCGGTGGCGTGCAGGGTGTGACCCTCCTGCCAGAGAAATTCGCGCGAACGTAGGAAAGGACGCGTGGTTTTCTCCCATCTTACAACCGAGCACCACTGATTGTAAAGTTTCGGCAGGTCGCGGTAGGAATGTACCACGTTTTTAAAATGGTCGCAGAAAAGCGTTTCGGAAGTAGGCCTTACGCAAAGTCGTTCCTCTAACTTTTCCTCGCCGCCCATAGTAACCCACGCAACTTCGGGCGCAAAACCCTCGACATGGTCCTTTTCTTTCTGCAAAAGGCTTTCGGGGATAAAAAGGGGCATATACACGTTTTCGTGGCCCAGTTCTTTAAACATACCGTCCATAATGTGCTGTATATTTTCCCATATTGCGTACCCGTAGGGGCGGATTATCATACACCCTTTTACGGATGAATAATCTATAAGTTCCGCTTTAAGGCATACGTCCGTATACCATTTGGCGAAATCTTCGTCCATTGAAGTAATTTCTTTTACTGCTTTTTCGTTGTTTGCCATATAAATCACCGTTTCTTAAACTTTGAAATAATTGAAGTTATGTAAATTTTGCTACTTTTGCGGTCGCTCTTTAATTCTTGACCAGAAGAATATTATGCACTGACCCGGGATACCAAGGAAAAATATCATCCACATCCGCGTTACAAACGGGACCAGGGTCAGGAAAAGCGAGGCTATCATACTCCACATCAAAAGGGACACAATAAGAAATGTAAGCCGCGGGTTGAACCACACGCTGTTAAAGACAAGCCACACTATAAACGTTACCGGAACCGCCCACATAAATGTATACCATACAAGGCTTGCTCCGCCCGTTGCAAGGGAAACTATAACGTAAACCGCCGTGGCGATAAGCCATACAAGTCCCAAACTCATAAGCGTTATAAACGTGCGGTTTTTAACCTTGCGCTTTTTGGCGCCCGTAAAATCGGATGCGTCGCCGTCGTGTTTTTCGTTCAAAAGATAATCTACCGTAACCTCGAATTTATCGGCTATCGTTTTAAGCACCGAAATATCCGGCAACGATTCGCCGCGCTCCCATTTAGAGACCGCCTTGTCGGAATAATTAAGGCTTTCGGCAAGTTCAAGTTGGGTTATGCCGTCCGTTTTGCGTAATTCGGTTATGTTTTTTGCAATAACATGTTTAAGTTCTTCCAAAAATATCACCTCGTCATAATCTTTTTTGTCGCGCCCGCAAACACGGTGCAACATGTCTGTTTGACTGTTATTTTCACAATACAGTAGGATTATACCACAGTTTTTTCGGCTTTTCAAGAGGGATTCTACCGCAAGTAGAGTTGCATAAAATATACTCTACCGCCGCGATTTTTGCTGTATACATAAAATAAGCAACGGTTTATTGTATTAAAAAGGAATTGTTTATATAATAGTTCAGCGCTCTTTCAAAAGCGCAAAACACATTATTATTGCAAGGAGTATTTCAGATGAGTAATTTTATACTTTCATGCGAATCCACCGTGGATCTTCCGTTTTCCTATATAAACGGCAGGGGGCTTCCGGTTATTTTTTACACATACAATATAGGCGAGACCCAGTTTGAGGACGATATGGGACGCAACGATGCGGCGCTTCCCGATTTTTACAAAAAATTAAGCGAGGGCGCGCTTCCCACAACTTCACAGATAAACGAGTACCGTTATCTTGAATTTTTTGAACCGCTTGTTAAAGAAAGCGACCTTTTGCATATAGTTTTCGGTTCGGGTATGACCTCTTCTATAAACGGCGCTTTAAGCGCGGCGGAACAGCTGCGTGAAAAATATCCCGACAGAAAAATCGTTATAATAGATTCCACCTGCTCCTGCGCGGGATACGGACTTCTTGTGGATTACGCGGCAGACTTAAAGGACGAGGGCAAAAGCCTTGAAGAAACGGCGGAACTTGTTGAGAATATAAAACATAACGTTCACCACCAGTTCTTTTCGACCGACCTTAAATACTTTAAGCGCAGCGGTCGTGTTTCGGGCGCTACCGCCACCATAGGCACGGTGCTTGGAATATGCCCGATTATGCACCTTAATTACGACGGCAGAATAATAGCCTATTCCAAAGCCAGAGGCAAAAAGAACGCCGTAAGAAAAACAGTTGAAGAAATGCTTGCACACGCGCGTGACGGCAAAAACTACAACGGAAAATTCTTTATATGCCATTCAAACTGTGAGGATCTGGCGCTGCAGACGGTGGCGGAACTTGAAGAAAACTTCCCGAATTTAAAAGGCAAAACAAAACTCCATGATATAGGCACTATAATCGCTTCCCACTGCGGACCCGGTACGGTTGCAATATTCTTTATAGGCGACGAACGGGCAAAATAAAAAGCGCACAAAACCGCCTGCGTTATAAAACGCAGGCGGTTTTTATTTATAAATGATACAATTCAAACATTTTTTCGACCGTTTTAATATTCTCAGTCGGGACTTTGCTCTTTAAGTTCCTGCAATTTACTTATACATTCTTTGCAGACTGTCTGGCCGTTGTACTCAACGCTTTCAGCCAGCTGTCCGCAGAAAATACAGGTGGGTTCGAACTTGCGCAAAACAATGCTTCTCCCACTCATATAAATTTCAAAACTGTCTACATTGTTTTCTATGCCGAGGTGCTCTCTGATCTCCTTGGGTATTACTACCCTTCCCATTTTGTCAACAGGTCTTACCATGCCGGTGGATACGTAGTCCATTTAAACTACCTCCCAATCAATAATTTTTTGACCGCTTGCCGCCAATATCTCATTACATTTTGAGAAATGACGACACCCGAAAAAGCCTGAATACGCCGAAAGCGGACTGGGGTGCGGCGCCTTCAATTTGAAATGTATCGGATTTTTGATAATTTCTGCTTTTTTGCCGGCATTTGCTCCCCACAAAAGGAACACAACCGGTTTTTCTTTTTTATCAAGTTCGGAAATAACGCGGTCGGTGAAATTTTCCCAACCCCTGCCCTTATGGCTGTTAGGCTGTCCTGCACGGACCGTGAGCACTGCGTTTAAAAGCAGCACGCCCTGTTTGCTCCAGCAGGTCAGATCGCCTGTTTCGGGCGGCGTTATGCCGATGTCGCTTTCAAGTTCTTTATATATATTAACAAGACTCGGCGGCGGTTTTATTCCGCGGCGCACCGAAAAGCAAAGTCCGTGCGCCTGACCCGCGCCGTGGTAAGGGTCCTGACCGATTATTACTACGCGCGTGTCCGCGTAACTTGAATTTTTAAGCGCGTTAAAAATATCGGAAGCGGCAGGATACACCGTGTGCTCGCGATATTCGCATTTAAGAAATTCGCGCAGTTCCTTATAATACGATTTTTCCCATTCGTCTTTTAATATCTCGTCCCAATCATTACCTATTTTAATCATACGGGCACCGTCTTTTAAATTATATCGTAAACTTCGATAATTCCGCTTGAATGATAAAGCGAGGGCGTCACCACTACGGAATATCCCCTGCCCGGTTCGCTTGTCCACTCCACAGAGCGTTTCCGCGGTACGGCACAGGCTGCAAGAAGCATCATAACAGCGCCGCCGTGCATTATAACGGCAGAGGAAGTAACGCCGTTTTTCATCATATCGCAAACCACGGAATTTATACCTAAAACAATGCGTTTAACAAAGTTTTCGGAAGTTTCGCCGCCGGGGCAATCGGCACGCTTGCCGCTTGTCCATTCAAGATATTTGGTGCAGTTTTCAAGTTCTGCCGCAGTCTTGCCCTCAAATTCACCGAAATCATATTCGGTAAGTTCTTCTATAACCTTGGGCTCAAATCCCGGATAGAGCACCTCTGCACTCTGCCTTGCACGAAGCATAGGGCTTGTGTAAAGCGCGCCTATATCGGGGTAATCAAGCGTATGCCTTAAATCTTCAAGTTCGCGTTTACCCTCGGGAGAAAGCGGCAGATCGGTTCTGTTGCCTATATACCGTCCGTCCGCGTTGGCGTCCGTAAGGCCATGCCTTATAAGATGTATTTTATAGGTCTTCATACCGTCAACTCCGTTATAATGCTGTTTGAAAGCAACATTCCCTTATCGGTAAGCCGCACCGACGTGCCGTTTGATATTATATATCCCGCCCTTTTTAAAGGGTCCAGTTTTTTTAAGACTGTTTCCGGCACGGTGCCGTACACCGCCTTAAGGTCTACACCCTCTTTAAGCCGCAAACCCAGCATTATGCGTTCTGCGCGGCTTCCGCCGTCTCCGTCCTCCACGGGAGGTTCAAGGTTTAAAAAGGCTTTCATATCCCTTTTGTAATACGACCTTTTGCCGTTAATATAAGAATGTGCCGCAGGACCTAAACCCAAATATTCGCCGCCCTGCCAATATTTCAGATTATGGCGGCTGCAAAACCCGGGTTTTGCAAAATTCGATACCTCGTAATGCGTGTAGCCCGCCCCTTCAAGCCTTTCGCAGGTGTAAAGGTACTGGTCTGCCGCAGCATCATCATCGGGAAGAGGAATATCCTCAAAGAAAAGTCTGGTCCGCGGTTCTTTTTTCAGTATATATGCCGATATATGCTCGGGCTGTAAAGAAAGAACAAAATCAATATCCGCCGCCAATGTATCAAGACGGCTTCCGGGCAGAGCAATCATAAGGTCAAGCGACATATTCTTTATGCCGCATTTCCGGATAAGCGAAACGGTGTTTAAAACATCGCTTACCGTGTGCCTGCGGCCGAGCGTTTCAAGCATTGCGTTATTGCCGCTTTGAACGCCGACGGATATCCTGTTAACGCCGGACTCCGCCGCTGCGGGGATAAATTCCGCCGCTGATTCGGGGTTTACTTCCGCGGTTATTTCCGCATCGGGCAAAACATTGAAATTTTCCCTTACATCTTTAAGCAAACGCTTAATATCACGCCCTAAAACGGACGGCGTTCCGCCGCCGATATACACGGTATCAAAGGTGCGGTCTTTAAACTGTCCGCCCCGCAATTTTGCCGTGCTGCCTATTGCCGAAAGATAATCGTTTATTCCGTTCCCGACAGGGAAAGCCGAAAAGAAATCGCAGTAAGCGCATTTTCTTTGGCAAAACGGAACATGGATGTAAAGTCCCGAAGGCTCAGTCAAGTATTATACCCGTGCAGGAACCGGGTACCGCCGCCGCGTTTGCTTCGTCGGTATCAATATGCATTGCAAGCGCGTATTTATCGCTTACGCGTGCTACAACGTCGTCAAATATAAGCGCCCTGCCCTCGGTGGGGATCTTTACCTTAACTATCTGCTTATCGGCAATGCCGTAACGTTCGCCGTCGGCAACTGTCATATGAATATGACGCTTAGCCGCGATAACGCCTTCTTTCAGTTCAACTTCACCGCAGGGGCCTACAAGGCGGCAGCTGCCGCTGCCCTTAACATCGCCCGATTCACGAATCGGTGCCTTCACGCCGAGCGCGCGCGCGTCGGTAAGGGAAACCTCTACCTGGTCTTCAGGACGGCAGGGTCCTAAAATAGACGCTTTAAGGCTGCCTTTTTCGCCTACTATTTCAACCTTTTCCTCGCAGGCAAACTGACCCGGCTGTGAAAGGTCTTTTTTGGGAGTGAGTTTATGACCCTTGCCGAAAAGAGTTTCCAAAGTCTGCTCCGTAACATGTACGTGACGCGCCGAAATTTCAACTTTTACTTCTTTAACCATTTGTTATCTTCTCCTTAAAACAGCGCAAAACAAATTTTTCGCCTGCTTTTTGAAATGAATAAATTATTTCCTATTCTATTTTACCATATTTTGTGAAAAATACAAGTTTTTTCTGCAGCCAATCTGCTGTTTTGAACAATTCGTTAAACTGTTAACAATTTGCACAGCTTACTTGCAAAGTTCTTTCGCAAGTAGCACAATACTTTCTTCCGTTTCATCGTTTAAAGCCGATAAAACGGTAACTTTATTCTGTGCAAACGTAATATTTTTGCTCTTTTCAAACATTCCCGACATAACTTTTGCGGCAACCGGCGCCCACGAACCGTTTTCGATAAAAGCGATCGTTCTGTTTTGGTAGTTACGCTCGGTCAGGTGTTCGATAAACTGACGCATAAAGGGGAAAATATCGCCGTTATATGTTGTTGTGGCAAGGACAAGCGTACCGTAACGGAAAGCGTCCTCAACGGCTTCCGCCATATCGCAGCGCGCAAGATCGTTAACCACTACCTTTTGACAGCCGTTTTCCTTTAGTTTTTCCGCTAAATACCTAACCGCCTTTTCGGTGTTTCCGTACACGGAGGTATACGCTATCACAACGCCGTCGCTTTCAACCGCATAAGACGACCATGTGTTATAAAGGTCAATATAATATCCGAGATTTTCGGTAAGCACGGGACCGTGCAGTGGGCATATTTTTTCAATTTCAATGCCCGAAAGTTTTTTAAGCAGTGCCTGAACCTGCGCGCCGTACTTGCCCACTATTCCGAAATAGTAGCGCCGCGCTTCGCAAGCCCAGTCCTCCTCCGCGTCAGAAGCGCCGAATTTTCCGAACGCGTCGGCGGAGAAAAGCACCTTGTCCTTTACATCGTAGGTCATAATAACTTCCGGCCAGTGCACCATGGGCGCCGCCGTAAATTTAAGTTCGTGTTTTCCGAGTGACAGCGTGCCGCCGTCTGCCGCTGTTATTCTGTTTTTTACGGCTTCTTTGCCGAAAAAGTTATCCATCATAACAAACGCTTTTGCGCTTGCGCATACTGCGGCGGTCGGATATTCTTTCAAAAATGCGGTTACGCTGCCCGAATGGTCGGGTTCCATATGCTGAACCAAAAGATAATCGGGCGTTCTGCCGTTAAGCGCGGTTTTAAGGTTTGAAAGCCACTCGGCGGTAAAGCGCGCGTCCACCGTGTCCGTAACAGCGATTTTTTCGTCAATTATAACGTAAGAATTGTACGCCATTCCGTTCGGGATTATGTACTGACCCTCGAAAAGGTCGGTCACCCTATCGTTTACGCCGATATAAAAAATATCTTCTGTTATTTTTTTCATTTTCTCTTCCTCCGTATAGCAAAGCAATTATTATACCGTTTTGCGCAAAGCGCGCATACGGTGTTTTTTAATGTTCAGTTTCATTTTTGCGCGCCCGGCATATAATTTAACGTAGGTCATAATATTATTATAAAAAGGGGCGATGAACCGTGAACGGAAATTTTGATATCAACAAACTTAAATCGCAGATTATAAAGGCTTCCGGCGGAAAAATAAGCCGTCAGGCGCTTGACAAGGCCGGCAGCGGAAACATTGCGGAACTGTTTTCCTCCTTAGGGGAAAATGAAAAAGCCGCACTTTCCCGCGCGCTTTCAAACAAAGATGCCGCGCAAAAAATACTTAACAGCAATGAAGCCAAAAACATAATGAACAACTTTAAAAAGAGCAATTCCGATGGATGATATAAACGCACGTCTTGCGGAAATACTTAACGATCCCGAAAGTATGAACCGCGTACGCGAAATGGCGGAAAATCTTTTAGGCGGAGAAGAATCCGCCGAAACCGGCCCTCCTGCCGTTCCGGACGTCGGCATCGACGCCGCTTCGCTTGCAAAGATAACCGGCATAATGTCAAAACTGAAATCCGCGGGCGACGACAACCGCACGGCGCTGCTTAACGCACTGAAACCGCATTTAAGCGAGGAACGCCGCAAAAAGGTAGACACCGCCGTTAAACTGCTGCGGCTTATAGAACTGCTGCCCTACCTGAAAGACAGCGGATTGCTTGATTTTTAAAGCGTTTCGCGGCAGCAAACAACAAAAAAGCAATTACTGATCATCTTGTATACAAAAGGGAGGCGGCGCCGCCGTGCAAAAAAACAACGATTTTTTCTTTGACCGGCAACAGGCGGTGGAACGTATGCGCGAAATGAGCGCGCGTTCCATTGACAGCGATATGCCTCCCGTGCCGCATTTTGCAAAGTTAAGAAACGGCGAAGGGAGCGCAAAACCCCGTGCACGCGAACCTGCAAAAGCGCCGCCCAAACCGACGGAAAACCACGGTGCCGCGGCAGGTTTTCCCGGGCTTTCGGACATTCCGTTTTTAAAAAATATAGGCTGCGACGGTGACGTTTCTCTGCTTTTGGGGCTGTTCCTGATCCTATCCGCCGAAAAGGCGGATAAACTGCTTTTATATGCACTTTTGTACATACTGATGTAACGGCAATTTATCGCCGCGTCGAAAATGCATATAAGTTGTCGGTTTTTGCATTTTTTGTTGTTATGTTAACCTGTACAACCGTTTTATGTTATTAACGTTATCCACCGATTATTCAACCGCAAAAGGGGTATAACAATCGTTTTTCGCAGTTTTTAACCTGTTTTTCGGTGGATAACTCGGTTAAAAAGTAGAATACCTTTATATGCACCTATAAAACGAATAATATTTTATGTGAACCGAAAATTTATTTTCGGTTCATTTTTTGTCACCCGAAAATTCCTGATTTACCGAAGGATCGGGATGATTTAACAACCGTTTTAATCGGGAAGTTTTTTGTTCTTCTTTTTGCGTTTTGCCGCAATTATTCCCGTAACGGCGGCAGCTGCCGCAACCGCGCCTGCGGCTGCACCTATCTTAATAAGTGTTGATTTTTGAAGCCCCGTCTTTCCGGAGTCTGCGGCGGTCCCGATTCCGGTGTTTTCAACGTTTTCGGACGGTTTATCAATATTGTTTTCTTTAAGGAAGTTTACGATTTTATCGGCAAATTCCTGTTGCTCCGCAGCAGAGGGGTGACCTGCCGTTTGTGTGGCAAGCGCCGCGCTGCCCGAACCGCCGTAGGCATATCTGAAAGCATAAAAGTTCTTATCGTCCTTTAAATCGGTGCGTTTTGCAAGAAGCGCAGTATTGTAATGCTGTTCGTTTTTGCCGACCCATACGATAGGCACAGTATCGCCGTTCTTTTCACGCAGCATTTGCACAAAACCCGTAAGTTCTTCTTTCCACCTGGATTCATTTTTTGTATCGTCGTTGGCACCGAGTTCAAGAAGAATAAGGTCCGGTTTTCTTTCAAAAGAATACTTGTCCTCCTCCGTATCAGCAGCAGTAAATCCGTTTTTATAAGGATATACCTCCTGCATGGAAAGTTTTGTGCTTTCGGTTGCTTCCTGAGAGCCGGACGACACCTTATAAAGTCCGATACCGCCGCGCGCAACGATTGAAAGGTCGGCGTCAAGCGCCTCTGCCGTGCGGTAAGCAAAGGAGGAAACGGCGGAATCCTCTTCGGGCTGTTTCCACACTTCACCCTGTTTATATGTGCCGAGCGCGCCGAGTCCGCAGGCTATGGAATCGCCCACAACTTCTATATACATATCTTTTTCTTCGGGCGCTTCAAGTACCTCGCCGTTAAAATCCATGCCTAAAATGTAAAGCACGCCTGTTTTGGATATCTGCGTATCCCTTACCACCTTTACGGTGTGTTCGCCGGCAGGCAGGTCAAACTGCAGTTTTGTGTTCTGTTGCGTTACGGGCTCGCCGCGGTCAAGCGGTTTTCCGTCCACAAACACGGCAAAATACACCTTTTCTTCGGAAGTAACTATATTTACCGCAAACTTTCCGCCTGCGGCGTTTACGCGCATTTCAAATCCGCATCCCGACCACGGAGCCGACATCATATTGCCGGAAATATCGCAGCGGCCGATAATCTTTATCTGTCCTTTTTCTTTAAGGGTGCCTATATCGTATTCCGAAAGTGCCTTAACGCTGAATTTCATACCGCCCGCAATATTTATTGCGGCAAGCGCAGCAGCGGCGGCGCAGGATAGTATTCTGGCAAGTTTCATAAAGATTTTCTCCTTTTAAAAAGATGGGGATATGCCTACACTATGATAGCACATCCCCATTACGAATACAATGATATTTATTTTATTTTGCCGTAAAGCGGAACGTCGCTGTCGGCCTTAGGTGCGCGCGTGGGAGCAGTCGCAACCGTGTTTGAAGGACGGCGTTCCCTGCCGCGACCCCTGTTCATACCGCCGCGGCGGTTATCGCCGTGGCCGCCTCTGCCGCCTCTTGAACGGTTATAGCGGTCAAACCTTACTTCGTTTACATCGCCGCCCTCAACAATAATAACAACCCTGCGGCAGGCACCTTCACCCACGGAGGAAGAGGTAACGCCCTCTATATCCTGAACCGCGGTGTGTATGATCCTGCGTTCATAAGGATTCATCGGTTCAAGCGCCTTGCCCCTGCCGGTTTTAAGTACCTGTTCGGCAACGCGGTGTGCCAGCGATATAAGGGTGTCTTCCCTTCTTTCGCGATAATCACCGATATTAAGCGTAACCTTATAATAACCCTCGCTTGTGCGAGCCGAAAGGGACACCAAATGCTGCAGCGCGTCAAGCGTTTCACCGCGATGACCGATTATTATTCCGAGGCCGTCGCCCTCAAGATATATAAGCGCGCCGTTTTCCTGTTCGGCAACCTTCATATCAACGTTTTCGCAGCCGAGTTTTGAAAGCACGTTTTTAAGATAATCTACAGCCTTTGCCGCACGGCTGCCGCTTTCAAGTTCCGCCGCGTCCACCGCGTTTTCCGGTGCGGCTTTTGCCTTTTCCGGCTCGCGCTGTTTTACCTGCTCTTTTACCTGTTCCTTTTTCTGCTCTTTTTTGGGCACCTTGCCCTTTGCCGTCTTTTTCGACCTGGCAGGTTCTTTGCGTTCAACGCTTACCTTTACCTCTGCCTTGCAGCCGCCGAAAATACCCATAACTTTCTTCTTGGGCATTGTTATTATATCTATCTGTATATCTTCATCATCACGCACACCGAGTTTAAGTTTTGCGTCCTCAGTAGCCTCTTCCACGGTGTCGCCGTAGCCTATTTCTTCTTTTAACAAGGATTTTCCCTCCTGAAAATTAGTTTTCTGTTTCGGTCTTTTCGCCGTCGAATTTCAAAAGCTGTTTTTCTTCAAATTCGCACTGTTTGCCGAGTTCCTTTTCGCGCTGACGGGCAAGAAGGCGCTGCGGGCCGTAAAATACCTGTACACCTGCCTGAATCGCGCCGCCTATAAGCGAAGAGCATATCCAGTAGAAGCACACGCCGCCGGGGAACGTGAAGCCGATGAACAACGAGATTATCGGCATAAAGAGCATCATACCCATCATCGACGGGGCTTCCGGATTGTTTATCTTGTTTATTTTTGCCGAAACAAGGCTCATAAGCATCTGCGCAAGAAAAGCGCCTATCGGCAAAAGCCAACCTGCCTCGAAGTGATGGAAAATGTCAATATTGAAAGAAGGTTTATTGGTAAGGTCAACACCGAAAAGGGTGTAGTTTATACCTGCCTTTTTATCCTTTTCGCGCACTGCTTCAAGGTCGTCTTTTATCTTTTCGTATTCTTTTTCGTCAAGGATTTCTTCAATTATTCCGGTATCGTCGCGCACTACCTTGATAACGCCCAGCTGGTTGCCGGAATTTTTGGAAGAGGAGTTCCACGAGATTTTTTTTGCTATTTCCTCGTACTTATCGGCGTCCTTTTCCTTAAGTTCTTCCATACCTGCCGCCACGGCATTGGTAACGTTGTTTACTTTCGTCTTGTCCGCGCCAGACATATAGGTAAGCGGAGAAAGAATAAGCGAATATATCGCAAAAAGCAATACAAGGCGCACAAGCATAGGCAGACAGCCGCCCGCCATTGAAACGCCTTCTTTTTTGTAAAGTTCCTGCTGCGCCGCGGCAAATTTCTGCCTGTCGTCGCCGTAACGCTTTTTAAGTTCGTCAAGTTTGGGCTTTACGCGAAGCTGCGCTACCGTGGATTTCTGACTTTTGATAGTAAGCGGAATCAAAAGCAAGTCGATAAGCAGCGTAAAAGCAAAAACCGAAGCGGCAAAGTTACCGCCCAAAAATTCTGCAAGAAAACGCATGATATAGCCCAGAGGAATATTTATAAAATTAAATAAACTACCCATTTAAAGCACCCTGAAATTCTGTATATTTCTTACTTTACGCCCTGTTGCGGCGTTCATTTTCGTTTTGTAGGTTTCCCGTTATTTTTTTGGCGGTACGGGATCGTAGCCGCCTTTGCAGAACGGATTGCAGCGAAGTATTCTGTAAATTGAAAGCAATCCGCCCTTTATCGCCCCGTGAGTGCCGATAGCCTCAAGCGCGTAGGCGCTGCAGGTAGGAGTAAAACGGCAGCTCGGTATTTTAGCAGGGGATATGTTTTTTCTGTAAAATCTTATCGCACGCATAAGCAGGCGTGCCGCAATACTTTGTTTCATAACCCGAATGCGGCCTGTTCCGTAATGCCGCGAAGCGCCGCCGAGACCGCGGTGCTTTTAACCGAAAGTATTTTGGTTCTTGCCACAAAAACGTAATCGTATCCCGCGTTTAAAAACGCAAGATTTTCCGAAAACGCCGCCGTTATAAGGCGCTTTGCCCTATTCCTTTTAACGGCATTTCCGAATTTGCGACTTACTGTTATTCCCATACGCACGCGGCCCTTTCTGCCCTTTACGGTATAAAGCACAAAGTAGGGCGTTACCGCAACAGCGCCCTTGTTGTACGCACGGCGAAACTCGTAATTTTGCTTTAGTTTTTCAAAGCTGTTCATTGTTTGTCCACCCGAAAAGCCACGCGGCCCTATAAAAGGAAAAGCCACCGAAAGCGTGGCTTTTTATCAGTAGGTCAACTGTTTTCTTCCCTTTGATCTGCGACGGGCAAGTACCTTGCGACCGTTAGCCGTAGCCATTCTCTTGCGGAAACCGTGTTCCTTTTTACGGTGTATCTTCTTAGGCTGATAGGTTCTTTTCACTGTATTTTCCTCCCTTTCAGAAATTGCCGGCAACGCGGGAGTGCGAATATATGCGGCGCTTTCTCCCTTATAGCCTTTACAGTATGAGATTATACCGCAAAAACACCCGCCGTGTCAATAAAAATATTGTCCGCACCGTAAATTTTTCCTTGATTTTGCCGCCGCAGTGTGATAATATACTTTTTGCACGGGGGTGTAGCTCACCTGGGAGAGCGTCTGAATGGCATTCAGAAGGTAGTCGGTTCGATCCCGATCATCTCCACCAAAAACAGCCTGTCTTTTGACAGGCTGCTTTTTTTATGCCTTAAAACCGTGAATCTTTATTTGTACGGTCTTTAAGCCTTTTACCTGCTTACGCAGATATCAAAGTAGTTTAATTCCAGGCCGGTGCTCATATCAACACATACGATATCTTCTTCGGGCATTCCGAGAGAATCGGTATATTCAATGTGCATTATTCTTACGGGGATAATATCGGTTCCGTTTTTAATGTACATTTCCTCTTCTCTGGTATGAAGATTTTCTTTGCCCTCGTATCTGTTCATAATGTTTTCGCGCTCGGCGGTGATAAACTGTTTCGACTGGGCGGTCTTTACGTCCGCCGTGCTGAAGGTTTCCTTCGATTTGAGTATAAGATCCCAATCCTTGTAAACGTCGTAATAGTCGTTTGTGCGCATTCCGTTTACGGTTTTGTAGTATCTTACGCAATATTCGTTAAGGTTTACTGCCTCGTAATCATTGGTGGAAGACGCCATTGCTTTTTCAAATTTCGCGGCGGTCGCATTGCCTGCGGACGCCTTGGTATTGAGTTGTACGTTGTTTATGGCAGTAGTGGTATCACCGAATATCTTCCAGTTATGGATAGCGTTTGTATCGGCATAACTTAAAGACGCGGTAGCAGCCGCAGTGCGGATATTCGCCGACTGTGCAAGGAAACCGAAAAGGCTGTCCGTCCAGGGCTTGGAGGTATCGAAGTAAATTGTGCTTGTCCAACCGAGAGACGCCTTTGCGCCCTTATTTACCGCCGATTCGGCTATGGAGGTGGAAGTTCCGGTGTAAGCGGAGTAGCATGCCGACCATACCGCAAGTTTTGTATTCTTCATAGAGGGCAGTTCGCTGCCGTTTACGGTGTGACCGCCGGTAAGAAGGATCCTGCCGAAAGTATCGCCGTGACCCGCAAAGAAAACAACCTCGTTCGAGAAGAATCCGCCGCTGCCGCAAAGCGCGTCAAAGGACGGGTTTATTCTGTTTATCGGGGTGTAATCCATCTGGGTAAGTTTTGAATTGGGAACTTCTGCCGCGCTTGTAAGGTCTTTAAGCGATTCGGAAGTATCGGAACTTGAATAACGCATTGTAATAATGCTGCCTTTTTGCGCGCGAACGGTTATTGTAAAGGGATAATTTCCGCTTAAATTGCTTGCGTGCCGCACGGTGATCGTGGCGGTAACGCCTGAAGTCTGCCTGAATCCTATCGAACTGTTTGTTCCGTCGCCGCTGTCGTCGTCGGTATATGTAAGGGTGTTTCCGAGATAGGAACTTGTCACCGTCATATAAGTATCGGTAGAGCCGGAGGTTTCAACCGCATAAAGTCCCGTATAGGTAGGCGTAAAGTAGAAGGTGCTGCTGCCGGAAGTAAGATTGCCGGAAGCCGGACTGTTAAGCGAAAGCGTGCTGCCCGAAGAACTGCCGCCGCCGTTTGTATAATACTTGGGACAGTTTGTAAGACCCGGATTATCGCCGTTTGCGCCTATGCCGTAAGCATATACCTTATATGTGCCTGCCGCATAATCCTCCCAGTTTACGGACATTGCAAATCCGTGGCATCCGTTGCCTATGCCTGCATTAAGAAGGTCTGCGCGGTAAACATCCGCCGAAACGCTTGTAATGGTCTGCGCCTGGGTTTCGGTGTTGATTATATAAACGTGTACGGCTATGGGTTCGTTAGGCATATCGCTGCGCCACGCCCAACCGCTTATTGTGGTGGAGGTAACGTCGTCAAGGAATCCGTGGGGCGATGCTGCCGTACCGCCGGAAGAACCGCCGCCGACAGGTTCAAAATACCAAAGCTGGTTTTGTGCACCTTCATAAACGGTTATATGTACGTTTCCGGGAGAATCATACGCCGTACCACCCGAGGTTCCGTTAGCCGTGCCGCGTGTGGTTATAACAAGTTCGGGCGCGGCTTTCATACCTATATAATACATTCCGCCGCTTACGGGAACTATGTTCATCTGCTGCGCCGTTGCGTCAACCTCGGTCCATATATCCACGTTCTGACCGGGCGCCAAAGGCGCGCCGTCGCGTACTACGTCAAGAACGCGGTTTGTGCCCGAAGAACTGCACATGGCGTAAATTTTGTAGCAGTCGGTTGAAGAATTGTAAACAACCTTAAACTTCTGCTCGGTACTGCCGTCGGCGTCCCACTGGTAAACGTTTGTACCGTTCGCGTCAACGCCGTAGTGAACGTTGATATATTTGCCGCTGTATGCGCTTTTAATGTTGTATATCCCGCCGCTGGTTATGCCGCTTGCGGCCGATTGGGGTTGTGCCGTTTCTTCCGAAGCGGATACATCGGTAACCTTCTTTACCTCTGCTGCATCGGATACCGCCGACGCAGAAAACGCAAATGAAAACATCAGCGCCGCTGCCGCTATTACGGAAATCAATTTTTTAAATTTCATTTTTTACTCCTCCTTTATATTTTAGTAATCCCGTTTCCTTTTTATTTTTTTGCCGCCTAATATATTGCCGCGGCGGCGAAAAAATGAGGTAAATTTATCATCGGAACCACGCCCCTTTCTCCTTTGTCGACTAAACAATAACATTTATTTACAATGTATGTCAATTGGGAAAACAACTGATTTATTTTTGTTCAATTTGTACAAGCCTACAATCTTATCGCAAAAAAATATTTTTTGTTTCTTTCTTCGACAAAATATGACAAATAAAGTAATTGTGTATAAAAGTTTTTATACTGTTACTGATATTTTTAGTTGATTTTTTATTCACTTTCGTATATACTAGATTTAGTGGGAGCTTTCTCTCGTAGGGCAGACGGTAACCCAGGTTCCGCCTGCCGTCCTGACAAGAGCCGCCGCAGTTGCCGTTTATGGCGGGGCTTTAGCCGGGGCAAGGCCTTGCATCCGGAATATTGATACGGATTTTTCCAAACGGCGAAAACCGACGCTTTTAAAGCGCCTTTTTCGCTGTACCCCGATTGTATTGGTTTCCCGATGCATATAATAATGTAATTATTAAGAGGTGAGGAAAAATGCGTAAAACAGTATTCAAAACATTATTTGTTACTCTGCTTGCGATCGTTGTCCTGATTTCGGCGGTAGTTGCCGTTCATACGATTTCCGCAGCGGTTACCTTTACGGGCGCCGCACCCACGCAGATTATGCAAAAGAACGCGCAGGGTCCCGACCTTGTGTGGAAATCCGACAAATATACAATCTATTCACCGGGCGACACATATCAGTCGGTCACATTTACTTCTTATATTAAGGCGCTTTTTTCTTCCGCCGTTTCAAAACCCGTAAAGGCTGCCGATTGTGAAGAGATAGGCACGGGGAAATTTACCGGCAAAGCGTTTTACTTTAAAAATTCCGATGGCACGGAAAAAACAAACCTTGCCGCCCGCGCCGAAATGCAGATAAAACGTTTGGCGCACCGTATCGCGACGCCCGGCGTTCAGATCGGTATGCCGATAAATCCGCTTGAAAAGGCAGAGGGCGCCGTTAAGGTAAAAATGCCCGTAAGGATAATCATTGTGCTTGTTCTGCTGGCAGCCGTATTTACCGTTCCGGCGGTTCTGGCGGTGCGCCGTAAAAAGGCGGGACTTTGCAAACCGATAAAAAAATGGGTAAAGATAACCCTTATATCGGTATCGGCGGTTATTGTGGCGGCTGCAACAGGCGGCAGTATAGCGTATAACTATTTTTTAGGCGACCTGCCTTACGAAGTTGTGCAGGAATACCCCTCCGGCAAGATTTGCAGCACTATGTACAAGGCGGATAAATATGTAATAGTAAAGTGGAACAAAACAGCCGACGGCGGTCAATACGAAAAAACGCGCGTTTATTATACAGACGGCGACAAGGCCGATTTTGATACCCTTTGGGAAAAAGAGACCGAAACTTCGGCATATAAAAAATTTGCAAAATAAACAGATAACAGAAAGCGCACGGTGTTGTACCGTGCGCTTTTTCTTTTTAAAGCAATTTATAAGGATATCAGTCCCTGAAGTACAGGTCCCTTGTATATACCTTATCAAGAACGTCCGCTATTTCTTCGTTATAACGGTTTGCGATTATAACGTCACATTCGGATTTGAATTTTTCTATATCGTGCGTTACGCGGCTGCCGAAAAACTCGGTTTCTTTCATGGTAGGTTCGTACACCACAACAGTTATACCTTTTGCCTTTATGCGTTTCATAACGCCTTGTATTGAACTTTGCCTGAAGTTATCCGAGCCGGCTTTCATTGTAAGGCGGTAAATGCCGACGGTTTCAGGACTCTTGGCGATTATCTGATCGGCTATAAAGTCCTTACGGGTGCGGTTTGCGTCCACGATGGCGGAAATGATATTCTGCGGAACATCATTATAATTTGCAAGCAGTTGTTTTGTATCCTTCGGCAGGCAGTAACCGCCGTACCCGAAAGAGGGGTTGTTATAATGATTGCCTATTCTTGGGTCAAGACCCACACCCTCGATAATTGATTTTGTATCAAGTCCGCGGACTGCGGCGTAGGTATCAAGTTCGTTGAAGAAAGAGACGCGAAGCGCAAGATAGGTGTTTGCAAACAGTTTTACTGCTTCCGCTTCGGTAGAGTTCATAAATCGGACCTCTATATCCTCTTTAACGGCGCCTGCCTTTAAAAGACCTGCAAACGTTTCGGCGGCACGGCGCATATCTTCGTTGCCTGCGGCGCCGCCCACAATTATGCGGCTTGGATACAGATTATCGTAAAGCGCCCTGCCCTCGCGCAGAAACTCGGGGCTGAAAAGTATATTTTCGGTGCAGAAACGTTCACGCATTTCGGCGGTAAAGCCAACGGGAACAGTCGATTTTACCACCATTACCGCGTTTTTGTTTACCGAAAGCACCTGTTCTATCACGCTCTCAACCGAAGAAGTATCAAAATAATTCTTCTTTTCATCGTAATTCGTAGGTGTGGAAATAACAACGAAATCTGCCGTTTTATAAGCCGAAATCCCGTCCGTTACGGCGGTAAGGTCAAGTTTTTTCTCTTTTAAATATTCCTCGATTTCCTTATCCGCTATCGGGGATTTTTTGTTGTTTATCATTTCCACCTTTTCGGGGATTATATCAACGGTGGTAACCGTGTTGTGCTGAGATAAAAGCACGGCAATGGAAAGACCTACATATCCTGTTCCTGCAACGGCGATTTTCATAAACTTTCTCCTTTATAAAACTCTTTATACCATTCCGCAAAACGGCGCAGTCCCTCGCGCAGCGGCGTGTGCGGTTTAAAGCCGAAATCCCTTTCAAGGTCGCTTACGTCCGCATAGGTCACCGGTACGTCACCCGGCTGCATGGGAACAAGTTCCTTTTTTGAATCAAAATCAAAGTCTTCTGGCAGAATGCCCGCGTTTACAAGTTCCTCGCATAATATATCGACAAATGTAAGCAGATTTTCGGGTTTGCTGTTTCCTATATTATACACCCTATAAGGCGGAACGGGAAGCCCATCCTTTCCGCGGCTTTTGGGCGGCGCGCAGCGCATAACGCGCTCAACGCCCTCGACTATATCGTCGATATAAGTAAAGTCGCGCCTGCAGTTGCCGAAGTTGAATATCTTAACGGTTTCACCCTTTAACAGTTTGTTTGTAAAACCGAAATAAGCCATATCGGGCCTGCCTGCCGGTCCGTAGACCGTAAAGAATCTTAGTCCCGTAGACGGTATATCGTAAAGTTTTGAATAAGCGTGCGCTATCAGTTCGTCCGATTTCTTGGTTGCGGCATAGAGAGACACGGGATTATCCACCTTATCGTTTGTGCTGTACGGCACTTTTTTATTGCTGCCGTACACGCTTGAAGAAGAAGCGTAAACAAGATGTTCCACGGGATAGTTTCTGCAACATTCCAGTATGTTGTAAAATCCTATTATGTTGCTTTCGATATAAACGTCGGGATTGGTTATTGAATACCGCACCCCTGCCTGCGCCGCAAGATTAACAACGACCGCGGGACGGTATTTTGAAAACACCTCGCAAAGCGCCGCTTTATCCGCTATGTTCATTTTAACAAACCGGAAATCGCCGCCTGCCGCCTTTACCTTATTTACGCGGTACTCTTTAAGCGAAACATCGTAATAATCGTTCATACTGTCAAGACCGATTATTTTTATGTTTTCCACAGTTCTTAAAAGTCTTTCGGCAAGATTTGCGCCTATAAATCCGGCAGCGCCCGTAATAAGAACGGTTTTTCCTTCAAGACTTACGTTGTTTTCAAGCACCTATATCGCCCCTTTAAATACCAAGTTCTTTTATTATATCCGTATTGTTTTCTTTGCCCTTGTCTTCGCCGGCGCTGCGTTTTCGTTTCAACTGCCTTTTTACAAGTTCGGGAAATGTTATAAACGCAAGCCTTAATACCCGCCTTGCCGCAAAAAGCGGATACAGCCGCGGATGTTTTTCAAGCGCAGGGTAATGATATTTAAGTTCCTTTAAAGGCAGGAAGATTCTGTCTGCACGAAGTTCGCCTGAAAATCCCTTTTTAAGGGTGAGTTCGTTTTCCCTTGTGCCGTATGTGCCGCCCGAAAGTATAAATCTTTCAAATTGAGCCGTTTCGGGATTGCTTCTGCCCGTCATTACACGCATTGAAAGCGCGCGTACGTTTTTTTGCAGTTTAAGCAGTCCGCCGCCCGAGAGCAGCGCCGTCCTTTCGGGCGTTTCCCCGCAGGCAATGTTCAAATAATGGTCGTCTACCAAAGCCTTTATTCCGCAGCCGCCGTTTTTTATATGCCTTGCCGTGTGCGCGATGTGGTAAAAATAGGTAAAATCGCTGTCAAAAACAAAGGTATGCGGTCGGCCCTTAACGGGCACGGTATGGTCCCACGCCCTGCTTAAAACATCGGCATACTTTGAAGAATTACCGTCAAGTTTAAAATGCAGTTCCGCGTGCATACCGTTTTTAAATTCAAGCGGCAGGTCGTGTTCGCCAGGCCGCAGGGTTCTGCCGCCCTCTTTTTTAAGCGCCTGCGCCGCCGTGTTAAGATCTTCCTTTTTTACAAGCACATCAACATCGCAGCTGGTACGCATCCAAGGCTTTGGGTAAAGGTCGCATATTACGGCGCCTTTAAGCAGCACATGGTCGATACCCGCTGCCTCAAGCACGCGGCTTATATCCTCGGTAAGCCGCCGCAGCAGTTCGCCGCGGCAGACCGCCGCCATAAGAACAGCGTTCAGCCTTTTATAGATTTCGTCATTTTCGGTCACAAGACCTTCGGTTATAAAACAGTCGGCAACCAGGTGGCCTACATCGTGAAAAAAAGCAAGATTACAAAGCGCTTCTCTTCTTTTACCGTCTGCCAGATATTCTGCCGTTTCTTTCCCAAAGGGTTGTTTTAAAAGTTCGCGGCGCAGCACGGCATAAAGCGCGTCGTTTATTTTTTGCATTTTTTCACCCCCTGCCGCGGTTTTTATATTTCTTTAAATGGCGTATGTTTTATCAAGTTTTTTAAGTTCACTGAAGGTATCGATTTCTACGATATCTTCAAAACCGCATTCCCTTACGGCAACCTTGTAATTCTCTTTTTTGTACACCATTGCGGTCTGTTCCCAATAACGTTCCTTGCCGCCGGGGGAATGATACACCTCGTCAAGGTCAACGGCAAGTTTCGCGCCGTCTTCGGCGCTCCAATAAGAAATACCCACCATCTGGTGGCAGTTCCTGCCGCCTACGCCCTCGCTTGTAACATAGCCGTCCTTATTCGTGATAAGGCACCAGTCGTCGCTTACCTCAACGGGGATACCCAGTATATTGGTCTGGTATTCGTACTTTCTTATAAGTTTGGGATTCATAAGCATAAGGTCGGATTCAAGCACATACGCGTTCTGCAACAGGTATCTTACGCACATTGCGGAGGATATATTGTTGCTTTCGTTGAATCCCGGGTTTTCTATAAACTTTATGTTGGGGTATTTATAAAGCAGCTGGTCGAACTGTTCGCCAAGGTAGCCCCTTACTATTACTATTTCGGGGATTTCCGCCGCCACTACGGCGTCAAGCAGGGTGTCTATTATGCGTTTGCCGTTCACTCTTACAAGCGGTTTCGGAGTATTAAGCGTTATCGGTACAAGTCTTGAGCCGAAACCCGCGGCGATGAATACCGCGCGTTTAACACGGTAAGGGTCAAGCGCCTGCCTGCCTTTATCGGTAATGGTTTTTTCGCAGCAAAGTCCCTTTTCCGAAAGTTCTTTAAGTATTTTATTTACGGTTCCCACGGAACAGGAAAGTTTTTCGGCTATTTCGCGCTGGGAGGGCACGCCGTCGTCCTGCATAAGCAGCATAAGCGTTTCAAATTCTCTTTTGGTAAGCATAGGTTTCTCCTTACTTCATTGTTTTTTTACTTCTTGTAAAGTAGAAAATAATACCGAACAGTATCCATATACCAAGCATTATAAGCGAAGGTTTTTCAAGCGCCGCCGGAAGCCCCGGTATAAACATAACAAGGAATACAGCGGAAAACACGGTTCCTAAAATCGCAAGAAAACGTATCGTTTTCCAGTTTTCAACGTCTTTTCTTTGTTTTGCGGTGATTGCCGCCGCAGCGCAGGTAAAGCCAAATCCCACCGCGGCGCCTATGGAACTCATATCAACAAACCACCCAAGCGCCGTTCTGCCGAAAAGCGGGCCTACGACCGATATTATCATACAGAATATCAGCGCATTTACCGGCGTGTGGGTCTTTTTATTTAGTTTTCCGAAAAACGCGGGAAGATATCCTTCGTCCGCCATGGAATACATAAGGCGGCTTGTGGCTGTTAAAAATCCCAGAAGCCCGGTAAGTATGGCGCAGGAAAGCGCAATACCGAGCACCACAAGGCCGGGCCAGCCAAGCATATTTTTAACAGAGTAACCGAGCAGCCAGCTTATCGAGGAATCGTTTAACGCCACCGAATAATTTTCGTTCATGGCGGTCGCAGCAACCAACGTGTTCGATATATAAACAAACGCGCCGAAGGCTATCGCGACAAGCATTATACGAAGCACCTTTTTGTGCGAAAAGTTAAACTCTTCACACGCCTGCGGTATGGTATCAAAACCTACAAACGCCCACGGAGCGAGCGCCAGAATGGCTATAACGCCGGAAACCGCCTCGCCCGTGTTCTGCGCCGTGGGTGAAAACAGCGGTTTTAAGTCGGAAAGGTGGGTCATGGGGCTGAATATCGCGCAGACCGCTATTATCACGACCGATACCGCAAGGGATATCGCAAACACGGTCTGTACGGCGCCCGCTATTTTTATGCCTTTTATCGAAAATACGGTAAGCAGAACTATCGCGGCAAGGGATAAAAGTACCTCGCCTAAATAAACGTCGAATCCGGCTATCGTCCAAAGATATCCCCAACTGAAAAATCCGTCAAAAAGAAATCTTGTCATATACCCGAACGTGGTGGCGTTCATGGGAACGTTAGTCCAGTAAGCCAGCACCAAAAACCAGCCGCACACATAAGCGGCAATGGGACCGAACACCGCGCGCGTGTATGTAAACTCGCCGCCGGCTTTGGGATACCGCGGTATAAGGTAATTATACGAAAACGCTATTACCGCCATTATAAGCGCGCCGAATATCATTGCTATCGCGGTGCCCAAAGGTCCTGCTTTAGGCAAAAATTTAAGTCCCGGATTAAAGAAAGAGCCCCATCCGATTATGCAGCCGAAAGCAAGTCCCCAAACCGCCAGCGGATTAAGTGACTTTTTAAGTTTTACCTCGCCGGAAGTCATGTTTTTACCTGCCATATTCATTCTCCTGTTTACTTATGTGGAATAAAATTCCAAAAGTTCTTTGCGGCTGTTTATTCCGCAATCCGCAAAACTGAACTCTCTGTGCGTTGCGGTGATATTATGATACCAATCCGAAACCGCAAGCATTTTTTCGTCCTTTACGCCGAGCATTTTTGCAAACGCAGCAAGAATATCAAGCCCGAACGGAAAATCCGCCGTAAAATACCGCGATTTAAAATCCGGCGCCAGGTTGCCGTTTTCCATAAGCACAAAGGGAGTTTTAAGCCCTTTTAAACTGTTTATGGAATTAAGTTTTCGGGTCATACCGATCGGCGTTTCGCTGTCGTAATGCAAAAGCAGCGGCGTTATAGTACCTGTCCGGCGCGGAATGTCCCGTATCCATCACAAGACTTGAATCCCTTGCCGGGTATTTTTCACATATATCTCAAAATTTCGAAAAAAGTTTTTTTGGCGAATAACTTATACATTTGAGTTTTCTTATCGTATACGCCGCAAACGCACCTATTCTGCCGTAACATCGTTTAAAGGGATCTACAAGCCTGTTCAAAATTAAAATTCTTGAAATTCGGGAGAATCGACTTTATGAAAACACCTTTTTCTCCGCCGGATATAAACGAACGTCGAGTGCTGATATCCTTTGACTTCTTCGTAAATTTCCGCAAAGTTATCGGGGCTTTGCCGCTTTTTTGTGCTTCTTCCAAAAATTCGGTTGCTGTCACTGCTTTTGCTCCCCTTTCTTGATTTTTTTATTTTTAAACGACTTTATATATCTTGTTATTTCCGTGCGGTGCATAACAAAAACAAGTCCACAATATGCCGCCATTACAAGTATTTTATACCCGAAATTAAGCAGGCTGAAAGTGGTTTTGTATTTAAAGCAGGAAAAAGCAAGTCCGCCGAAAATAAAGGTGGCGATAATGGCAAAATTTAATAAAAAGTCGGAAATTTTAAGTCCTATGTTTTCAAAGCGCAAACTTATAACCACAACTATTCCCACACGTACAAGCATGGAAAGTGCGTCCGCCAATAACGAACCGTAAACGCCCCAAAGCGGTATAAACACATAAGAAAGCAGAATGTTTAAAATGCTGCTTGTAAGGGTTGCGGTAAACAGGATTTTTGAGGCTTTTTTATAGTAAAGCAGTATGCTTACATAGAAATAGTAGATGGTTTTTATTGCGTAAACCAAAATAATAAGCGGTATATAGGTCCACGCTTTTACATAGCTTTTCTGAACAAAAAGCACAATGTAATCCTGCGCAAAAAGGGAGATGCCTATAAAGAAAACGCCTATTACCGAACATAACATTCTTACAACGCTGCGAATGCTTTTTTTATACCCCTCGTCCCCGTCTTTAAGTTTTTCAAAAAGCCACGGGCTGTAAGCATTGTTTATATACGTCTGTATGGTATCGGTAACGTTGCCAAACTGCGTAGCCACCGAATAAACGCCCAAAGCGCCCAGCGTCACCTTGCCGCCTATAAGTGCCTTTGAAACAAGGGTTGCTATGTTTGTTGAAAGGTTGTGCGGCATTATGGGCACCGAATATTTAAGCGCTTCTTTTAAAACAGGCAGGTCGATACATATTTTCATATATCCGTGCAAAAGCATATCCGCCCAGTAGTAAACCGTGTATAAAACGTTGGCGGTCATAGTTGCAAGAACCACGCCCAAAGCGCCTTTTTTAAGAAAGACCACAAAGGTGATATTAAGCCCTAAAGTAACAAAAAAATACCCGAGCGACAGCACTGAGCATTTAACCGCCTTTTGCTGACTGCGCAAAACGTTCTGATATATCGTGTGCTGACATTCAAAAACAAGCGATATCAAACACACGAAAATAATGGGAAAGAAACTTGTTCCCGAAAATATCTTTTTTTCAAGAAATCCTTTAAAAAAGGTAAGTACAACGCCGAAAGCCGACGCCGATATAAGCACAAACAGGCTTATCGTACCGTAAAAACGGCTGAGTTTCTGCGGATCGTCCTTTAAATCAACGTAAAACCTCATTACCGCCGAATAAAGCGAAAAAGCGGCGATAAAACTCATAGTCGATATAAAAGAGGTTGCTATGCTTGTAACGCCGTAATCGCTTTTTGTAAGATACTGCGTGTAAAGGGGCAGCAGAAAAAAGCCGAAGCACTTTATAAGCAGTCCGCTTGCCGAATAAATTATGGAGTTTGAAATTATTTTGCTGTTTGACGTTTCTTTTTTATCCATCTGCGGATTAAATCCTTTCAGAGCGCCCTTCGGAGGCTGAAAATATCTCGTACACGCACGAGACCGTAAAAACAAAGTTGTTAAGCGCCGCTTCGCCGTTTTCTACGGGTTTTATATCAATTTCGGGAAACATCTCGCAGAAAAATGCGAGTGCCGCTTTAAAATACTCGCTTTTTTCGCAAAGCGCCTTATATGCCGCCGCGCTTTTTCGGGACGGTTTTTCCGCGCGATTCCGCAATTTCCATAAAAACGCCGGCGATAATTCCCTTGCTTTCCAGCGGAGTTTTGTTTTAAAGGAAATGTGGGAGAGCGCATAACCCTTCGAGGTTTTAAGTTTTGCGGCCTGCGGGCTGAAAAGCGAGATTATTTCGCCCTCGTACCCGCCGCAATGGTCCTGCCATTTATTGTCCGGACGGGCGGAGGCGATAAGGTCGTTTTCCGCAAAGGGCGCCAGATAAAAACTTTCCTGATTGTTGGCGGATATTACATTTGCAAGCGCGTTCGGTATTCTGTAAGTATCAAAATACCGTTTTGCGTCTTCCGGATTACACAGTTTGCCGGAATTTTTACCGATTGCCTTAAAAAACTTTTCCTTTATGTTCTGTCTTGCCTCAAGGTATATGTGCTCAGGCAGCATTTCTTTTACGCCGTTTAAAAATATTCGGGTTTCAAGCCAGGACGCCGCACCGAAAACGGGCAGCGATGTAAAATAAAAATTCCTGTATATCTCGCCGCAGATACCCGTAAAGGTAACTCCGTTTCCGCCGGCTACCGCGGTTTTGTATTCCCTTGTGTGCGTAAGGGAAAAAGCGCCGATGTTTTCGGCGTTTCTGCCGTCAAAATAATTAAAGTTTTCTTTAAGCGTTTTATCTATTACCGAAGATTCGCAATCCGGCAAGTATTCGGTAGCTACCACATTAAGCGGCACGCCGAACATTTCGGCAACGCGCTTTACGGGACCGTGTTCTTTGTTGTGTATGTTTCCCGTTGCGTGGGTATGCGCCGAATTCATTTTAACACATTCGGTATTTACCGCCGCGCATATAAGCCTGCTGTCGCAGCCGCCTGAGAGTCCGCACTCCGCACCGTATTCACGGCAAAGCGCACGCGTTTTGTGCATATATTCCTTTATCTTTTCGTATTGCCTTTTTACGCCCTCTGCCTTTGAGCGCGAAAAATAATCCGCCGAAGGCGAGTGAGGATAAATTTCGCAAAACGGAATTTCGTCGGGCTGCGGTTTTACGGGAAGCGCTTTTACCTCGTTTACAAGCGTATCGGGGCGGGATATAAAGCCGCAAAGCAGTTGTTCGGCAAGCGCCGTTTTGTTAAGCGTAAGTCTTTCTATGCAGGCTGCCGCCGCTAAAAACGAACTTGTAACAAAGCCGTTTTCACATTCGGCAAACAGTTTATAACTGCCTGTTTTATCGGTTATAAGCGTGGTTTTTTCGCCCGTTGCGTACAAAATCACATACTGCCCGATAAGTTCTTCAGGCATAAATTCGCCGCGCGAAAGGTCGCAAAGTAAAGACTTAAGCGACTGTTTATACGAAAGACCCTTATACACGGGCGTGCCCACAGCGTAAATCGCGCCGTGTTCGTCCGCAAAGAAATTTTCCGTTTCGATATTCTGTTTTTTATACAAAAGAAGTTCCGCATTTTTCAAAGAAAAGCGTTTGCCGCTTTTAAATCCGCGTTTTAAAAACGCCGCTTCGGCAGTTTTTATATATTCTGCTTTTGTATTGTCACACAGAAAGAAAGCACTCATTTAAACACTCCGCTTAATCGGATTCGGCAGGCAGTTTTAAATAGCCGCCGAAAATCGTATCGTATTTCTCCGGCACAAAAGCCGTGTATCCGGAAGCCGGAAAGAAGGTTGTTTCGCCGAAATATATTTTGCCGTTTACAACGTAAAAATCGACCCGTAAAAACGGTATATCCTTTGCAAGCGCGGCGCCCAGTTCTATCATTTTTTCAAGGGAGGCGGGCTTTGCTATCACGCTTTCCGAATGCCCGTGCGTTGGGCGTTTAACCGGTATGTGCTCCCAATTTGGGGTAAAGAAATCCTCTTTAAGTCCCTTTTGCCTTTCGGAACAAACAAGAATAAATTTTATTTCTCCGCCGAAAAAGTGCAGTTTATAGTCGCGCAGTTCGTCGGTTTCATCGTCTTTTAAAAACTGTTCGGCAATCACTTTTCTTTTAATGTTCTTATAAGGCCATTCCCTGCCGTAGCGGCTGCCGCTTTTTTTAAGCCGTTTTTTAAGGAATTTTACGGCGCTTTCCGTGTTGAGTTTATCCTTATCGGCGCAGATAACTATTCCGCCCGAATCGTGGGTACACTTAAGCACAAATCGGTTCGGAAGTTTTGAAAAGTCGATATCGTCGGGGTTGTCCCAAACGCCCAAAAGCGGAACTGAATATTCTTCGCCTATATTCTCTTTAACATATTCCCGTACAGCGTACTTATCCGCCATAACGGTGTAGAGGGGATTGCGGTCGTAAAGTTTTATCCATTGCAGTTTTTCGTTAAAGGTTTCAGGCTCTTTTAAATTTAGTTTTTTATTCAGCTGGGCGTGAAAAACAAGTTTAATACAAGCCTTATCGCCTAAAAACCACAAAAAACCGTGATTATTGGCTGCAAGGATTATACGCCTTAAAAATCTGTTCACTTGACATCCCTCCCCAGATTGGAACCGTATGAGGTTTTACCGCGTTAAAGTCCGAAAAGTACCCTTATGTAAGGTATTTTTTTAATTACCGTGCAGCAAAGGCAGGTAAGCGTTATATTTACTGCCGTGATAAGCGCCGCCCACAACGCGTTAAGCGTAAAGAAATGACCGACCGCGGCAAACAGAACCACCCTGAAAAGCCCGTCGAAAAGCATTGTTTGAAGCGAATATCCGCCCACGGTTTTAAGCACGCGTATGTTATCGGGCAGCCGTTTTGCGGCGGTGCGTAAAAGAAACATAAGCGCAAAAGCAAGGGGCAGTTTAACCTCCGCTTTCCTGAGAACGCCCATATAAACGGGTACCGTGCATGCTGCGGCAATAATTACGCAAATTACGGCAAGCGGCAGTTTTGCCTTATCGAAAAACGGAATGATTTTATTTTCATACCGCTTTATAAGCATGCCCGCAAGGAAGTAGGGCATGTAGATTATTACCCTTTCAATCTGAAAAAGGGGCGTTTTAACGGTAATACCGAAAAGTTTCACGCTTTCGGGGAAAATCGCGCCCTCGCCCGCAAAGGACAGCACAAAATTAAAAATTGTAAACACCGCAAAAGCCGCTATCAGCGCGTAAGGAGGTTTTGTTTCGTCCTTTTGCCAGAAAAGCGGCGCTATCATATATATTATGAAAATACAGTATATAAACCAATACGCGGAACCTATAAGAAAATAACTTACAAGCATTTCGGCAGCATTTTCGCCGTGCGCAAAATCCCTTGATACAAACTGCGTAAATACAAGTTTTAACGCGGTAAAGAAAAAGAAGGGGATAAGTATTCTTTTCGCCTTTTTGCCGTAATACTTTTTAAGCGGCTGGCGGTGGCACAAAAAGCCGGAAACCAAAAAGAAAAGCGGAACATGAACGGCGGAAACAAGTATACCTGCAACCGAAGATACGGGCGTGTTGCTGCCGCCCGTGCTTTCAAGGTAGGTAAATGCGTGGCCTAAAACCACAAAGACCGCCGCAAACGCCTTTAGATAATCTATTGTCGCATTTCTTTTAACTGTTTCCCGCATTATTCGTTTTCCTTTCGGAATTTTTTGCCAAATCGGCTGCCGATATCATAAGACCCATACATATCATGGAGTTTATATTATATATGTGTATAACGCATATAGAGTAAAATACGAAAACCAAAAACAGCACAAGATACTGCCTTACACAAACAAGCGTTTCGTAATTTTCCGCGGTTTTCCTGTTGTTTGCACTTATAAGGCTTATACCTACAGACAGAAACGACACGGCATAAACTACACCCAGCGGTATGCCGCTTGATACAAACGCTTCAACCCACGTTGAGTGTGAATACACGCCGTAAAAATACCCGAATCCCCAGAACCCGTAACCGAAAAGCGGGGAATTTTTAAGATATTCAAGTCCCTTTACATACATATCAAGACGGTTTTTATCGCCTGTTTCTTTACCGAGCGACTGAAATCTTGACATAAGGGTAGAGTCGGCAAGCAAGGGACGCAGCACCAAAAAAAGCACAACGCACGCCGCCGCTATAATTAAAAATCTGCTTATTGCGGCAATCGGCTTTTTATCGCTTGAAAGCGGAATATAGCATATAACCGCCCAAAGAACAAGCGCCAATACCATACCGAAAAAGCCCTTGCGCGAGCCGGTAAGCGAGCAGGCGTACAAAAACACGCCGCACACGGGAAGCCCTATTATAACCTTTATTTTTTTCTGCATAATTTTATAAAGGATTCCGAAAACGCCTATCGTAAGCGACATTGCAAAAGTGTTGGGGTTTGTGTTAAGGCTGTAACTGTAACGAACACCCTCGGCAGCGCTGCCTACCTCTACGGGATTTATGAGAAAAACCACAAGCATAACGCAGTTCATCAAAACGTAGTTCCAAACAAGAAAATCGGCGGATTTTCTTGTTTTTGCGTAATAGCAGGTGAATACCATAAGCACCATAAATTCGACCATTGCGGCGCCGTCGCGTATATGGGTGCCCACATCCGGCGCTACCGCCATACCCACAATGTAGGTGATTATAAAATAAAGCGCCAGGGCATAAGCAGTCCCGGGAAGCCGCGGAACCGCCGTAAAGCCGTAATTGCTGTAGCAGTCCACCACAACGAAAAAGGTGAGCAGCAGTCCCAAAAGAAGCAGAAAATTGCTTATTTCAAAATAAGGCTGTATCGCCGCCTGATACCATATTATAAAGCACAGTAAAAACTTGATTACCATACCGGTTAAATCTTTTTTCGGCAAACTTTTGATATTTGCGGTTGCTTGTGGGTTCAAAGGGTTTTTCCTCCCTCTTTCCTTATAAATTCAATTATTTTATCCGCCCTGTTGTCAAGCCGCAGCGCCTCTGCCTTTTTAAGTGCGCCTCGCGAAAGTTTTTCCCGCAGCGAATCGTTATCGCGAAGAGTGCGTACAGCGGCGGATATCGCCGAAACGTCCTTAGTATCTATCTTTAAAGAACAGGTTTCGTCTATAATGTCGGCGTTGAAAAGTCCGTTTGAGGATATTACGGGAAGTCCGCAGGCAAGCGCCTCTACAATGGCGTTGCAGCAGCCCTCCGAAAGGGTGGGAAGCACAAACATGTCCGCGGCGCCGAGATACAGCGGGATATCGCCGTGCGCACACTTGCCGCAAAACAGAATATTGCCGCAGCGCGGAGCGTCCGTACCCGACCCCAAAAACACCGAGGATACTTTTTTGTCGGCACCGTCGGAATTAACATCGTCCAGCGCGGCAGACAGGCGCAAACTGCCCTTTCTGTGGTTGAAAGACCCTACAAAGCAGGCGATAAATGCATCCTGCGGCAGATTTAAAACCTTTCTGCACTGCGCTTTGTCACGCTTATAAAACACCGCCGGATCGTATCCGTTGGGGGCAATTATATAAGGATTTTCGCGCTGTAATTTTTCCGCGCACGATTCACGGTATGACTTAGTGCCCACATAAACAACACCTGCAAGACGGTTTAAAAGCGCGTCTGTCTCTTTTTCGGAATAATCCGAACGCACGCTTATTTTGCTCTCTCCGCAGGCGACAAATATCGGAAGTCCGCACTTTATTTTTGAGGCCGTAACGCCCATATGCCAGAAGTGGGCATACAAAAAATTGGGACTTTTTTCAAGTTTTTTAAAAGCGCGGTTTGCCGCGCGCGCCATACCGTTTTGCGAAAGGCGCTTTGCAAAGCCCGAAAGGGTGAAATAATGCGGCTGGTAAACGTCTATATAAACGCCGTCCGCCGCACGGTCACGCCAAAATTTCGGTCTTACCGGCAAGCGGTGGCGCTTTGCGCGCGTTATACTTTGCGGAGCGATAACCGAACACTTAACGCCCTTTACCGCCATTTTAGCGATAAGTTCCCTTACAAAGGGCATAAAGGGGTCCGTAGGGGTAGGGTAACCCTCTACCACAAAACAGATATGCACGGAAATCCCTCCTTTTTTATTTTTATAAGTCCGAAAAATCAATCGGGTTATTTCGCCTTTTTCGCCGTTATGTCTCTTATCGCGCGGCGCGAAATATCGGCATAGGAAAATACCTTTTTACCCTTTTCTTCCGCCACGGTTTTCATTTCTTTATAAAGTTCGGGGTCTGCAAGCAGGCGCTCTATTTCCTCTTTTATCTCTTCGGCGCTGTCGCGGGTCAGGAACTTCACGTTTCCGTCCAAATCCACGTGGGTGGTGCCGTGCCATTTTTTACACAGCATGGGCACGCCCTGCGCGGTAACCTGTTCCCAGAAAACCGAATGTCTGCCCGGGAAAACCACCAGATCGGCTGCGGCAAAGTATTCGTAAGAATCTTTTGCGTGCACCCAACCGATATATTGTATCTTTTTGCCGTCGCAAAGGTCGTTTACACGCTTCTTCAGTTCCGGCGCTACCGAGCCGAAAACGATAAGTTTTAACTTTTCGTTCTTTATTTCCGCCACTGCCTGCATTAAAAGCAGGGTTTCTGTTTTAAAAGCGTCTATCTTGCCGCCGGTCATAACAAGAAAATCATCCGGTGCAATACCGTATTTTTCGCGTATTTTTTTCCGCGCGCCCGAATTTTCGGCAGCGGTTACAAGTTCGTCGTCGCCGCCCATTACAAGAAGTTCCGTTTTTTCGGCAGGCACGTGGTACACGTTTTGCAAAAACTCCACGCGTGCGGGCAGAACGCCGTAAAAACGAATAGCCCTATCTTTAAGTTTTAAAACGTAATGCCGCCATATAATATCGTGCAGTATATGCTTTGAAAGCCAGTTTGTGGCGCTGTTTGAAAAATCTATGTGGCTGTCGGCATAAAGTTCCACCTGCGGATTTTTCTTTAAATATTTCATCAAAACCGCCGTGTCGCTTGTTTGGGGATTGTGGAAAAACACAACATCGGGCGATATTTTTTCAAGTTCCTCATAAAAGCCCTTCATACTGCGCAGTTTGCGGCGCACCTTAAACGGTTTTCTGAAAGGCAGCCTTGTAACCTTTACTCCGCATTCGTTCACATACCTTTGGGGTGCCGGCAGAAAAACGGTGTTGCCGTCCTCATCGTAAGCGCAGGGCGAGGCGATAACGTAAACATCCAGTCCGTCCTTTTTCATATACTTTGCTATCAGGTTGTCCTGATAGGAAAAGCCGTCGGTATACTCGCCGCTGGTGCATATATGAAGTATCTTCATTTGTTTTCCTCTTTTTCCTTAAAAGATTTAAGATATTCGGTGTAATCGCGCTTTGTATCAAAAACAAGCGGAAAATGGGTCATAACCCGTTGGTTTTCCGGCGGCAGTTTCATATAATCGCCGTACCATAACGTAAGCAATTCGTCCGTGTGTCCGCTGCACATAAATTTTTTTCCCTCAAACTCTATATCGTAAAAGTCGCCGTACCATTTCACGGGGAAGGGCAGCATATCGGACGGGGTGTTTATAAGCACGCCGCCGTCGCATATAACCTGTTCGCAGCGTGTGGGCTTACCGTTATATTTCTTTATAAAATGCGTTTCTATCCTGTCCGCCGCATTCTTCGGTATTATTTTTGAAAAAAGCCAAAGCGCCGCTTTTAAAGCCTTGCCGTAACGGCTGCCCACGGCACGGAAAAGTATCGGATTGCGCGACATTCGCACCGGAGTGTTAAGTATTATGAAAAAATACTGCACCGCCCTTTTAAAGCGGTTGTCCGCAATGTGGTCAAGCGGCTGTATATCAATATAAAGCCCCAGATGAAACCCCGCGTTTTTCCAATCTTCATATATCATCGCGGTGTTGTTTTTGCGAAGTCTGCCCACATTGTACCAATAGTTTTTATCGCTTTCTTTGGTCTGGAAAAAGAAGCCCTCTTTAAGTTCCGTTTTGCAAAGTTCGCAAAAGCGGTCGTAATCGGAGCGTTCCATAATAACGTCTACATCGTCGTCCCACGGTATAAAACCGCCGTGGCGCACGGCGCCGAGCATCGTTCCCCACGCAAGCGAATATTTAAGGCCGTGTTCGCGGCATATCCTGTCAAATTCGCAAAGAATTTCAAGAAGCACGCCGTGCAATTCCTTAAGGTCAAAATTGCCGCTTTTCTCACTCATCTTTTTTGTCCGCCGCGTTTTTCATAATAAGGTCTATCTTTCGGCTGTCGCCCCAAACCGCCTTGCAGTCGTACGGTCTGTCGGGGAAAGCGCCGTAATCAAGTTTTATTTTGTAGCCGTTTTCCTTTATAAAACGCTCCACCCGCGCACCGAGCGCCTCCGGTTCGCCAGAGCAGATGTTTATTATTCCGTCAACCCCGTCCTGCATGGCAGCCGCCGCTGTAAGACGGCAGAAATCGTCATAATCAAGAAAATCATACTGGTTCTTGCCGCTTGTAAAGGGGAATTTTTCTTTTCCGTTTTGCTGCGCTTCGTATATTTTTGAAAACACCGAACAGCCGAACTGCGGATTACCCACTATATAGTAACCGCGCAGCCACTGGAAAACCACGCCGTTTTTTTGGCAGATAAGTTTTGCCGCCTGCCTTAAGGCATTTTTTGCAATTCCGTAAAAGTTTGCCGGATTGCAGGGGGTATCCTCTCTTATGCTGCCCTCGAACACGCCGATTTCGTGCATAGAGCCCATTGTGCATATTCTTTTCACGCCGTTTTCGGCGCAGTATTCTATAAATTCCGTGTGGCGAGGCAGGTCGCCTATATGTGTTTCGGCATTATGGTTAAAACCGTTGCGCCACGCAAGATGCAGCACCGCATCGGGCACACCGGTCTTTTTAAAAAGGTCTTTTTCGGCAAAAAGGTCAAGCGTGTAAATATCCGCACGGCGATCGGTATGGTCGGTGTTTATATCCACCGCCGCAACTTCGGCGCCTGCGTCAAGCAGCGCCTTTACCGAACCGCAGCCTAAATATCCGCCTGCTCCCGTAACTAAAATCCTCAAAATGCCGCCTCCCGAAAAATGTATTTTTAAAAAATTACAGGGTTATCTTTAAAAGATTTTCAAGCCAGCTTTTAAGCGAGTATTTGTTCGTGTCAAAGCCGGTCTCCTCGTATTCTCCGTTTAAAAACGATATATCAAAACAGGGGTTCTGCCTGTCCGCAACGTAAATGTTGCGGCTGTCGTAAAAATCGTAATTTACTATATCCGCATTGGTGGTAACAAGTTTTTTCTTGGCGCCGACCGTCTCCATAGTGCGCATGGTAAGTCCCGTTTGAAGTGGGTGCTGTATATCAAGAATACAGCGGCTTTTGCGAAATATTTCGCTTGACTGCGCGGCGGAAATCTTATCAAACTCAAAATCGGTTATCTTGGTATCCCTGTATTCGGGTTTTGTAAGTTTATAAAACCTGTAAACGAATTTGCTTTGCAGATAGCAGTAAAACTTATACGTTTTACCGTTTTCGTCGCACATTTTCTTTATCTGTTTTATTATTTTGTACCTGTCCGAATGGCAGGTGCCGACAAACGATATATCGTAACAAAGGGGTTCCGCACTTTTGCAATTTTCGCTTGCGTACTCTTTTCTGAAGTAAAGCGGCAGAAATTCCATACCGTATTTCTGCGCGTCCGTTCTGTCAAAGGTAACCTTGCGGTCGTACTCGCACAAATAATGTTCTATACCCTTAAGATTTCTCACAGAATCGTCAAGATACAAACAGCACTGTATTTGAGGGTTTCTTTTCTTTAAAATTTGCGTAACAAATTGCGGGACCCTGTCGTTCGTCAGCATAACGTCGTAATCATAGGTTAAATTTTTAAGTATTTTTTTATGATAACGGTTTGTAAAGCCCGTTACCGCCCACGGTATGAACTTGTAAAAAGCGCGCCCGAACGCCGAACGGAAAGCACGCGGATTATAGTATTCCACCGTGTGCCCCGCCGCTTCAAGCACGGCCTGCATTTCTTTTTCATAGCCGAAAAACGGCGTGTAATACAATAAGATTTTCATTTTCACCAACTATTCCATTGTTACTTTTATTAAAGAAAGCGCCGTCTCGCAAACCTTTACCGCTTCGGCGGCGGTTTCTCCGTCTGCTATTACAAATCCCATTCTTGCGGCGGAACTGTCAATTTCGGTAATTTGCTGTCCTATTCCGTGCGGAAAACTTATCTGTTTTACCCCCTGCACGGCAGAGGCAGCCGTTACACCGTCAATTCCCTTAACAACGCCGGGCGTTTGGTGCAAATATCTTATTGCGCTGCCTTTATTGAATTTTGGGGTTAAATCCGGCGTTTCGCCGAGCGCAGTTTTGATAATACACTCGACCATATCAACACCGGTGGAAAGCGGTACCAAATGCGTTGTTATACAGTCGCCGCCCAAACGCGCGCCGATTTCAACTATTTTAGGGCCTTCTTCGGTTACGATTATCTCGGTATGAGAAGGTCCCGAGGTGATACCGATTGCCTTGTTTGCCGCTATCGCGGTTTGTTTTATCTTTTCGGCAACATTCAAAGGCAGGCGCGTGGGCTGGCTATGCCCCATTTCAACAAAATGCGGCGCGCCGGTCGTAAGTTTATCGGTTATCTGAATTACGCGGCACACCCCATCCGCCGTCATTGTTTCAACGCTTACTTCGGGACCGCGCATAAATTCTTCGACAAGCACATTGCCGTTTCTTGAAAATTCTTTGCCGTAAAAATAAGCCGCGTTAATTTTTTCTTTGCTGCTGTCAAAGTCTAAAAAAGAAACCCCGCGGCTGCCCGAATTGTCGGTAGGTTTTACTATAAAAGGTTTTTTAACCTTTTGTACGGCGGTATTATAATCTTCTTCGTTTTCCGCAACATAAAAATCCGGAACCGGTACGCCCGCCGCCTTTAAACATTTAACCATTTCCGCTTTATCGGTCGCCCTTAACGCGGTGGTTTTTGAAACACCCGGTATTTTCAATTCTTCGGCAACCGCCGCCACGGTGCGCATCGGCATATCGGAAGCAAGGGTTATAACGCCGTCTACTTTATGCCGCTTTGCAGCCTCAATCACTGCCGGAATATCAATAGTGCTGATAACTTCCTTTTCAATGTCTTCTTTAAATCCCACGGCGTTTTTATCCATATCAACCGCAACAACCGAAAGACCCATTTCCTTTGCTTTCTTTATACCGGGCAGTTGGAGGATACTGGCGCCTAAAATCATTATTTTTTTCATAATTTCTCCATTTTTTATCGATTTTTAAGCGCTTCTGCCGCCACTGCTGCCTCTTCTTCGGCCATTTCGGTGTAAATATTTTGTCGGGATAATACCGAAACAATCGTTTTGAAAAATATTTTCACATCCATAAAAAAGGTGCAGTTAATCGCGTAATACGCGTCGTTTCGCATTTTTATTTCGGCGTTTACGCTGTTTCTGAAGTACGCCTGACTGTATCCCGTTATTCCCGGTCTTACCGTTAAAAAAACGCGAACCTCTTCTGGGTATGTATCCAAACTGTCGGGCGTGTCGGGCCTGGGGCCTATAAGACTCATCTGCCCTAAAAATATATTAAGAAACTGCGGCAGTTCGTCAATGCTTGTTTTTCGCATAAACCTTCCCACCGGCGTAACGCGCGGGTCCTCCTCGCTGTTGTATGTAGAACCGTCTTTAAGGCGGATATCCGGAGAATTTACATACATACTCCGAAATTTGTACATTTTAAAAAGTTTGCCGTCTTTCCCTATTCTGGGGGCGTTATAAAAAACGGGTCCGCGGTCGGTAAAATATATAACGGGCGCCATTATCAAAACAATCACAAAAACAAAAGGCAGCGCAACCGCGGATATACAAATATCAAGAAACCGCTTGAAAAATCGCTTATACACCATAATTCCCCCAAATTGTTTAAGCTTAAATGTACTCCCCTAAAATTTCCGTATAGTTTTTAATAACGTAGTCTACCATTTCATCCGTAAGGCAGGTATGAAGCGGCAGGGTTATCTCGTTCACAAAATGGGTGTAGGCGTTAGGATAATCCTTAATGTCAAATCCCAGATTTTTATAAGCCGTATGCATGGGAAGCGGCTTGTAGTGAACGTTGCAGGCTATTTCGCGCTCTGCCATTTTTATAATTATTTCGTTGCGCTGCTCCGGCGTAATACCGGGAACGCGGGTTATGTAAAGATGTCCCGAAGAGGCATATTTATCGGTATAGTGATTAAGTGTTTCAACGCCTAAAGGTCTTAAAGCGCAGTCATATTTTTTGATGATTTCTTTTCTTCTTTCAAGAAGTCCCGCGTAGCGGTCGAACTGTACAAGACCTATCGCCGCGGCGATATCGGTCATATTGCACTTGTACCACGTGCCCACGATATCGTATTCCCAGGCGCCGAGTTTGGTTTTCGCAAGTGCGTCCTTCGACTGACCGTGCAGCGAAAGCAGCTGATATTTATGATAAATTTCCTTATCGTCAACGCCTTCTATGTGCCGCCATGTAACGCAGCCGCCCTCGGCAGTGGTAAAGTTTTTAACGGCGTGCCAGCTAAAGCAGGAAAAATCGGCGATATTGCCGACCATACGTCCGCCGACCGACGCGCCGAAAGCGTGCGCCGTATCCGCCATAACGATTACCCTGCCAAACTTTTCCTGAAGTTCGTTTGCAGGTTTAAAAAGATGCTTTTTGCTTTCAACGATTTTAAAAATACGTTCGTAGTCGCAGGGAACGCCGCCGAGATCGACCGGAATTATAACCTTTGTTTTTTCGGTTATCGCATTTTCAAGAGCGTCGTAATCCATTTCCAAAGAATCGGAAGCAGTGTCGATAAGCACAAGTTTTGCGCCGACGTGGTCAACAACCGAGGCAGACGCCGTGTATGTATACGCGGAGGTTATACATTCGTCCCCCGCGCCTATTCCCAAAAGCCGCAAGGTCATTTCCGAACATGCGGTTTGCGAGCCTAAGCACACACATTCGGGCGTTCCGATATACTCGGCGCACTTTCTTTCAAGTTCTTTTGTGCGCGGTCCCGTGGTTATCCACCCCGAACGCAGCGCTGCCGCTACTTCTTCGATTTCGCGCTCGGTTATATCGGGCGGAGAAAAAGGTATTTTCATAAAGTTGCATCTCCCGAATTTTAAAATTTAATTTTTAACAGGCCTATAAGTAGTAACCGTATCCGCCACTATCTGCCTTATGCCGTCCTCATCGTTTTCGTATGCGGCATACATAAGCCTTTGCAGATTTTTAAGGAATTTCTCCGTATCAAAGGGTATCGGGCAGCCGATGTGTATAAGTTCGTTTTCGGTGCGGCGAAGCCCCTCTTCCGCCATAAGTTTTTCCTCGTAAAGTTTTTCGCCGGGTCTAAGTCCGCAATATTCGATTTTTATATCAATATCGGGTTTGTATCCGGCAAGTTTTATCATATTTCTTGCAAGCGAATCAATTTTTACGGGCGCGCCCATATCAAGCACGAATATTTCGCCGCCCGAAGCCTTAACGCCTGCCTGAAGCACAAGGGACACAGCCTCTTTTATCGTCATAAAGTAGCGGATTATATCGGGGTGGGTAACCGTTACGGGGCCGCCGTTCTTTATCTGGCGCTTGAAAAGCGGAACGACCGAGCCGTTAGAACCCAAAACGTTGCCAAATCTTACGGCGGCAAACTCGGTAACGGCGTTGTCGCCTACCGCAGGTTCCTTCTCGCCGTCACCGGCGTCAAGATGGGTAAAAAGTGCCGGAAGATAGCCGAACCTGTTTGCTTTTACCATGCTGTCAAACGTCTGGATTATCATTTCGCATATACGCTTTGAAGCGCCCATAACGTTAGTGGGATTTACCGCCTTGTCGGTGGAAATAAGCACAAAGCGGCGTGTGCCGTATTTCACGGCGGCGCGTGCGGTTTTGTATGTGCCTATCGCGTTGTTTTTTATCGCTTCGCACGGGCTTTCCTCCATAAGGGGAACGTGTTTATGCGCCGCCGCATGATAAACAATGTCGGGACGGTATTTTTCAAAAATTTCATTCACTCTGCGGCTGTCCCTTACCGAACCTATAAGCGTTACAATGTCAAGATTCGGATATTTCGCCTTCAGTTCTATCTGAATATCGTAAGCGCTGTTTTCGTAAATATCGAAAATTATAAGGGTCTTCGGATTGTGGGCTGCTATCTGCCGGCAAAGTTCGCTGCCTATCGAACCGCCGCCCCCCGTAACAAGAATTACCTTATTACGGATAAACTCGTATACCTCGCGCATATCCTGTTTAATGGTATCGCGTCCTAAAAGATCTTCTATCTGTATGTCCTTAAAGTCGGAAGGGCTGATCTTTGAAGAAAGCGAAGTGTAAATGGAGGGCAGCTGTTTTACCTTGCAGTCGGCAGTGCCGCATATCTGAAGTATTTCCGCCTTTGCGGCCGGCGGAGCCGAGGGCATTGCAAAAAATATCACGTCGATATTATAATCCCTTACGGCTTTAAGTATCTCGTCACGGCCGCCCACAATTGGAACGCCGTCCATATAGCGGTTCCATTTGTTTTTGTTATCGTCTATAATGCAGCATGCGCGGCAGCCGTATTCGTCCGAACGGTTCATATCGCGCAAAAGCAGCTGTCCTGCTTCCCCCGCGCCGATGATCATTGCGTTTTCGCTTTTTTCATCCTTGTAGCGGATGCCCCGTATAAGCAGAACAAACCGATAAGAAAACCTTATCGCCACGGTAAGCAGGAATTGTATGCCGGCGCCCAGAAAGTAATAAGATATGGGCATTCTGCAGAAAAGCAGCGTAATGCCTGCGGTATGTATAACACAGGTTACAAGAGAGCATTTTATAAGCTGCATAAGTTCCGTAAAACTTGCAAAACGCCAGATGCTTTTATACGCTTTAAAGAAACGGAACACAAGAAAACAGCAAATCGTGTATATCGGCATAAATCTGTTAAAGGCAAGAAGATATTTTTTCTCTATCTGCCCGAAACTGAAATCATACCGCATCCAAAGCGCCAGAAAGTACGCCGCGTTCACCGCAATCATATCGTATACCGTTATGCATATAGCGATTATCTGCCAATGCAAAAGCCCGAAACGGTGACGGGCGGCGCTTATGCCCGACGGAAATTTTTCTTCCGAAGAGGGAGTCTGTTTTGCCATTCTTTCACATCCTAAAGACATTCCCGTTTTAAGCCGCAACACCTTAACCGACACCGACGATAATTTTGTCGTATTGCCGCGTTTTTTGTCCGATATGCACGAAAAAAACGGGTTTTTAACGCGAAAAAGCCTCCCCGCGAACTCTTTCCTTAAAAATTTTTCGCAGGTGTCCTTTATTTGCAGAATCTTTTTGCTGAGTGTTTTGCTGCGTATAATAGTATCATATTTATTATATAAAGTCAATGAAATGTGTACATACAAAGACTGCCATACGGAAATAATTTTATGGAAAATGATAATATTTGTGGTAATTTTCCGTTTTTTATGTTGCAGATTACGCTTCAAAGAATTATACTGTAATAACAGGCGGAATCCTTTAACTTAAAAAAAGGAAGATTTTTCCGTGTTTTAAAAACAAAGAAAGGCGGCGGTTCGGCTTTTATGGCAAACATTGAAAAAAGCGCTTCTCCGATAGGAATGATTGATTCCGGTGTCGGCGGTCTTACGGTTGCCGGCAGACTTATCTGCGACCTGCCGCACGAAGACGTTATATACATAGGCGATAGCAAAAACTGCCCCTACGGCAACAAAAGCGCGGATGAAATTTTTTCTTTAAGTCTTAAAATGCTTGAATTTTTGCAGAAACGCGGCGTAAAATGCGCCGCTATCGCCTGCAACACAATATCCGCTTTGGCAGCGGAATTACAGCAGCGTTTCGATTTCCCGATAATAAACATCGTTGACTGCGCCGCAGACGGCGTAGCTCGCAAAAATCCCGAAACCGTGGGATTTATCGCAACCGAATTTACCGTTAAATCAGGCGTTTACGAACGTCTTATATCGGCGCGTTTGCCCGACTGCCGCGTGGTAAGCGCCGCTTCGGAAAAACTTGCCGCGCTGATAGACCGCGGCATTGTAGGCGGTGCCGAGGCAGAAGCGGAAATTAAAAACTGCGTGGGCAGGATACTTAAAAAGGAGCATATAAAAAGCCTTATTTTAGGCTGCACCCACTACCCGATTGTTGCGGAAAGTTTTAAAAAATGTTTCCCCGATATAGAACTTATCGACCCTGCGGTATACCAGTGCGAAAAGATAGAAAATTTCCTTTCGGAAAACGGACTTTTAAACGCTTCGGGCGGCAATTTTACCGTTTACACAACGGGCGAAACCGCGGCATATTCGGCGGTTTTGCGGCACCTCGGCGCAAAAGCCCCCGAAAAGACGGTGCACACCGTGCTTTAGCGCGGAAAAACGCTTCGGGCGGCAAAATTTACCCTGTTTTTTATCTTGTGCGGCGCGCTTTGTCCCGCCGCATTTTTTCTGCCCTTTTCCGTGCGGCAGCCTTGACAATCCGCACTGTTTTTATTATAATTTATAGGGTAAAACAACCCGGACAAAACGGTTGTTTTATCTGTACCAATAACTTTTTCTCGAGGTGTTTCAAGTGGCAATTTTAGTAACCGGCGGCGCGGGATACATAGGCAGTCATACCTGCGTTGAACTGCTTAACAGCGGCCTTGATGTTGTTGTTGCGGACAATCTTTACAACAGCAGCGAACTTTCCCTTGAAAGGGTAAAAAAAATAACGGGGAAAGACCTTAAATTCTATAATTGCGACGTCTGCGACCGCGCGGCGCTTAGGAAAATTTTCAGCGAAAATAAAATAGACGCGGTCATACATTTTGCGGGACTTAAAGCCGTAGGTGAATCGGTAAGAAAGCCCGTTGATTATTACGAAAACAACCTTTTAAGCACGATTTCGCTTATCCGCGTGATGACCGAGGCAGGCTGCAAAAAGTTTGTTTTTTCATCCTCTGCAACGGTTTACGGCGTGGCAAAGGAAATGCCGCTTAAAGAGGGTATGCCCACAGGCGCAATAAACCCCTACGGCAGAACAAAACTGTTTATTGAGGACATTCTGCGCGATCTTTACGTTTCCGATAACACCTGGTCGATAGCGCTGCTTCGCTACTTCAACCCGATAGGCGCGCACGCAAGCGGAACCATAGGCGAAGACCCCAAGGGAATACCCAATAATCTTATGCCGTATATCGCACAGGTGGCGGTTGGCAGACTTGAAAAACTGCACGTTTTCGGCAACGATTACAACACTCCCGACGGTACGGGCGTTCGCGATTACATACACGTTGTAGACCTTGCAAAAGGTCATGTAAAAGCGGTTGACTGGGTGCTTAAAAACGAAAAATGCGAGGAAATCAACCTCGGCACCGGCAGAGGTACGAGCGTTCTGGAACTGCGCGCGGCCTTTGAAAAGGCAAGCGGCGTTGAGATTCCGTATGTTATTGATCCGCGCCGTCCCGGCGACCCGGACGAAGTTTATGCAGACGCTGAAAAAGCGAAAAAACTTTTGGGCTGGGAAGCGGAACTCGGCATAGACAAAATGTGCGAAGATACCTGGCGCTGGCAGAAAAATAACCCCAACGGTTACGAGGAATAACAGATTCCGAAGATAACCGTTCGGTTTAGAAAAAACAAAAAAGGCGGACCGATGTCCGCCTTAATATCCGTCCGTGGCGCAATTGGATAACGCAGCAGATTCCGATTCTGAAGATTGGGGGTTCAAATCCCTTCGGGCGGGCCAAAAAAAGGGCACATTGCCGCAAAGCGGCGGTGTGTTCTTTTTCCGTTCGCAGGGATTTGAACCCTAAGAGGGTGAGTGGTGTAAAAAAACAGTCCGGTGGACTGTTTTTAACCACGAAGTCCGCAGCGGCTGCGCCGCAAGGATGCAGGACGCGCATTTGTGCGGCCGTATCCCTTCGGGCGGGCCAAGAAAAAGCACTTGCAATTGCAAGTGCTTTTTCAGTTGTATTCGCCTTACGGCGAGTGGTATTGCCTTTAGCAGTGATATCCGACTTTGTCGGGTGATATTCGCTTCGCGAGTGTTGTGGCACTGCAGCCGATGACTGCGCTGTTATTCAAAAAAATCGTTGTGCCCGGATTGTTTTGTTTAATTGCTGTTTTTTATAAGCCATGCATTATATTCGGCAGGTGAGTTCATATAATCTATCCACGCATCTTCAAGCGAAATTTTTTCACAACGAGTATGCAATTTCTCCGCAACAGATACAAGGTTTTGTGTTTTATTTGTAATCCGTTCTTGCAGCATTGCTGCGGCTCGAAGTGCAAAATCCTTCTTTCTGCGAGAAAACGTAAAGAACCAATGCAATACGCCGCTTGATGCAGAGGAAGCAGAACAGTACTCATCAAGAAGTTTTTCTTCAGAAGCCAAAATGTTTTTTATTTCGGCACATATTTTTTTCTTCCATTTATATTGACAGTATTCCCGAACCGCTTTTTCGCCAGCCGGAGTTTTGATAATCCGCGACCTTGCAGCAATCTTGTTGCGAACTTCTTTAACCATACAGTTTGTTTCTGTAAAAATTTTCCTTGCGTTTTTCGGCCCAATTCCATAAACCATAAGCAAGCCTTGCTCCCCGAGTTTATGTATTTGCTGCATGTTTGTAAGTCCGGAATCTTTCAGCACGCCAACACGTATACCGACTCTCTTCTCGTAAAGAATTTCAACCGGTATTTTACTTAGCGCGCGCATAATTTCATCTTCATAAAAATCACGCAAAGCAATGTGCGCACTATAAGACGTGGGTGATATGTCTAACAATGCTCTAAGCCTTACCAATAGTTTTCTGCCAACCACAAACGAAGTGTGTGCTTCTTGATAACCGCTTAGAGGACCCGTGGCCTCAATCGGCGGCAAAGAATCACACGAAGGAGCCTTTGATATAAATAACTCCAACTCTGCTGACAGTTCCCGCAGCGCCTCAGACTCTTTTCCCTTAAAATTCTGTTTGGAAATTTCTTTATTCGGAGAAGCGACCAAAACGTCGGCATCTGGCACAAACAACGTTGAAACGGCAGTTTTTGACTTGACATTCCTGCCGGTTTTCCGCGTTGCTGTTCGAGGAGAACTTTTCGGGGAAACATACTGTTTAACGGGGTGTCCCAACCGCCGCATAATTTCCAACTCATCCAACGCATCCAAAACGGCATTGTGAGTTTCACAATACGACATGTCACCGCGCAATCTACGCATAGTCGGCTCGACTCCCGCGCCGCGTTTTAATCTGCCCGATTTACTTATTTCCGCATAGTCAGGAATGCTCAGGTTAAATTGTTTGTAGGCAGACATCCACATGATATCACACCATACAAAATTTCCCAGTTCGCACAAATGCTTTTTGTCAAAGGATGCGTTATACGCAAAAATACGAGAAATCCCATACTGATGCAGCAAAGCAATGATTTCCCGAATTGCCTCTCTGCGACTGCAATATTTTGTAACTTTCTTCTCTGCAAGATTTAATGCGTTTGAAAAAAGGCCTCCCACTGCGGCTTCTTTCGGGAAAACATAGTAACGGCAAACCATGGGCGAAAAAGTGCGCTCGTCTGCCAACACGATACCAACAGACATTACTTGGTCGTGAGAATTTGTTTCTGTATCTATTACAGCAAAAACCCCATTCGAAGGCTGTTCTTCTGACAACGAAAGCGGGCTCGGTTTATGATAAGTTGAAATTGTTCCCTTTGTAATTGCTTTGACTACCGAATCTAAAAATGTTTTTCTGTCCGGGATAGTAATTTGAAACGCCGTATTATTAAGGGTATTCCAAAGAATACCTTTTTCAAGATTTAACGCAATCATATAAGCGGCACATTGCAAAAAATGTTCGTGTGTCAGTTCAGATACAAATTTCAGTTCATAAACAATATCGTTCTTCACCACATCCGCCAAGCCTATGGCTGAAAAGGCTTTGAGTCCATTCTCGGTTTTTGCAAAATTTATCTCACACGGAACCTGAACACTGTCATTTGGGTTAAACACTTCTCCCAATCGTGCACAAAGCATCTCTTTTTCTGCATCCGGCACAAACGGCGGCGATACTTGTGTACGATAACGTTCTTGTTTTGTTTCTAACGCTGTCAAAAACAATATCTTTTCGTCCAAAGACGCATCAGCAATCGTATTTAATTTAAACGTTTCCTTGGGGTGCTGCAGAAAATATCCTTTAATCTGCGCGTCAAGACTTCGTTCCCCAAAGAACACCGCTTCTTGATATATTCCGATACATGGTGACAAATCAATCAGTTCGTCGTTGCGCTTGACATGAATTGTTCGATTATCCTTTGATAAACAAACAGGACTTACGCTCAACAGTGCATAACATGACTCTATATCTTCCATGTACTTAAACTGAAACATCTTGGATATGGGCATATCTTCCAGTTTTGAGTTGTTTATATCGTCCGGGCGCAAAGTTTCCCCTGAGAGCGTTCTCTCTGACAACATGGCTTCCCCGTTATTTACAAAAATTATATGCTCTTTTCCTCTGCTGGCAGCCACGCAAAATATATTTCGCAATATTTCGTAAGAATTTTGAGGTTTGTTAACACGTGTCTGCCAATACGACTCGGTATAATCAAAAACAACACAAACAGGACGCTCAAGGCCCTTGCTGCTGTCAAAAGTTGTAAAAATAGCAACGCTCTTGTCAGGCTTTAACGCGCCGCCATCTTCATCCCGTATACTGGCATACACTGTTTTCTTGTTAAATTGTTCCGGATAACGATTCTCAAGCAAATTTAATGTGTCTGAAAGCAGGTCGGTTCGTGCACCAAGGCACAATATATCCTGCGGCCGCTGTTTTGCCAAAAACTCGGTAACAGCATCCGGCGACATTTCCTCTACAACACAATCGGCGTTAACTCCTATTATCTCTTTTTTCCAGATACGGCCTAATTTTTCGGCTAATTCTGCCGACAAACGAAAGCATTTCGTAAAGGACAGCGTAATATGTTCGCCGAGAAATTCGTTCATAAAGGTGGGAACATCCAACGTGGTCCTATCGTAGATTTTCTGCATCATATCGCCCACGGCAATGATCTGTATTTGCGGATTTGTGGATTTGATATACTTTAACATGTCCGCAAGTTCCTGATCAATATCTTGGTATTCATCCAATATCAACACATCATACGTGTTAATCTGGGGTTTTGCTCGATTAAAAGTGCATATCAATTCCGGCATGCCGCACAATATACCGACACTTCTGAGCACACTCATTGCAAATCCATGATAATTAGTTACAGTAGTATGTATATTTCTGATTTTAGACTGTGCATCCAACTTTAATAAGCGATTATAGGTTAGATAAAGTATCCGCTTTTCTTGCGGAAAAGCGTCGCAGAGTTGCTGAATGGCAGTTGTCTTTCCGCTGCCTATACAGGCATCCACCAGAATGTTTTTTCCCTCTAACGCTTTGATGATAAATTCGTTTTGTTCTAAAGAAAGTTCCGGTTTTTTCGTATTTGTATCAGTCATTTTGAACTCTCCTCTCAGCCGTTTTGTCAACTAACATTCTGTAATATGTTTTAATTATATATCATTCATCCTCATACAGCAACAAAAAGGATTGTATAGGTGCGCCGAATTTCTACGACTTTTATTTTATCGGCATTATTGTATACGTTTTTCTCAATTTTGCAAAAACATTGTTTTAGTGTAAATTTGATATGATTAGATAAAAAAACAGACAAACCAATCGGCGTACAATGATTCCGATTGGTTTGTCTATATACCCCGCCTATCGCTTAGTTGAGACAGGCGGGGTTATCTGTTTCAGGATTACTGCTGCATAAGGTTTGCAAGGGTTATGCCGTCAAAATAATCGTTGGTTATGCGGTTAAATTCGTTCCACATACCTATTGTGCGGCATTCTTTCGTGCGTTTGCACGGCTCGGCACCGCAGGAAAGGCAGGCAACGGGCGCCAAATCCCCCTCGGTAAGGCGCAGAATTTCGCCCACCGTAAGTTCTTCGGGACGGCGCAGCAACTTGTATCCGCCGCCTTTTCCGTGGGTCCCCTCTACCAGTCCGGCAGCCGAGAGCGCAGCCATTATTTTTTCAACGTATTTTTTTGAAATATCCTGCCGTTCGGCAATACTTTTAAGCGGTATACAACCCTGTTTGCCGTTTTCAGCAAGGTCGATAAGCACGCGCAGTGCGTAGCGCCCTCTTGTAGAAACCATAATCATTCACCCGTCTTACACGCGCCGTCGGCACAATGCGGACAGGTATCGCACGCGGCAAAAGCGCAGGCATCGTAAGATATGCCGTTGCGGTCGTAATAGTTTTTTACAGCCGCCTTTATTGCCTCTTCCGCCAGAACGGAACAGTGCATTTTATATGCCGGCAGACCGTCGAGCGCTTCGGCTACCGCCTTGTTTGTAAGAGAAAGCGCGTCCTTTAAAGGTTTGCCCTTGATAAGTTCCGTGGCCATGGAACTTGAGGCTATTGCAGAGCCGCAGCCGAAAGTTTCAAATTTTACGTCGCTTATGATACCGTTGTCTATTTTAAGATAAATCTTCATAATATCTCCGCATTTGGCGTTGCCTGCTTCGCCCACGCCGTCGGCGTTTTCTATAACGCCCACATTTCGGGGATTTCTGAAGTGATCCATTACTTTTTCACTGTATAAAGCCATTTTTACTACCTCACAGTATAAATTCCTTTTCGCCGTTTACCTTTTCTCTCCAAAGCGGCGACATATTGCGAAGATACTCGACCACCTGCGGAACATCACGCAGAACAGCCGATATTTCCTCATCGGTGTTATTTTCGCAAATGGAGAGCCGCAGCGAGCCGTGCGCAACCTCCGGCGTTCTGCCTATCGCAAGCAGAACGTGGCTTGGGTCGAGAGAACCGGACGTGCATGCAGAGCCCGACGAAGCGCAGATACCCTTATCGTCAAGCAAAAGCAGCAGACTTTCGCCCTCTATCCCCTCAAAGCAGAAGTTCACGTTGCCGGGCAGGCGGTTAACGGGGTCGCCGTTTAACGCGCTGTGCGGTATTTTTGAAAGTCCGGCGATAAGACGGTCGCGAAGCGCCGTAACCTTTTTTGTGTTTTTTTCCATATTTTCGCACGCGTCATGAAGCGCCGCCGCCATTGCGGCTATTGCGGGCAGGTTTTCGGTGCCTGCGCGTTTGCCGCGCTCCTGGGCGCCGCCCTCTATAAGATTAACAAGCGGTATGCCGCGTTTTGCGTACAGCACGCCTATGCCGCGCGGCCCGTGAAATTTATGCGCCGAAAGGGAGAGCATATCTATATTTTCGGCGTTTATATCAATGGGCAGATGACCTGCCGCCTGAACGGCGTCGGTATGGAAAATAACGCCCTTTTCGCGGCAGACTTTACCTATTTCGGCAATCGGCATTACCGAGCCTATCTCGTTATTGGCATACATAACCGTTACAAGGCAGGTGTCATCCCTTATGGCGTCGCTTACCTGTTTTGCGGTTATATTTCCTGTGCAGTGCACGTCAAGAAGTTCCACTTCAAAGCCCTGCTTACGGAGTTTTTCCAAAGTGTGCAGCACGGCGTGATGTTCAAAAGCGGTTGAAATTATATGCCGCTTTCCTTTTTTTGCGCCTATTGCGGCGGCGGAAAGAATTGCCTGGTTGTCCGCCTCGCTGCCGCCGGAAGTAAAGTAAATACCGTTCGGGTCGCAGCCCAAACAGACTGCTATTTCAGCCCTGGCGCGCTCAAGTTCTTCCTTTGCGCGCTGCCCCAGCGCGTACAGACTTGACGGATTACCGTAAAATTTCTGCGCCGTTTCCGCCATAACCGCCGCCGCGTGGTCGCTCAGTTTTGTGGTGGCGGCGTTATCAAGATAAATTTCCGTCATATTGTATCATCCTTTATTCAAACATAGCGGTTGAAAGATATCTGTCGCCCGTATCGGGGAAGAGCACAACTATTGTTTTTCCCTTGTTTTCGGGACGTTTTGCAAGTTCCGTTGCGGCATAAAGCGCAGCGCCCGAGGAAATGCCCACAAGCACGCCCTCTTTCTGACTTATCGCCCTGCCCGCGGCAAACGCTTCCTCGTTGCCTACGGCTATAATTTCGTCATAAACTCCGGTATCAAGCGTGTCGGGCACAAATCCTGCGCCTATGCCCTGTATTTTATGGGCGCCCGAAACGCCCTTTGACAAAACAGGCGACGTTGCAGGCTCTACTGCAACTACCTTTATATCGGGATTTTGGGATTTAAGATACTTGCCCACGCCCGTAATGGTACCGCCCGTACCTACGCCGGCTACGAATATATCCACCTTACCCTCGGTATCGGCATATATTTCGGGGCCCGTGGTCTCGAAATGCGCTTTCGGGTTGGCAGGGTTTACAAACTGACCCATTATTACGGCGTTCGGAGTTTCCTTTGCAAGTTCGTCCGCCTTTGCGATGGCGCCCTTCATACCCTCGGCGCCGGGTGTTAAAACAAGTTCCGCACCGTAGGCTTTCATTATCTTTCTGCGTTCAACCGACATGGTTTCGGGCATAACTATAATAATACGGTATCCCCTTGCGGCAGCAACCGAAGCAAGGCCGATGCCCGTATTGCCGCTTGTGGGTTCGATTATAACCGAGCCCGCCTTTAGTTTGCCGGAGGCCTCTGCATCGTCTACCATTGCTTTCGCAATTCTGTCTTTAACCGAGCCTGCCGGATTAAAATATTCAAGTTTTGCAAGTATCGTTGCTTCAAGCCCTTCCTCTTTTTCTATATGAGTAAGTTCCAGAAGCGGAGTTTTACCGATAAGTTCGTCTGCCGTTTTATAAATTTTTGCCATAAATATCCTCTCCGTTTATATTGGTTTTATCCGGTTGTTTTGCCTACCTGTTTAGTGGGTATTTAAAATATACCATCATTTACCTACCTTGTCAATAGGTAAATAAAAATTTTCTTTTTTTCGTTGACATATATTTTTAGCGTGATATAATTATGTAAAAGAAAAATAAATTTTTCTGATTGTGAAAAGAGGAAAATTATGAAGTACAACGTTGCCGAACTGACGAAATTTGCCGCGGACGTTATGCACGCTGCGGGTCTTACAAGGGAAGAGGCGGATATTTTTGCCGAAGCGCTTCTGCATGCCGATTCAAGGGGAGTAAGTTCCCACGGAATCTCAAGGCTGGGCGTTTATTCAAAACGCATTGCCGCAGGCGTTATACATTCGGGTGTGGAACTTAAGGTTATTAACGAGGCGCCCTCCGCCTGTTATTTTGACGCGCAGGCAGGCCCGGGCGTTATGATGGGCAGAAAAATGATGGACCGCTGCATAGAAAAGGCGAAAGAAACCGGCTGCTGCTTTGCCGCGGCAAAGGGCGGCACCCACTGGGGCGCGCTTTCGTTCTATACAAAATACGCCGCAAAGCAGGGTATGATAGCCATGGTTTCCTGCAACGCGGAAGCAGGAGTTGTGCCCTACGGCGGCAGAAAACCGATGCTTGGAACAAACCCCGTTTCCATAGCGCTGCCGGCAAAAACGCACGACCCCATTTGCCTTGATATGGCAACAAGTATGGCAGCGCGCGGCAAAATAGTTGTCGCCCAAAAAGAGGGCAGACAGATACCCGACACCTGGGCGCTGGGAACCGACGCAAAGCCGACCACCGACCCCGACGAGGCGCTTAAAGCCGCCTGTTTACTGCCTTTCGGCGCGTACAAGGGTTACGGAATAGGCCTTATTATAGATATTCTGTGTCACTGCCTCGCGGATGCCGGCGATTCAAGGCACACAAATTCTTTCTGGCACGATTTTGAACATCCGCAGAATCTCGGATACCAGATGACGGTAATCGACATTTCAAAGTTTGTGCCCGTTGACGTTTTCGGCGAGCGTGTTGACAAAATGATAGAAGAATTTAAAGCCGTTCCCACCGTTCCCGGCACCGACTGCGTGCTTATGCCGGGCGAAAAAGAGGACGCAAAAGAAAAACTCAGCGCAGAGGAAGGCGTTGAAATAACCGATAAACTTGTTGCCGAACTTAAAGAAGTAGGCGAAAAATACGGCGTTAAATTTCCGTTTTAACGCAAGGTATAGCAGGAGGAAGACATTATGACAGGCGCAATTATAAATCTTGATTTTAAGCGCGCGGACAAAAGCCTTGTAGAGGCGCTTTCAAAATTTCCCGTTGCCAATATAGACGATAATATGTTCCGCACGGGCGCGTTATCTTCTTCGGTAAGGCCGCTTAACAAAAGCCGCCTTGCGGGAACGGCGTTTACGGTACGCGTAGCGCCGGGCGATAATCTGTTTTTTCATGAGGCAATGGAACTTGCCGCCCCGGGCGACGTTATTATGATAGACGCAGGCGGCTACACCGACCGCGCCATTTTCGGCGAAATAATGGTAAGTTACTGCCGTATGCGCGGATTTAACGGCATTGTGGTTGACGGTTCGGTAAGGGACAGCGAGGCGCTTTCCGCACTTTCCGATTTTGCGGTTTACGCAAAAGGCATCACGCCGAACGGCCCTTATAAAAACGGTCCGGGCGAGATAGGCACCGAAATATGCGTAGGCGGCAGAACGGTAAAACCGGGCGACATTGTTATAGGCGACGCCGACGGCGTTGTGGTAATAGACCCCAAAGACGCGCCCGAAATAATCGCCGCCACCGAAAAAACCATGCAAAAGGAAGAAACGGTTTTAAGGCGTATGCGCGAAGAAGGTTTTTACGAGCACAAGTTTATGAAACCGATACTTGAAAAACTGAATTGCAAGGGCATAGAAAACGCAAAGTAACAGATAAAACCCCCGTTCAAAACGAACGGGGGTTTATTTTAACTAAAAACCGTCAAAACACATAGGTTAATCAACCACCGGTTGATTTTACATAAAAATTATTTTTTATTTGTCTTTATAGTTGATATACGTTAGGTTATAATAAAAGCAGCAAAAATGACGGGAGGAAAGACATTTGAGCGAATTTTATTATCCGGCAATAAAAGAATTGCGAATTAAAAACAACATGTCCCAAAAAGCGCTCGGCAAAAACGTCGGAGTCAGCAACAGGGCTATATCAAAATGGGAAAGCGGATTGTCTTTGCCTTCTGTATCCCATCTTTTCGTTCTGTCAAAAACATTCGGTGTTCCGATAGATTATTTCTACCGAAAAAGCGACGCACGTTCGGCAGAAAGCCCCGTATCGGGTATGGGTTCCGTCACCGGAATTTATAAAATCGGGAGAGGCCCTTCAAGTTCGCATACAATAGGGCCGGAAAAAGCGTGTAAAATCTTTAAAGAAAGAAACCCTAAAGCAGATTTTTTTAAAGTTGTTCTTTTCGGTTCGCTTGCCAAAACGGGCAGGGGGCACGGCACGGACGCGGTAATAAGAAAAACTTTTTCGCCGATCGGCTGTAATATTCAATTCAACTTTACCGAACAGGACATTTCTCACCCTAACACAATGCTGCTTATCTCTTATAAAGGCGGCGCGGAAACAGACCGTGCAAAAGTTTTAAGCGTAGGCGGCGGCAACATAACCTTTGAGGGTTCTCCCCTTAAAGAAACAATTACTTACCCGCATAACAAATTTGAGGATATAGCCGAATACTGTAAAGAAAACCGGCTGCGGCTTTTTGAGTACGTAAAAGAAAAAGAATCCGCCGCGCTTGAAGCGTACATGAAAAAAGTTTGGAACGCAATGAAAGCCTCGGTTGAAGCGGGACTTGAGGACGAAGGGCTGCTTCCGGGTTCCCTTAAACTGCAGAAAAAAGCAAAGTTCTTATATAACAATCAGCACATAGACGAGTCGCCCGAGACAAAGGAAAACAGAATCGTATGTTCTTATGCGTTTGCGGTAAGCGAGCAAAACGCAGCCGGTGAAACAATTGTTACAGCGCCCACCTGCGGTTCTGCCGGAGTTGTTCCCGCCGTGTTGTATTATCAGCAAAAAAAGAACAATTACAGCGACGGGCAAATCATACGTGCGCTTATGACCGCCGGACTGATAGGCAATCTGATAAAAACAAACGCCTCTATTTCGGGGGCGGAATGCGGCTGCCAGGCCGAAATCGGCAGCGCATGCGCAATGGCTGCCGCGGCGCTTTCCGAATTGTTCGGATTAAATATCGATAAAATCGAATACGCGGCGGAAATTGCTATCGAGCATCATTTGGGTCTTACCTGCGACCCGATTTGCGGGCTGGTTCAGATACCCTGTATCGAAAGAAATGCCGTTGCCGCAATGCGGGCGATAAACGCCGTAAATTTAGCCAGTTTTTTATGGAGCACAAGAAAAATATCCTTAGATAACGTTATAAAGACAATGAAAGAAACGGGCATAGATTTGTCCGCGCCGTACAAGGAAACTTCGGAAGCGGGACTTGCAAAAATCAAACTTTAGTTTTTATGCCCCTAAGACAAAAACAATAAGGTTACAAAAAGACAAGGGAGGCGCTTCTCTGCGAAGCGCCTCCTTCTTTTTCTTCACGATTTAAGACAAAGCAACTATGCACAACGGTTGTTTTGTCCGTTTTTTGTTATAAAAGTTCTATTCCCGCTTCTTTGCAGCGTTTAATTTCCGATTCGGGCCAAACGGAGGAATGAACCTCGCCTATATGCGCTTTCTGCAAAAGCAGCATACAAAGCCTTGACTGACCGATGCCGCCGCCTATCGTAAGAGGCAGTTTATCCTCAAGGAGCGCCTTATGGAACGGCAGGGAGAGGCGTTCGGTGCAGCCTGCTTCTTCAAGTTGTTTTACAAGGCTTTCCTTATCAACGCGGATACCCATAGAGGATACCTCGAACGCTTTTTTCGTAACCCTGTTATATACTATGATATCGCCGTTTAACTTCCAGTCATCATAGTCGGGGGCGCGGCCGTCATGCTTTTCGCCGTTCGGCAGTTTGCCGCCTATTTCCATTATAAACACGGCGCCTTTTTCTTCGGCTATCTTGTTTTCGCGCTCTTTGGGGGTCAGGTCGGGGTAGCGGTCGTAAAGTTCGCGTGTGGTTACAAATGATATCTCGCGCGGGAAGTAGTTGTCAAGTTCCGGATAAAGCCTTTCTATGTAGTCGGCGGTAAGAAGCAGTGCCGCGTATATACGGCGTACGGTCTCCTTTAAATAATCCTTTGTGCGGTCGGCGGCGGTTATCACCTTTTCCCAGTCCCACTGATCAACGTATATCGAATGTATTTCATCGGTTACTTCGTCTCTTCTTACGGCGTTCATATCGGTGTAAAGACCGGTATGAACGGCAAATCCGTATTTCCCGAGCGCCATTCTTTTCCACTTTGCAAGCGAATGAACAATTTCCATCTGCTCGCCGGTTTCAAGAACGTCAAAGGAAACGGGACGTTCAACGCCGTTTAAGTTATCGTTAAGTCCGCTGTCGGCGCTTACGAAAAGCGGCGCGGAAACGCGGTTTAAGTTTAACGCGTCGCACAGATTTTCTTCAAATCTGTGGCGCAGCAGGCGTATTGCGCCCTGGGTTTTAAGAACATCAAGTTTTGAAACATACATAAAGATTCCTCCTTTAAGAATCGTTTTTAACTTTTCTTTTTAATATATATTTCCCGCGGTTCTGGGGTAAAGAATTACGTCCCTTATGTTCTGAACGCCGGTAACGTACATAATTATGCGTTCAAGACCGAGTCCGAATCCGCTGTGCGGCACGGAGCCGAAACGGCGAAGCGAAATATAGTCTTTGTAATCTTCAAGTTTCATACCGCGCACTTCCATTGCGGCAAGCAGTTTGTCAAGGTCGGCTTCCCTTTCGCTGCAGCCGATTATCTCACCAACTCCCGGTACCAAAAGGTCGGTTGCGGCAACGGTTTTGCCGTCCGCGTCCTGCTTCATATAAAAAGATTTGATTTCTTTGGGGTAATGGGTTATAAACACGGGCTTTTTGCATATCTCTTCGGAAAGGAAACGCTCGTGCTCGGTCATAAGGTCGGCGCCCCATTCCACGGGATACTGGAAGCGGTCGGCGTGCTTTTTAAGTTCCTCTATCGCCTGTGTGTAGGTCATAACGGCAAAATCGTGGTTTGAAACCGCCGTAAGTTTTTCGATAAGTCCTTTTTCAAAATGCGCGTCAAAGAACTTCATTTCATCGGGACATCTTGTAAGCACGGTTTTTATAATGTGCTTTATAAGGTCCTCGGCTATTTCTATAATATCGTCAAGTTCGGCAAAGGCAACCTCCGGCTCAACATGCCAGAATTCCGCAACGTGGCGCTGGGTATTGCTTTTTTCCGCGCGGAAAGAGGGACCGAAAGTATATATCTTTCCCATTGCCATCGCGGCGACCTCGCCCTCTAACTGACCCGATACCGAAAGTGCGGCGCGGCGGCCGAAAAAGTCGGCGGCATCGTATTCCTCTTCCGATTTATATTCGTTGCTGTAACCTATTGTTGTTACCCTGAACATTTCGCCCGCGCCCTCGCAGTCGCTTGCCGTTATAAGCGGAGTGTGAACGTAAACGTAATTCCTGCTTTGGAAAAATTCGTGTATTGCGGCAGACACTACCGAACGCACGCGCAAAACCGCGTTAAAGGTATTTGTTCTAACTCTAAGCGCCGGAATGGTACGCAGATATTCAAGCGTGTGCCTTTTTTTCTGAAGCGGATATTCGGAAGGACAAACGCCCAAAACCTCTATTTCTTCGGCGTTTACCTCTACGCTGTCGGCGGCGACTACCGATTTTACAAGCGTGCCTTTTACTTTAAGCGAGGTACCGAGTTTCATATAATCGGCAACGTCTTTCATAACCGATTTATCAATAACTATCTGCAGGTGCTTAAGGGTTGTGCCGTCGTTAAGTTCCAGAAACGCCATATTTTTGGAATCCCTTGAAGTTCTCACCCAACCGCATACCGTAACCTTTGTTCCGATAAGTTCGGAGTTTTTCATTATTTCCGCGATATCAATGTGTTTCATATTTTTTCTTCCTTTCACAACAAAAATAAAAAAGCCGCCCGTTCCCCTTACATTAAGGGGACGGACGGACTTAAAATCATCCTATCCGCGGTGCCACCCGCTTTTGACCGCCTGCGCGATCCGCTTTTAACAGCAAAAACTGCCTACGGCTGTAACGTGCCGTTCACGACGCCCCTACTAATACCTTAAAGGTTTTTCGGTTTGCACTCCGAAGTGTTCTTCACCGTATGCGTATGGCGCCGTTTGCACTGACCGGCACTCACTTAACACCGTTTATACGGATACTTTTCTCCGTCACTGTTTTAAAATATGTGTGGATTATATCACCGCAAAAGGCGGTTGTCAATCCCTTTTTAAAATTTTATGCCGCGGGGCGGTTTTTATCCGCGTATTTCGTAACCCGGCGACCTTTCGGGGACTGCCTCGGGCGAGTGTCTGAAATCGCGCGGAGTTATACCGCAGTGTTTAAGAAAAATGCGGTTAAAGGAACTTTGATTTTTAAAGCCGCATTCGTAGGCTATCTCACTTATCGTTTTGGTGGTGGAAAGCAGAATGTTCTGCGCCATACTTATTCTGTAAGAATTCACAAGCGCGCGGAAGTTGCACTTGAAGGTGTCCGCGATTATGTGGGAAATATAATACTTATTGTAACTTAAATCCCTTGCAACGTCGTCAAGGGTTATCTCCTTTGTATAGTTATCCAGCAGATACATAACCAGCTGCTGCACAAGGTCGTTGTCGGCGCTGCGGTCTATCAGGGTAACGCTGTCTATAAGTTCGCCTATTATAGCGGAAATGTAGCCGACAAGCACGTTGCCGCGGCGTTCAAAATCGTTGCGCTTTATATCTTCGGCGCGTTCAAGCAGCGTGTATACTATTTCGGGGAAATCGCCCCTTCTTACAATAGGACATTTGGGTTTATAGTGGAAAAGCATATCGTGGTAGGACGAAAAGAAAATATCGTCCGCAATAAGCACGCATCCGGCGGCGTGCGCACTGTCTATCGAATGGGTGATATTTGGAAACACGATATATATATCGCCCGGATACAGCGTGTACTTTTCGCCGTCTATCGTTACATCCAACTTATGCGATTTTACCCACAAAAGTTCGACCTGCTTGTGAAAGCGGGTTGCGCACTCGGTTATATTCTTGCGTGGGCAGACATAAACCACCGAGGAACGTATCTCATACCTAGGAAACATAATTTAAGTCACCACCGTGCAAACGCACAAATCTTACGGCATATTACTTTTTGTCGCTCACGTTTTCCAAAGAGGGCAAAGCGCTGACCGCCCAAAAACATAATATGCAACTTTTCATTAGTTTTCACACATTTCTGCAAACAAATCCGCAACATTTTATGATATTCTTGTGTCAGGACAGCAAAAATGTTCTGATTTACATTATACAGGAGGAAATCCAAAATGTCAAAGTTTATTCCGTTTCCCGCCTACAGCGATTTTGCACCGATAGACATTTCGTATGTTTTTAAGGATGAAAAACCTGCCGGCAAACACGGATTTTTAAAGGTCAACGGCGACAATTTCGAGTTTGAGGACGGCACCAAGGTTCGTTTCTGGGGTACCAACCTTAACAGCGGCGCCGTTTTTCCCGATCATGCCTATGCCGAAAAACTTGCAAAAAGGATAGCGGCTTACGGCTGTAACCTTGTGCGCTTTCATCAGATAGACGCCGAGTGGGCAACCCCGAGTATCTACCAGCACACAAAGGGCGAACGCCTTAAGAACACTTCTACATACGATCCCGAATCCTTTGACCGTATGGACTATCTTATGTACTGCCTTAAAAAGGAAGGCATTTACGTTTTCCTCGACATGATGACATACCGCAAGTTCAAGGAGGCAGACGGCGTTGCAAACTCCGTTGCGCTTAAAGACCGCGCGGCGCCCTACTGTATGTTTGACCCCACCCTTATAAAACTTCAGAAAGAGTATATGGACGTTCTTTGGAACCACTATAATCCGTATACAAAACTTGCGTACAAAGACGATCCGCTTATAGTAATGAGCGACGTTGCAAACGAAGTTGACCTTTTCGGCTGCTTTAACCAGAAAATAGAGGTTGAGCCTTACGCCGGCAATTTCCGCAAAATGTTTGCCGAGTGGCTTGAAAAACACGGCATTACCGACACCGACCCCGAAACGGTCGATCTTAACACCCGTGAGAACGAAACCCTTAACCGCTTTAAGATAGAAGTGGTGGAAAACTACTACAATTCTATGTTTGAGTATATGCGTTCGCTCGGAGTTCGCGTTCCGCTTACCGGTACGAACTTCTCGTGGAAATGGCTTTCCTGCAAGGCGGCGCAGGGCGTGGGCGACTTTAAGGATTCGCACCTTAACATTCGCTTTATGACCTGGAACCCCGGCAAAAAGATATCAAGGGACGTAAGCCTTCACGAACAGCCCGAATGGGGCGCTATGAGAAACGCCCGTATGCGCGAGTTCGGCAAACCGTTCTTTACTTCGGAGTGGGACGTTACATATCCTAACAAATACCGCACCGAAAGCCCCGTTGTTTTAGCGGCTGTTGGTATGCTTCAGAACTGGTCCGGCTATACGATACACACCTACGCCTACACCTCGCTTTTGCAGCACATGAACATTTTGGGCAAAGAGGTAAACAGCGAATCAATAGGCAACGTAGGCTACCGCGAGGGTATTTTCTCTACCTGGAACGACCCTGCCAAATTCGGTATGTTCTACCATGCTTCGCTTATAACAAGACGCGGCGACGTAAAACCGGCCAACAACAAAATAACCATTAAAGTGGGCAAACTTGAAGCGGACAACCAGAACGCTCCCGGAACGCTTACCGTTACCGAAAAGAAAGCGTTTATGGCGGCTACCGAAATGTCGCAGATAGCGGCGGATTACCGCAACAAAACCGAAATCACCGTTCCGGACGAAAAGGAACTGGTTGACCTTGAAAGCGGCGAAGTACGTTCCGACACGGGCGAACTTTACCGCAGCTGGAAAAAACTTTACGGCACGGTTGACACACCGATGACCAAGTGCGTTTACGGCAGACTTTCAAAACAGAAAGACCCGATAGAACTTGACGGGATGACCGTTAAATGCAAAAACGATTACGCCGTTATCGCCCTTTCTTCCCTTACAAACGACCTTGACATTGCGCACAGCGATTCAATGCTTCTTACCTGCATGGGCCGCGTTGAAAACACCGACCAGAAGATGAGCGTAGCCCCCGAAAAGTGGCAGACCGCCCTTAACGTTCCGCCCTATATGCAGATGGACGATTACGGAAAGCCGCCCATTATATGCGAGGTTATAGAAGCCGACATCGCCATTAAGACCGACAGGAACAATCTTGTTGTTTGGGCCGTAAATGCCGAAGGCGTTTTCATCGGCACAGTGCCCGTAACTTACGAGGACGGCTACGCAAAGATTACCATCGGCGAACAGCGCCCCTCGATATACTATCTTATCCAGGCGGAATAACCACGGTAAAAAGCGCGGCTATACAATACACCCTTCTGTGTTCCGTTGCTTTTACATCGGCAGACCTTTCTTTTCGGAAAGGTCTGCTGTTTTTTACGGCGGCACGGTCAAAACAGCCGGACTGCGGCGTTTTTGGATTTTTTTGCCGCACTTTATCTGCCGCGGCTTGAAAAAAGACATTAAAACTGTTATATTGTTATAAATATATTAACATACTTAGGGGGCGGAATATGTTTAAACGGTTCATAAGTTACTACAAGCCGCATAAAGTAATGTTCTTTTTTGATATGCTGGCGTCTTTTCTTATCTCCGCGGTGGGTATTATTTACCCGATGCTTACAAACAGGCTTTTAAAGCACTACATTCCGGATAAAAATTTCCGTATGATAATAACGTCCGGCGTTTTTCTGCTGGGGCTTTATTTTTTGCGTACCCTTATGCGGTACTTCGTGCAGTATTACGGCCATATGATAGGCACCGATATGCAGGCGCAGATGCGCCGCGACCTTTTTGCGCACCTTGAGACTCTGCCGTTTTCGTTTTTTGACAATCACGAAACGGGCAAGATAATCTCGCGCATAACAAACGACCTTTTCGATGTTGCGGAACTGGCGCACCACGGCCCCGAAAACATAATCATTTCCTCGCTTTCGATAATCGGTTCGTTTATATATCTTTGCACCATAAACGTGCCGCTTACCCTTATAATTTTTGCCTGCGTTCCCGTTATGTTCTTTGTATCAAAGCGCTGCCGCAAAAAAATGCGCGCCGCATTTAAAGAACGCCGCGCCACCACCGCCGGAATAAACGCCGCAATAGAGAGCAGCGTTACTGGCATACGCGTTACAAAGGCGTTTGTGGGAACGAAGCGCGAATACGAAAAGTTTGAAACCAACAACCGCCTTTTTGTGGAGGCTTCAAGGAAATCCTATTCCTCGATGGCGACATTCCATTCGGTAACGCGGTTTATAGTTGACTTTTTCAACGTTGTAATTCTTATAGCAGGCGGTATTTTTACATACTCCGGCAAAATAGATTTTGCCGATTACACCACCTTTGTTATATCGGTAAACATTTTTGTAAACCCCGTTACAACCCTTATCGCGTTTACCGAGCAATTCCAGAACGGCGTTTCGGGTTTTGAACGGTTTATAGAGATAATGGACGAAGAACCCGAACACGAAAACCCGAACGCGCAGGATATAGGCGATGTTAAGGGCGACATAGAATTTTCCCATGTTTCCTTTTCTTATAACGAGGCGGAACGCAGGGTGTTAAACGACATAAATCTTAAAATTCCACACGGCGAAAAAATAGCGCTTGTGGGTCATTCGGGCGGCGGAAAAACCACGATATGCCACCTTATACCGGCGTTTTACCGCGTAAGCGAGGGCGAAATTCTGATAGACGGCAAAAACATAAACGATATCACATTTTCGTCGCTTAGGAAAAACATAGGCATAGTTCAGCAGGATGTTTTCCTGTTTGCCGGCACGGTTATGGAAAACATACTTTACGGTCGTGAAGGCGCCACCGAAGAGGAGGCGATAGCCGCCGCCAAAAAAGCCAAGATAGACGATTTTATAAACACCCTTCCAAACGGTTACAACACCGATATAGGCGAGCGCGGAATACGGCTTTCGGGCGGACAGAAACAGCGCCTTTCGATAGCGCGCATATTCCTTAAAGACCCTGCGATTTTAATACTTGACGAAGCCACGAGCGCGCTTGACAACACCACCGAAATATACATACAGTCGGCGCTGGACGAACTTTGCAAGGGCAGAACCACGCTTATAGTGGCGCACCGCCTTTCCACCGTAAGAAACGCCGACGAGATAGCCGTTATAGACGGCGGCAGGGTCGCCGAAAAGGGCACCCACAAAGAACTGCTCGAAAAAGGCGGAATATATAAAGAATTATACTCGCTGCAATTCCGTGAGGACGACACTTATCAGAACAACGAATAACTTAACTTTGGCGGCGCGATATTAAGCGCCGCTTTCGTTTTTCCGGCGACATGTGCGGCGGAAAAACACCTTGTAGGCGAAAAACCGATTGTAAAGCGGTTTTTCAAGAACACAGGGGTGGTATTGGCGGGGACAGAGTGCAGTCCGAAAATCGTTGATTTTCGAGCGAACGGGGTCCCCGTCCAAAAGCGCAGCATAAAAACTCCCCCGATAAAATCGGGGGAGTTTTGTTTTATAATACTTTAGGAAAGTTCAAGTCCGCTGCCGTTTTTCTTTACGGTAAGTCCCGCTTTATCCGAAACAAAGTATCCCGAAAATGCTGCGCCGCTGTCCGTAAATTTGCCGGGTGTTTTCATTGAAATTCCTATTTTAGCGCCCTCCTGAAGAGAGGATATAACGTTTACTTTGGCGGTTGCATCCTCAATATAGATATTGGTGTTTCCGCCGTAAACATACGCCTTTTTGGTAAGGTTTAAAATACCGTTTTTGTGGTAAACATATCCGTTTACCTTACCGCCGTAAAGCGCTAATATTCCACCTTCGCAAACGCTTATGTTCTTACCCTCTGTTTTGGCGGAATCGCCGTCTTTAACAACGGCTGTATCGGAAACGTTAAGCCTGCCCGTGCCGCCGCGGATGTATACGTTTCCGCCGCCGTCCGCACAGTTTGCAAAGCCCTTTTCGATGACGCCGCCCGAAAGAGTGGCAGGTGCAAAGTTAAGATACAGGTTTCCGCCGCGGCCGCCAGCACCGCTGACGGTTTTTTCTGCCCTGCCGCCCGAAACGGTGCCGCCCGTTATGGTTACGGAGGTTTCCTTATACGCCGCGCCTATATTACCGCCCGAAGCCGCCTTGCCGCCGGAAATCACACCGCCCGACACATTCAGGACGGAGCCTTTCGCGCAATATATATTGCCGCCTAAGGTTTCGGTGTTGCCTTGTAACGCCTTGCCGTCCTTTACCGTACCCCCGTACATATTGAACACGGTGTTTGCAGTAGATAAGGATATACTGCCGCCGAATTTTGCGGTAGCGCCTATTATAGTGCCGCCGTACATATTCACGGTTCCTGCGGCGTTTACGGCAATTACGCCGCCTACCTGATTTGTTACCGTTTCACTGCCGTCAAGCGTGCCGCCCATTATATTAAGGGCTACTTTGTGTTTATTATTTATTATTATCATGGCGCCGATCGCTTTTGAAGCGGCGTCCTTCTTTTTAAACCCGCCGCCGTTTTTACAGTCGGTAAAGGATATAACGGCTTCCGTTTTGCCTTTTTTGGTCATATTGTCGGGGAGCGTCTGCCCTAAAAGATACATTCTGTCCGATGAAGAACCGTTCGAGGGATACGAAGCGGTATGACCGTTAAAGCAGAGATTTATATCACCCGTATTGGACGCCTGACCTTTAAGGGTTATGTTTTCGCTTAAGAACCAGTTGCCGTAATCGGGCAGTTTGCCGCCGAACTTATCGTTTATATCCGCCTGCGTAAGGGGTTCGTAATAAACCTTTTTATGCGTTGTATGGTCGCCGATATCTGCCGCCGATTCCGGCAAGGCGCCGCATATACAGTGGAAATGATTGTAAACTATCTGCAAATCTTCGCCTGTCGTGTCCACCGCATAATTTTCACGCGCGCAGGTAAAGTTTGCCGCATACTGTTTTGCGTTTTTGGCGAATACGCCCGCGGTTTTCATATCAACGGCTATCTTTGCGCCCTCTTTAAGGTCTTTCGCCGTTACGGTGTTGTTTGCCGCGATATAAAGCACCGCGCCGTTTTTGCCTGTTATTTCGGCATTGCCCGAAAGCGTTATTTTTCCGTTTAGGTAGTAAACACCGCCTGTAAAGTATCCGTCCGGCGCGGTTTTTGTGTTTGTTACCGTTCCGCCCGACATATCAAAGGTCGATTCGGGGCTGTTCCATATAAATATGTTCCCTTCGCCCTTTGCGGCTGAAAAACCGTTTCTTACAACGCCGCCCGTCATTTTTATAACCGAATTGTCGGTGTTGGAGGATATGTTGCCGCCGCCGTACGTCTGGTGGTCGCTTATACCCTCTTCAATAACGCCGCCTTTTATGTTAAGCGTGCCGTTGTTGTAAATGTTGCCGCCGTGGCCGTCGATAAAAGCACCCGATTTGTTTTTGTGCCTGAGCGCTTTGCCGCCCGAAACCGTGCCGCCTAAAATGTTAAGCGTACCGAGGTTGTTATTAAAGTTACCGCCTATACCTGCCGCAGCGCCGCCCGAAACGGTACCGCCGTACATATTGAACACGGCGCCCGAAGAAATATAAACGTTGCCGCCTTTGCAGGTAATATGGGCAAAGCCCTCGCCGCCGATTACCTTGCCGCCCGAGATTGTCCCTCCGTACATATTAAACACGGCGCCGCCGTAACTTACTTTTTTGCCGGACGAATCGGTCTGACTGCCTGCGGAACTTACCACTACGTTGCCGCCTACGTCGCCGCCCGTTACCTCTTTATCCGAAAAATTCTTTCTTGTTCCGTAAACGGTGGTTCCGTTCTTTATGGCGGCGCCGTCGTACATATTGAATACCGAGCCGCCCAAAATGCTTACCGCGCTGCCGCTGTAAGCCACGTTTTCAAAACCCGTAAGGTCCACTGTGCCGCCGCGCATATCGCATTTTGCTAATTGGCGCACCCATATACCGAACCCCGTGTCCGCCTTGGTGCGGTTTTCGGTGGTTACAATACCGCCGCCAACGCTGTCAAGCAGGGTGAATTTACAACCTATCTGAACCGCTATCGCCCTGCCGGAGGCGGAAAATTTATGCCCCGCAAGGTCAAGCACGTTTTCGGTCGCGGTATATTTAAACAACGTATTTGATGTGGAGCCCACGTTATACTGGTTTGCGGAAAGCAAATCCTCGGTCATAACAAAATGCTTGCCGTCCTCTGTTGAAGTGCCGCTTGAAAAACGGTACCACATAACGTTTTTGCCGCAGTGCGCGCAATATGCCGTTTTTACGGGATTTGTGTTTTTGTTTAGTATAAATATTACCTTTATTTTTCCAAGCCCGTCAACTGCGCCGGCTATGCGGTCGCCCACTTCCACCTTATCGGGAGCACCTTTGCGCTGAACACTTAAAACTATGCAGTCTTTGTCCATTTCCGCTTCTCTTACAGGCGATTTCTGGGCGTTTGTCGCTTTTACTATTCCGCCCGATACAGAGGTTACAGTCATACCGGAAGCAAAATGCATACCGCCCGTTACCTGACCTACGGGGTAGACTGCGACTATGCGGTCGCCGTCAAGCCTTATGCCGAAAGCAGGCGTTACGTATTCGGTGTCTATTATTTTTGCAAGCGCGGCGTCGCGCGTCCACACCTTAAGCTGCTGTTTCTTTTCGGCGGATATCACGTCGAAAACGTACCTACCGTCGCTGTCGGGTTTACGGGTCCAGGTGCCGTCTGCCGTTACTTTTCTTGAGGTATTCCAGTAAAGACTTATGCCCTTTACCGTTCTGCCGCCGTGTACGAATATGTAGCACACCTTGCCGCGCGCGTTGGTAAAGCCCATTATCATATCGCCGGTTTTAAGCTGCGTTTCGGCGCCGTAGGTGCTGCCCTCGATACCCGTAACGTCGTATATACGGCAGTTTTTGGCAAGTTCGCCGCTTTGGGTCTTTCCCTGTTCGGCGCCGCCGGGTACGGAGGTTTTAATAACCCCTACGGTGTTGCCGTCAAGTTTGTTTACGTTATAAAACGTACCGAAAAACGTTCCTTTTGTTACCTGTCTTGCAGGGAGCACTTCTTTAATTATGTTGCCCTCTTCAAGTACAAGACCCACGGTGCGTATCGCCTGGGAATCTATCTGTTTTGCAATTTCGGCATCTCGTGTTTTATATATTTCCGTTTTGCCGTTTGCGGCAAGTTCAAAGTTAAAGTAGCCGTCATCGTCTACCTTTCTTGACGAAAATCCCAGTTTTTCGTTCCACATACGGGTCTTGTTCCAATAAAGGGTGCCCACCGCTATGCGGTCATTTACAAGCACGGCTTCGGGAACGCCCTTTTCGCCCGAAAGGATACTGACGCAATCGCCGTCAAGCAGACCGTCGGTTATTCTGCTGCCGATAGTTCCCGTATCGCCCACCAGGTCGTACACGGGCGTTTTTTCGGGCAGGGTTATTGTGTATTCAAGTCCCGTACCTGTTTCGGAAGTGTTGATTTTAAGAGTTTTGCCGTCGGTGCAGTCGCCCGTGAGGTATCCGCGTTTAAGGGTAAGCTGTTTTCCCATATCCTCTATCGGTATAACACCGGTTATAATCCCCTCGCTGTCAAACTGCAGACCGAAAATATCGTAACTGTCAAGTTCGTTAAGTATTTTGCCTTCCTTTACGCGGCGGATTACCTTTCTGCCCTGCGTAATATTGCAAAGGGATATATGCCAGCTGCCGTCCGATTTATCCTTTGCCCTCACCCTTTGGTTTTCGGTCGTATTGTAATAATATTGATATCTGTCTATGTTCCAGAAAATATCCGATGAAACGGCAGCCGGCTGCGCCGCCTTTTTAAAGATTACGTCGCGGTTTATTATAACCGCGGCTGCCGCTGCCGCCAAAACGACTGCCGACAGCGCTATGTAGGTTATTTTTTTGCCGAATATCTTTTTGAAAATATTTTTCATCTTTCCGCCCTCCCTATTTCAGTTTTTTAAGTTGTTCAATAAGAGCGTCCGCCACCTTTTCGCCGGTACCTGCCGCGTAACGGGTTATATCCGCTTCGTAGCAGCCGTACTCGTACCCGTAATTTGAGGGTATGTAGGCAAATTTTCCGTTTGTATAGGCTACCGATACGGTGTATTTAAAGGGTGAAGCGTCCTCTATTGCCGCGCCGTTTGTATCAAACTGTTCGTAGGGCACAAAGGAAAAACCTATGTCGCCTATGCGGAACGCCGTCGCTTTTATTGTGCCGGTTTTGCCCATTTTTGCGTTTCTGAGTATTGCGTTTGCGTGGAACTGACTGTAAAGTCCGTACTTTTGCGCCTCTTTTATAGAACCGCTGAAATCATCGTGCGATTTCCACCACGCCACAACCGCCGTTGCCTGCGGCACCATGGAATCGCCATCGTGATTTATTTCCGCCGTAACGGTAATGCGTTTGCCCGCCACGCGGTCGGTATTTACCTCGGTAAGACTTTTTGCCGCCGTTTTCGCATAACCGTTAAGCAGTTTTGCGTATTCGTGATAATCTTCGGTAAGGGTTTCGCCGTCCATATATCCCGTGGCATTCATATTACCCGCCGCGCCCTGGAAATAACTGCAGTAACTGTTTTCGGTCGCCTTTTCAAACTCTTCCCTAAAGGCGCCTATCCAGTCGGCGGAAATATCTTTACGCTCGCCGTGCACGCCCGTAAATTTGGGGTGCGCGCGGAAACTTGTGAAATAAACGTCCTTTTCACCCTCGCGTTCGAATTTTATTATGTGCAGCGTCGGGTCGTTTTCGGTGATATGCGCCGTAAGGGTGCCGGTAAATCCCACGTTGTTATGGTTATCGCCGTAGGCCACAACCTCGCCCGTGGTCTTTTTGCCCCAGTAGTGGCGGATAAAGTTTAAATTTCTGGCTTCCGTGCTGCCGTAGAACATTTTTGCCGGCACGCGGCTGTTTAATGCCTGCACGGCGGCTTCCGCAGCCTTTTTCTTTACCTTTGCGTTATAACGCTGCACGGCGCGCATACTGCTGTAATCGGGGTCGGGACTTGAATGTGAATGCGAAGCCGTAAAGACTATATTGTGCTCCGTAAGGCCGGTCGCCTTTTTTATGGCGTTGAGTAAATCCTCCGTGGGTGCTTCGTTGGAGATTCCTATGCCGTCGTAAGCACAAAGCAGCAGCGTGTTGTTGTCCTTATCCGAAACGGCGATTGCGTCGAACACTATCTCGTCAAGATACCCTGTTGATATTCTGTTCGCGTTATTGCCGTAGCCCGAAAGCGGCACGGGGTCGTCGGGCAATATTCCCACGCGCGAGAACCCGACGCGGAACTGCCCCGCGTATTTATCTTTAAACGAAGGCTCCTTTTTTTCGGCTTGCTTCGGGGTGCCGCAGCCGCTGAGAAACACAAGCAGAACCGCCGTGATAAGCGCCGTAAATCTTTTCATAGATATTCCCCTTTCACAGGAAATTTTAAATTAACGGAAAATTTAACAAAAATTCTCCACTTCCATTTCAAGTATACTGTATATTTTACAATACAACAAATGAAAACCTACTTAAAAATTTGATTTTTTTTGCGCTTTTAGCCTTTTTCGGTTGTTTATGCGGCATTTTGAAAGAATCCGGCAAACAAAAAGGAAAGCGCCCGAAGCGGTTTTTAAATCACGCTTCGGGTGCTCCCCTGAAAAAGTACAAAAAATGAAATTTGGAAAGGTTTAGGAAATATTCCCGGCAAGACGGGGACGCAGCCTCGTCTTGCCGACGAAAATTTGTGTGCAAAAGTTATTATACAATTATCTTTCCTGTAAGATCTTTTTCGAATATGCAGTTTTCCTGCATAGTCATCTTTTTGCCGTAACCTGCGGCAATTGCCTTTTCGTACATTGCGTTTGCAAGGGTTACGTCTATATAGGAAAGACCCACGGCGTCAAAGTATATAAACTCGTCATCGTTTTCTCTGCCCTTTTTCTTGCCGCTTACAAGGTCGGTTATATCGCAGTAAATATCATCGTCCGTAATAAGGCCCTCTTTAAAGCAGCGACTTACAGTCTGGGTTCTGTGCTTAACGGTTTCCCAACGGTCACAAACTATCTTATCGGCCTTGGTTACTACCTTGTATTCGTCTTCCCAGCCGCCTATGTGGCTGTAAAACGCGCCTTTCTTAATCCAGTCGGCTTTAAGAAGCGGTGCCTGGCAGGATACCGCAGTAACAACTATGTCGCTGTCGCGCACGGCGCTTTCAAGGTCGGTATTTCCCGCAATAAAGGTCATATCGGGAAGAATGGGTTTAAGGGATTTAATAAATTCCTGCTCTTCTTCGGCATACTTTGCCGCAACCTTGCAGACTTTAAGTGAAGGTCTTACAGCCTTCATACCGAGAAGGTGCATCTTAGCCTGCTCTCCCGCACCGATAAATCCGATGGTTTCGGCGTTCTTGGGGGCAAGATATTCAGCCGCGCAGGCGCCCATTGCGGCAACGCGCACGTTAGAGCAAAGCGTACCCTCCATTACGCATACGGGGTATCCTTTTTCTATTTCGGAAAGAACTATAAGTGCGGAAAGGTTCTGTGTACCGAATTTACGCGGGTTTCCGGGGAAAACCGAAACCCATTTTACACCGCAGATCTTCTCTTTAAGCAGTGTGGCCGGCAGACAGTTGATTCTGTCCTGTGTTTCCTGATCGAAAATCTGCACGATTTTATCGGGGAACAGAATATCGCCCTTTTCATAAGCCAGAAGGCTTCCCTTTAGTTTTTCTATCGCATACGGCAGGTCAAGACAGCCGGCGTTTATTAAGTCCTCCTGTGAAAGATAGGTAAAATCTATAGTATGGTTCGTTTTCATGCTATTCCTCCGCTTTTTTATTGGATAATTGCAACTACCGAGCACTATTATAAAAAGAAATTTTTATTTGTCAATATGGGGAGTAAAAAAATATTTTTATTTCTTGATTGGAACAATTTTATTCTTCCGTTTTGTTGACAAACAAGCGCTTTTGCCGTATATTATACTTGTGTTGCGCCCGACAAAAAATATCGGTGTTATGCGGTTGTTTCGCGCAAGATATGTACAGGAGGATGAAAATGCAGAAGTTTCTTCAAAAAATTCAGGCGGCCTTAAGGTCTTTACCTCACGCACAAATGCTTGTGGGCGAATATGTGCTTATCCATTATAAAAACATTCCGTTCCTTTCGGTTACGGAACTTGCCGAAAAAATAGGCGTAAGCGAAACCACGGTTTTTAAATTCTGCGGCAAATTAGGATATACGGGATATATGCCCTTCCGCCGTAAACTTGCAAGTCTTGTTCAGAACGAACTTACCACATATCAGAATCTTGAGGACCGCACGAAAGACCTTTCGGGCACCGAAAGCATTTTTGAACAGGTGCTTAAATGCGATATGCATAATATTGAAACCACCCTGCGCGATCCGCTTAACCACCGCAATTTTGAAAGGCTGCAGGAGCGCCTTCAAACGGCGAAAACGATTTATATATGCGGTTTCAGGAGCGCTTCCACGCAGGCGCAGTATCTTGGTATGACCCTTCGCATACAGGGCAAGAACGTGCGCATAATAACGCCCGACACCGGCAACTGGGCGGAAGTTTTGTGCGAAGCGGACGAAAACGACCTTTTTATAACCTTTCTGTTTTCAAGATATTCAAAGCAGTCGGTGGATATATTGCGGTATATGCACAAGCGCGGCGTTACCTGCTGCGCGCTTACCGATTCCGCCGCAAGCCCTGCTTACAGCCTTTGCGATATCCCCTTTATCTGCGAAAACGATTCCTGCTATTATCAAGGGTCTTACACCGGCTGCATGGCGCTTATAAACACGATAATAACCGCCTCGTCCCTTGCGGATAAAGACCGCACCACCGACCACCTTAAAAAGGTTGAAAAGGCATTTGCGGAATTTGATACGTTCTTTATCTGATAAAACAGCGCCTTGTGCTGCCGCGCGGGTTAAAAAGGATATAACCATAAAACCGCCCCGTCGGAAAAATCCCGACGGGGTTATTTTTTGCATTTTTTAGGTTTTATTTACGGGTTGCGCTGCGCCGCAGTTGTGCGGCGTTATTGCGCGGCTATGGGTTTTCGGTAGAAGTGCCGCCCTGTTCGCTGCCTGTCGTTTCTCCGCCTGTTTCGCCGCCGGAGGTTCCTCCGCCCGACGTGCCGCCCGAAGTGTTGCCGCCGGATTCGCCGCCCGACTCTCCGCCTGTTTCTCCTCCCGTTTGGCCGCCGGACGTTCCGCCCGATGTGTTTCCGCCGGAGGTGCCTCCACCCGATTCACCGCCTGAAGTACCGCCGCCCGAAGTGCCGCCCGAAGTATTACCGCCGGACGAGGGCTGCGAAGGCGAAGGTGTTGATGACGCCGTCGCTTCCGACTGGGTCTGCTGCGGTTTAAGGCTGTAAACCGAATCGGGCAAAGTTTCGGTAACCGACTTGCCGTTTAAAGTGACCGTTCTGTACGACCTTACCTTGAAATAATCGCCCGAAACGCGCGCTATTTCGGTGGCCGAGCAGCTTATGCCGTCGAAAGAATTTTCGCGGCTTCCGTAAATCTTGCAGGTAAGGGTCGTTCCCGACATATAGCACGAGAAGTACATCGGGTATGAAGTTCTGTTTTTAAGCTTAAGGTCTATTCTGCCGTAGTCAACCGTGGCGTCGAATCCGGCGCTTGCGTATTCCGCTTTCCAGGCGTGGGCCTTGCGCTCTACAACGCCCATGTTGGCGTAAAGCGCGGCTATGTATATGGTGGTGCTTGCCTGGCAGATTCCGCCTCCCACCGTTTGCACAAGGTATCCGCCGGCATACCCCGTTGCGGGTTTCCAGCCGTTGGCGGTGCTTTCGCTGTTGCCCGTGTGTCCGTTAAAGGACCATGTTGCACCCGGTTCAATAACCGAGCCGTTGCACATATTCATCGCCTTGCGCATATTGCTGTTGCCGTTTGCGTTGTTGTAACTTCTTGTGCTGTGTTCGGACAAAAGTTTTATATGCTCGGTAAGCGACGCTTTGGTTATCTTGGGCTCTGTCTTTTTAACCTGCGCCGCAAGGGTGAAGGTGTGTTTGCCCTCGGAAAAGTTTTTCTGCAGCGCGGTTATAAGTTCATCTTCATCAAGGGTGATTCCCGGTTGTTCGTCCGAAAATACAAGACCTTGACCCTCAACACCCTTTATGCTTGCGTCTACCGCCTCTTTATTTATTGCTTTTCCCGCTTTTTCGGCTATCTTCTTTTTGCATTTTTCGGATATAAGCACCGCGGCGGTGTAATCTTTTTCCGTCTTTTTGGCTTCGCCGCGCATTACCGCAATACAAAATGCTTTTGCCGATTTAAGCGCTGCGCCGTCATCGAGGGTATATTCAATATCATCCTCGGTAAAGGAAACTCTTTTATCTTCGTAAGTTACGGTTATATCGTATTTTTTGCTGTTTTTGTTTGCCGCCGCTTTGAGTTTTGCCTTCGCCTTTTCAAGGGTAAGTCCGCCTATATCAATGCCGTTTACCGATATGCCGTCAAAAAACTTAAAATTATCACCCTGGTAAAGACCCGTGTTTGCCACAAACGAGGGCATAACAAGCATACCGTTTCTCCAGAAATGGGAAAGCGTGAAAAACGCTGCGCACAAAACCGCCGCAGCGGCAGCCGCGCAGGAAAGAGCGATTATAAGTTTGCGGTTTGCACGCCCCTCTGCTTTTTTCTCACCGCTGTTTTTTTTGCTGCTTTTCACAGTTTTCTTTTTCTCAACATCCGCCGCGGCGTCCCCTTCCGCAGACACCGTAAAGCCGCCTACCGTTTCTGCGGCAGCCGAAGTTTTTTCCACGGGCGCTTTTTTGTCCTTTTTCGCCCTGCGCTTTCGGGAAGCGGAATCTTCGGAAAAATCTTTCACGCCGTCGCCCATAACAATGCCGCCGTCGGCAACATCGGGCATTGCGTGCGGCAGGCGGTCGTTATCGTCCCCTATAATAAAGGGAGCGTCTACAAAACCGTCGCCGTAATCCGTTCCGGATCTTTTTTTAGCCATAAATATAACACCACGTTTTCGGTATTTTATGTTGTACAATATACTGTACATTTTATTATATCACAAGCCGTGCGGATTACAAGAAAAAGAAACAGAGGTAACATTTTTTTAATCTGTATTAACTTTTTGCCTTTTCCTGAAATCGGCAGAAAGTAATTAGTGAAGAATGAAAAAGTAAAAATCGGCAGGCGTCTTTTGACACTTGCCGATTTTTGGCGTTCCCGAGAGGATTCGAACCTCCGACCTACCGCTTAGGAGGCGGTCGCTCTATCCAACTGAGCTACGGAAACATATCAGCGGTTTAAAACCGCGTGATTTTGTGATTTATGATTTGTAATCTGTAATTTATAACTTTATGTTTTTCATTTCGTCGCCCAGAACATCCGCAATTTCCTTTAAATGTCCCGTGCGCTTGTTTTTAAGTTTATAATGCTGCAAAAGACCATAACCCGGGTAATCGTTACCCTCCACAAAAACGGGGCCCTTATCGGTAAAGGCAACGTCCCAGCCGATATACCTAACCTGCGGAACCTTAAGTGCGGCTTCTTCACACATTTTAAACGCCTTGTCAACGCCGTCTATCTTAACATCGGCAAACTTTTTGCCGGTCATGGGATGGGTTTCGTAAACGTTGCCGTAATCGTCGATAACGTTACTGTCGATCCTACCGTCGGCGCCGAGGCTGAAATAAAGGTCGTCCGTGCAGCCGATAACGCTTTTTTCGTCCTTATTAACGCGCAGCGCATTATTTATAACGTGCGCCTTGCCGTCTTTATAAAGGGTTATTATCCTGAACGAGTTTACAACATTCGGATTTATATCGTTTAACTGTTCGCTTTGAACTATCGCCTCTTCAACAAGAAACTGTTTGCGTTCTTTAAGCGTGTCGTAAAGCGCGTCCGGTTCGGCAACTTCGGAAACGGTTATCTTTGAAATACCGTGACCGCCGTAACCTGCCGGATCTTTGGCAAAAACGGTTTTTTTGCCCTTTAAAAACTTTTTAAAGCCCGTTTTATCGGTAACGCGCAGATTTATAAAATCCCTGCCGAGATAATCCCTGAACATTTCGTTAAAGACAAGTTTATCGTCAACAACCGCAATGTACTTCGGGTCGTTAAGATAGGAAAGGACGTTATAAAACTTTTTCGCCGTACAGAAAGTATCCTTTTCGGCGGAAGTTATGCAAAGGAAATTGCCGCGAAAAAAATCGGTATAACCGGTGCCGCGCGCAATAAAACTGCGGATAAGCGCGCACTTTATCGCAAAGGGCGACTTTCCCGTGTTTTCGGACATTATGCGTATATGCTTATTCATTCTTTCGCGGTCGATATCGTGAAATTTATTCAAAAGCCAACGAGTAACGTTTTTAGCCAAAAAGCATAACTCCCATTCTTAAGAAATAAAAAGCGAGCGTTAAGCCCGCGCGGAAACGGGCAAAACCCGAAACCGCCACTCCGACAATTTTAACCTACGTCCGCCCGATTGTCAATAGACAATACTTCGCTTTGCTGCCGCAACTTGATTTTTTCCGCCGCTTTTGTTATAATCGGTAGAAGATAACACCAGTATCGCACCAAACGCAGGACAACCCCCTGCGCGACAAGGAAAGCCGGTGAAACGCGATAAAAGAGTTTTTTAAAAAAATAAAACGCACCTTTTTATCAAAAGGTTTTCTTGAATTTTGCGTATTAGGCGGCATAAACTGCTTTAACGATTCGCTTTTTTCGTGGCTGGCAAACTTTGTTTTTCAAAAAAACCTTGCAGCTTGTATAGGCTACATAATATCCCTTTCCATGGCGTTTTTCCTTACAAGCAAATTCATTTTTAAAAGCCGGCCCACATTTAAAAAATATGTGCGCTTTCTTATTTCCTACATACCGAACTTTATAATATTCTTCCTTGTTACCTTCCTTACCATAAACACGTGGCATCTGCCGCAGTTTGTCGGCACGTTCCTTGCCGCAATGACGGGCGGCCCCATAACCTTTGTTATTATAAAGTTATACGCCTTCGGCAAAAGGTGATTTTTGCGGCAAATATCGCATAAACGCGCCGCGCGGAAAAGCAAAAAAATTTAAGCACCCTCAAAAAGAGGGTGCTTTTTTATTGTTCCGTTGTCCGCACGGCAGTCCTCAGCCGGACTGTTTTTCGCGGTCCTTCAGTTTGTAGGAAAGGGTCATCAGGCTGTCGCCCAAATGCACGTTTTCAACCGTTATGTCGGGGTGGTCGTGGGTAAGGTCGTAATGCGTAAAGTTAAGAAATCCCTTTACGCCCAATCTTACAAGTTGGTCGGAAAGTTCCTGCGCCGGTTCTTTGGGCGTTGAAATAATCGCAACTTCGGGGCGGTTTTCGCGACAAAATTCGTCAAGAGTTGTAACATTTCTTATGGGAATGTTACGCACCATCTGCCCTACAAGCGACTCCTTATTGTCAAAAAGTCCGATAAGGTGAAAACCCTTGGTTTCAAATTTTATGTGCTGGGCAAGCGCCTTGCCGAAGTTTCCCATTCCAACTATTATGGTCTTTTTAGGCGAATCGATTCCTAAAATTTTGCCGATTTCACCGCGCAGAAGTTCAATATTATAGCCGTAGCCCTGCTGGCCGAAGCCGCCGAAACAGTTAAGGTCCTGCCTTATCTGGCTTGCCGTAAGGTGCATGCGTTCGCTCAGCGCCGATGAGGATATCCTCGAAAGCCCCTCCGCACTGAGGTCTCCCAAAAAACGGTAGTAACGCGGCAGTCTTTTTATGACCGATTCCGATATTCCGTTTATACTCATTATGTATATCTCCTTCGGATTTAACGTTCCGTAATATAACACTTTGTTACGAATTTATCATAACACCTTTTAAGAAAAAAATCAAGTCGTATAATCGGGGTGCGCTCCGCCGCGCGGCAGAATATAAAACGGATTTTAAAAATTTTAAAAAAAGTCTTGACAAACAAAAATTTTCGGCTAAAATAAAAGTAGTAATCATTCCTGTTTTTCGAGGTGAATATGTCCAACTATTCAAAACAGCGCGCCGAAACGCTGGCGGCGGTAAAAGAACTCGGCAACCACCCAACGGCTGCCGCTGTATATGAAAAAGTGCGCGAAAAGATTCCTAATATAAGCCTCGGCACGGTCTACCGCAACCTTTCGGCGTTGTCCGAAAGCGGAGATATCGACCCGCTGCCCGTGGGCGACGGCACTTTAAGGTACGACGGCGACACGTCTGCGCACGTTCACCTGACCTGCACGGCATGCGGCGGAATAGAGGATATTTACGTTGTTCCGCAGGACGCCTGCAATGCCGCTTTAAAGCACGGCTTTGCTCCGGATAAATGCGTTTGCATAGTTTACGGCATCTGCAAAAAATGCAAAGCCGCACAAAAAGCCAAAGACGCGGAAAATCACGCAAATCAAGGCGGAAGCCTTTAAAAATAAAAACGAAATTAAATTCTATTACTTCGGAGGTAAAAAATTATGAAAAAGTTTGTATGTCTCGTTTGCGGTTACACCTACGAGGGCGAGTCTGCACCGGCAGAATGCCCCGTTTGCCACGCGCCCGCTTCCAAGTTTGTTGAAAAAACAGAGGAAAAGGGCTGGGCTGCCGAGCATGTTATAGGCATCGCAAAAGACGTTGATCCCCGCATAGTACAGGGTCTGCGAGAAAACTTTACGGGCGAATGTACCGAAGTGGGTATGTACCTTGCAATGGCGCGCGCCGCCCACCGCGAGGGTTATCCCGAAATCGGTCTTTATTGGGAAAAGGCCGCTTTGGAAGAGGCGGAACACGCCGCTAAATTTGCGGAACTTCTGGGCGAAGTGGTAAGCGAATCCACAAAAGAAAATCTGCGCGTGCGCGTTGAGGCCGAAAACGGCGCCACAATGGGCAAAACCGAACTTGCAAAACTTGCAAAAGAACTCGGTCTTGACGCAATTCACGATACCGTGCACGAAATGGCGCGTGACGAAGCCCGACATGGCAAGGCTTTCGAGGGACTCCTCAAAAGATACTTCGGCTGATAAAAAAACAAAAGGAGAGCAAAAAAATGAAATATGTTTGCCCTTGCGGATACATCTATGACGAAACCGCCGGCGACCCGGAAAACGGAATCGCCCCCGGCACCAAATGGGAAGACGTTCCCGAAGATTTTCTCTGCCCCGTTTGCGGACTGGGCAAAGATATGTTTGAGGCGGAATAACCCGCAAAAAACATCTAAAACGAAACACCTCCGCGCAACCTTATTGGGTTGCGCGGGGGTTATTTATTTGTGCATTTCTCCTTGAATGTTTTGTTACGGGACATAAATGTCGCATAAAACAATTTACAATAATCACATAAAAGCGCCGCGCAACACAGGCAAAAAAGGAGAATTTATATGAAACCCAGAATCGAACTCGGAATCTATACTAATCACACAACGCTTGGCAGTGTGATTTCGGCAGAAGACATTTACAAGTTTGCAAGAAAGAACAAAATGCCCGCTGTTGCGGTTACGGATTTAGGCAGCGTTCGGGCCTTTTCCGAACTTGCCGAACGCGCATACCGACACCCGGAAACAAAGCCCATATTCGGCGCAAAGATCATTCTTGCCGACTATCGCACTGATTTTATGAACACAACAACCGTTCTTGTGAAAAACAAGACGGGGCTTAAAAATTTATATCATATTATTTCGGAATTAAAACCCTCAAACACCGCCGCATATTCTACAATCCCGATTATGAAAAAGTATCACGAGGGGCTTTTATACGGCTGTTCCGACATTTACGGTCCTTTCTTTCGGTCTTACACTTGCAAAGATTCCGAAAACTTCGGATTTTACAATGATTTTTTTGATTATTTTCAAATCAAGAATTTTTACAATATGGATTTTGAAAAGGACGCCAACAAACAAATAGTTGCGGCAGGCAAAAGACTTAATATTCCGGTGGTTGCAGTAAGTGACGCGCGCTATATAAAAAGGCGCGACAAAATATGCCTTGACATAATGAATGCAGACACACCGGACGAAATGAGATTTCTTGACAACGCCTATTTACATACAACCAAAAAATTAATGAAAGAGTTTTCGTATTTGCGCGGAGACGCTTACGACGTTGTTGTTGAAAACACTTATAAAATAGCGGAACAAATCGAAACCGTTGAAGCGCTTATGTGTTTGCATTATAACCTTTTTGACAACGCTTTCAAGGCCGTAAACAAAAAATGTTATGGCTTTGTTTTTGAAAAATACGGCGATAATCCGCCGCGTGAAATAGCCGATCGTTTAAAAGACGAGCTTAAATCTTTTGCCACAAAAAAATTTGCGGACGTTTTCCTGCTTTGGGCAGATATAGCAAAGGCTGTACAAGAGCAAGACGAGCCTGCGGTGACGCGCGGCTGCTCGGCAGCATCGTTTATTTCTTACTGTTTGGGCATTACTAAAACAAATCCGCTTCCCCCGCACTATTACTGCCCCAAGTGCAAAAAGGTGGAATGGGCAAGCGATGTTTACAGCGGATATGACTTGCCGGAAAAGCCATGCTCCTGCGGCGGCATAATGCACGGGGACGGCCAAAATATACCCTGTAATTCTTTCTTCGGATATAACGGAGATACATTTCCGGAATTTGATTTAAACCTCACCGGCAGCGGCAAAGAAATTGCAACAAGTAAAATTGCAAGCCTTTTCGGAAAAGACCGCCTGCTGATGGGCAAAGCCGGTCGTATCGAAGGCGATTTCGACCTTAAGGAAAATATAAGAAAATATGAAAGAGAGCACGGTAAAAAGCTGTCCCGAAAAGCAATGAAAATTCTTCTTGCTAAAACACCGTGCGTTACGGTGTTTGACCGGATATACAAAGATGTCGTTATGATACTCCCCAAAGACCGGGACGTTTATGATTTTACACCCATAGTCAAAACTTCGTGTTCCGGACTGTCTGTATCGCAATTTTCTTTCAGTGCGCTTAGGGACGTTTTATTTTCCTGCACATTTCATTCATTCCCGTTTATGGAACGCCTGAAGTTATTAGAGCAAAAAACCAACGTAAAAATATCCGATGTTTTGCTGAACGGCGGCGCGTTATCAACGCTGATTAAAAACAACGATTTAAACGGAATAACATGTTTTAAAGATTTTGACATTCCCGAGCCCTTTAAAAAGAACGGGGTACACACTTTCGGCGATGCAATGAAACTTCTTGGACTGTACTTCTGCACGGACAATACAAATTTTAACTTCCGAAACGCAATAAGCAAAGAAAACATAAAACTCTGCCAAATCCCCACATACCGCGAGGATATATACCTTGATTTAAAAAAGCACGGCATAGACGACAAAAAGGCTTTTCGGTATATGGAATGTGTCCGCAAGGGACTTTTTGCGCGCGGTGAAATGTCACGAAAAGAAACAAAACGGTTTGAGGCCGACTTAAAGTCTGCAGGCGTTCCGCAATGGTATATCGACTATTGCAAAAACATTTTGCGCTTATTCCCTAAAGCGCACGGTGCAGAGTATACAAAAGTTGCGATGATTGAAGCATGGTATAAAGTGCACTTCAGAAAGATTTTTGAAGAAATTACCTGCTCTTAACTGCCGCAAATGTTAAAAGAACGCTTTTAAGGTCCTTCCTTAAAAGCGTTCTTTCGGTCGGTAATTCTTTATGTGTATTTTTGAACGCCGTCAAAAAGCGACGCTTTAATCCTGTTTCTCAGGCTTTCCGGTTTTATAACCTCCACATAGTCTAAATACTGTATTGCCCAATGCGTCATTGCGTTGGGACTGGCTTTTACCGTTACACGGATTTTATCCTCTCCCCCATATTCCTCAAATTCTGCAGCAGAACCGAACCAGTCAACAATCTGGTCGATAATGCCCCTATCCGCTATCATTTCAATATTTTCGGGTTTATCGGTGTACATATACGGCACGGCGGAAGAAAGTTCTTTGTAATTTATTCCGTTTTCATATCCTTTAACGGAGTAAACGGGCACCGCCTTTAAATCGGTTGTTTTCATATCCGTTATGCGTTCAAGATGATGATAAACAATATGCTGCCAATATTCACTGTACCCCATAAGGTAGTAACGCTGATTATGTAGTACCATTAAATACGGACTTATGATTTGGTGAGAGGTTTTGTGCAGTTTCTTATCGATTCCGTATTTGTTGTAGTTGTATTCAATCTGAAGGTTTTGTTCGATTGCCTTATCAATCAGTTCAATATTATAAAACAGTTCCTGATTATCCGTTTTGCACCAATCGTTTACCGAATGAATATATTTAACGCTTGAACGAAAATATTTGTTGGAAAGCCCGCAAAGACGGTTTATCAAATCTTTTGAATGAACGGCGCTTATGTATTTGCTGCTTAAAACACCGTCAATCAGCATGTGAAGTTCGGAATCTTCAAACTGTCTGACTTCAAGATAACTGCCGCTTTTTTTGCTTCCTATCTCCGCACCGGCCTCGCGCAGCAGGGAAATATTTCTGCCTATCGCTTTTCTTTCTAACAAAATCCCGTATTCGTTTTCAAGGCGTTCGGCAATTTCCTCCTGCGTAATCGGGTGATTAAAGTCACTGTTTCCTTTAATATTTGGTAAATACGAAGAATTGCTAATTTTTTTGATTCAAAGCCTTCCATTTCTTCCTCCCTCTACTATACGCTATGTGACATATTCGGTACATAAGCATTATAACATACTTTCCAAAAATTAAAAGTCTTTTTAATTAACAAAACAGCCGCCCCAAAAGGGAGGCTCGGATTATTTCTTGTTTTGCGTTTCCTTTTTTCAGGTTTTTGCCATTTTCATTACAAGGGCGGTCGGGAGCAGTTTTGCCGTGAAGCGGTAGAATTTATAGAAAAATCTGTTGGTGTAAACGCCCTTTCTGCGTGCGGACGCCGCAAGGGACTTGCGCGCCACGGTTTCGGGAATCACGCGCGGCAGCGTATCAAAAGTATGGCTGCTGCCCTTTTCTATGTTGGCAAGGGGCAAAAATTCGGTATCCATGGGACCCGGGCAGACAGCAAGCACGTTTATCCCGCCCGTTTTAAGTTCGCTGCGCAGCGCGCGCGACAGTGACATAACATACGCCTTTGTTGAACTGTACACCGCCATTCTTATATTGGGTGCAAAGGATGCAATCGAGCAGGTGTTTATAATCTCCGCACCCTGCTTCATAAACGGTAAAGTTGCGGCGGTCATTGCTGTAAGCGCCTCGCAATTAAGGCGCACCATTCCGCAATTATCGGCAGGGGAGATATCTTTGAATTCGCCGAGTTTTCCGAATCCGGCATTGTTTATAAGCAGACTGACGGACGAATCGGTTTCTTTTAGCTGCTGTACGTAGCGCTCCACGGCGGACGAATCCGTTATATCAAAAGGCAGCACGCGTATTTTATCGCCGAGCGCCGCTTTCAGTTCAAGCAGTTTTTGTTCGCGGCGGGCGATTACCCATATTTCGTCAAGCGACGTGCGGCTTTTCAAAACCGCCTTTACATACTCTTTCCCAAGGCCCGACGACGCGCCGGTTATTACCGCTATATTCATATATTTGACCTCCGTTTCGGTTTTGCCGATTTCTTTGTTATATATTATAGGTGCATAAGCAGCGGTTTTCAAGAAAAAATCTTGCATACTTTACTTGACAAGCAAAAACGTTTGTGGTAAAATAGCAAAGCCGCATATTGTGGGCTTTGTAAGCTGCGCTTGTAAAACGGGCGTGCGCCTACCGTAGCGAGACTGTAAAATATCAGGCAGGTGTAAAGAAATGTACGCAATTATCGAGACCGGCGGAAAGCAGTACCGTGTTCAGAACGGCGACGTTATATACGTTGAAAAGCTTAACGCACAGGCAGACGAAGAGATCACCTTTGACAAGGTTGTTGCCGTAAGCAACAGAACCCTCAAGGTAGGCAAGCCCTATGTTAAGGACGCTTTTGTTAAAGCAACCGTTCTTAAAAACGGCAAGGGCAAGAAGGTAACCGTATTTACCTACAAGCCGAAGAAGAGCAGCTCACGCAAAAAAGGTCACAGACAGCCCTACACAAAGGTACAGATTACCGAAATAGGCTGAGTTTATGACCGAGGTAAGGTTTAAAACCGAAAAAGGCGTGCTTTGCGGGTTTACGGTCAGCGGTCACTCCACTTGTGACAGCGACGACGTTTCGGGCAAAACGGTCTGCGCGGCGGTTTCCTCTGCTGCATATATGGCGGCAAACACGATAATCGAGGTTATCGGCGATAAATACAGCGCCGACGTACGCGACGGGTTTATGGAAATCGAAGTAAGCGACCCTTCCGAAAAAACGGAAGCAGTACTTAAAGGCCTTAAACTTCACTTGACCGAACTTTCAAAACAGTACGGCAAACAAATCAGAATCATCACGGAGGTGTAGATCATGTTAAAGATTAACATTCAGTTATTCGCTCATAAAAAAGGTATGGGTTCCACCAAGAACGGCCGCGACAGCGAAGCTAAACGCCTGGGCGTTAAGCGCGGTGACGGTCAGTTTGTTCTTGCAGGCAACATCCTTGTAAGACAGAGAGGTACCCACATCCACGCAGGCAACAATGTCGGCCGCGGATCAGATGATACCCTGTTCGCTCTTATTGACGGCAAGGTTAAGTTCGAGCGCGTAGGCAGAGACCGCAAACAGGTAAGCATCTACGCTGTAGAGCAGTAACATTTGACAAGTTTTTAAAAAAGGGCGGCAATCTTTATTGTCGCCCCTTTTTTTAAGTCGGGGAATTTTAACCGACTTTACAATGCGAATTGTTTTCCCGACTTTTATTTTCCGCAAAACGATATTTCTTTTTTTAAGTCGGGGAATTTTAACCGGCTTTTTAATACTTTTTGTTTCCCCGACTTAAAGCCATTTGAAATCTAAAGAATAAATTAAAAGCACAACCAAACCGGTCGTTTTTTATGTCGGGGAATAAAGATTGTACTTGTAATACATTTCTTTTTCCCGACTTAAAGTTATCCGAAATCCAAAGAATAAATTATAAGCACAAATAAACCGGTCGGGTAGATTAAATAGAGTCGTGAACAATACAGATTCGCGCCTAAAAACCGGTCGGGTAAATAAGATAGAGATATGAACAAAATAAATTCGCGCCTAAAAAAGGAGTAGGAAAATGAGAGTTTGTCATGTTTGCAATACGGAGTTTGACGAGGATATTGACCTTTGCCCCGTGTGCGGTGCGGAATACCGCGACGGCAAGGAAGACGGCAAGGATGAAAATTCCGAAAAGGAAGTTATAGAAAATCCGGTTTTGGCGGCAACGGTGGACAACATTCTCACGGCGGAAATGTACGCCGACGCGCTCAAGAGCGCCAATATACCGTATTTTACGGACGAAGAGCAGTCCGGCGGAATGCGAATGGGATTCGGCGGCAGTTTTTTTGCCGTGCAGGTGTTTGTTGACGAAAGCGACCTTGCAATAGCGGAAGAACTTTACGAAAACGTGTGCAAAAACGCCGAGGACTTTGATTTTTCCGACGACGATTTTGACAACACAGAGGATATTTAGAGGAGAACCAAATGTTTGTTGATATAGCAAATATACACTTAAAAGCCGGCAAGGGCGGCGACGGCGCGGTTTCTTTCCATAGGGAAAAATACGTTGCCGCAGGCGGCCCCGACGGCGGCGACGGCGGAAAAGGCGGCGACATTGTTTTTAAAGCGGACGACAGCCTTTCCACCCTGGCGGATTTCCGCTATAAAAGGAAATACGCGGCGCCTGCCGGCGAAAACGGCAAAGCAGGCAGATGTTCGGGCAAAAAGGCGCAGGACCTTGTTATTTCCGTGCCGAGAGGCACCCTTGTAAAGGACGCCGAAAGCGGCAGAATAATTGCCGATATTTCCACGGACGAGCCTGTTGTTATCGCCAAAGGCGGCAACGGCGGCTGGGGAAACGTTCATTTTGCCACGCCTACGCGGCAGGTTCCGCGCTTTTCAAAACCCGGCAACCCGGGCGAGGAACTTGACGTTACGCTTGAACTTAAACTGCTTGCGGACGTAGGACTTATCGGTTTTCCGAACGTGGGAAAATCCACCCTTGTTTCGGTAGTAAGCGAGGCAAAACCAAAAATCGCGAACTACCATTTCACCACCCTTACCCCCGTTCTGGGCGTTGTGAGGTACGGCGAGTGCACATCGTTTGTAATGGCGGACATACCCGGACTTATAGAGGGTGCCGGCGAGGGCGTGGGGCTCGGCCATGAGTTTTTGCGCCACGTAGAGCGCTGCCGCCTGCTTTTGCATGTTATTGACGTTTCGGGCAGCGAGGGCAGAGACCCCATTGACGATTTTAATAAAATCAACCGCGAACTTGCCGTTTTCAACGCTGACCTTGCAAAACGCGAACAGATAGTGGTAGGAAACAAATGCGACCTTTGCGATGATGAAAAGGTTGAAGAAGTGCGCCGCTGTTTTGAGGGAAAAGGATACAAGTTTTTCCCTGTTATGGCGCCGATAAGGGAAGGCGTAGAACCGCTTTTGGACTGCATTGCGGAAACGCTTGCAAAACTGCCGCCGCTTAAAATTTACGAACCGGAGGCAAAACCCCTTGAAACCTTTGAGGATAAGGGCCGCCGCACGTTTAATATAACCGTTCACGACGACGTGTATTTTATAGAGGACGCCCCCTGGCTTTTAGAGGTTATGAACACGGTAGACCCCAACGATTACGAATCGCTTCAGTATTTTGAAAGAGTGCTGCGGAACACCGGCATTATCGACGCTTTGCGAAAAGCCGGAATAGAAGAGGGCGATACCGTAAGCGTTTACGATGTGGAGTTCCAGTATGTTCCCTGATAAGAATTTTGAAAACGTAACGGAACTAAGCCCGGGAACGCTTGCCTTTGTGGGGGACGCCGTTTACGGACTTTTTGTAAGGACCCTGCTTGCAGGCGTAAACCGTCCTGCGGGGGAATTGCACAAAATGTCGCTTGAATATGTGGCGGCGCCTATGCAGGCGCAGGCGTTTAAAAAGATAGAGCCGCTGCTTACCGAAACCGAACACGATATTTTCCGCCGCGGCAGAAATTTGCACGTGAACAACGTGCCGAAAAGCGCCACGCCCGCGCAGTACCATACGGCAACGGGACTTGAATGTCTTTTCGGGTTCCTTTACCTTTCGGGCAATACCGACCGCGCAAAGGAATTGTTCGCAGTTATTTCGGAAACTGAATAAAAGTAAAAAGATACACGGAAATCCGTGTATCTTTTTTTGTGTCGGGGAATAAAGACGGGTTTTGAAGTACGGATTTTCTTCCCGACTTGGCTTTTCAGCAATCCTTATTGCTTTTTTACGTCGGGGAATGAAGATTGACTTTAAAATACAGTTTGTTTTCCCGATTTAAAGTTATCCGAAATCCAAAGAATAAATTAAACGCACAACTTAATCGGTTGGTTTTTTTGTGTCGGGGAATGAAGATTGACTTTAAAATACATTTTACTTTCCCGACTTAAAGTTATCCGAAATCAAAAAAATAAATTAAAACCACAAATCAATCGGTCGGTTTTTTGTGTCGGGGAATGAAGATTGACTTTAAAATCCATTTTATTTTCCCGACTTAAAGTTATCCGAAATCCAAAAAATAAATTAAACGCACGACTTAATCGGTCGGTTTTTTGTGTCGGGGAATGAAGATTGACTTTAAAATACATTTTATTTTCCCGACTTAAAGTTGTCCGAAACAAAAAACAAATTAAAAGCACCACTTAATTGGTCGGGTAAATAAAACAGCGATATGAACCCGATAAATTCGCGCCTAAAAAAATAAATTCGCGATTAAAAAACAGAGAATTGGCTGTTGTAGAGGTTTTCGTAAAAGCCGTGTTTTTTAAGGAGTTCTTCGTGGGTTCCCTGCTCTATAATTTTGCCGTCGCGCATTACAAGTATTACGGAAGCGTCCCTTACGGTTGAAAGGCGGTGCGCCACGATAAAACTTGTGCGCCCTTTCATCAGGTTTTCAAACGCGCGCTGAACAAGCAGTTCGGTGCGGGTGTCTATGCTGGAGGTTGCCTCGTCAAGGATAAGCATGGGCGGAACGCATAACATTACTCTTGCTATGCACAAAAGCTGCTTCTGCCCCTGGCTTAAACTACCCTCGTAAAGGGGAGTGTCCAGCCCCTGCGGCAGGCGTTTTATGAATTCGTAACAATGCGCCGCTTTTGCTGCCGCGATTATCTCTTCATCCGACGCATCCGGCTTGCCGAAAGCGATGTTTTCTCTTACAGTGCCGCTTTTTATCCACGTTTCCTGAAGCACCATACCGAAATTTTTGCGCAGCGACCTGCGCGTAACCTCTTTTATGGGCACGCCGTCCGCCGAAATGGTGCCGCTGTCGGTATCGTAAAACCGCATAAGCAGATTTATAAGGGTGGTCTTGCCGCAGCCCGTGGGTCCTACTATCGCCACGCGCTGACCCGGACGCACGGTAAGGTTAAGGTCTTCTATAAGCGGACGCGACTTATCGTAAGAAAAGCAAACGTCTTTAAGTTCCAGCCTTCCCGAACAAACGCCCAGTTCTTTTTGCGGGTCGGGGGTTTCCTCCGGTTCGTTTAAAAGTTCAAAAACGCGGGTTGCGCACGCAAGTGCGTTTTGCAGTTCGGTTATAACGGAACTTATATCGTTAAAGGGTTTCATATACTGGTTGGCGTAGGCAAGCATTACCGCAAGTCCGCCCACGGTAAGGCTGCCGCCGGGTATTAAAAGTACGCCGCAAAGCGCCACGCCGGCATAGATTATATTGTTTACAAATCTTGTGGAGGGGTTGGTAAGGCTGCTGTAAAACACCGCTTTTTTGCCACATTCGGTAAGTTCGCCGTTCACCTTTTGAAAACGCGCGGCGGCGGTTTTCTGATAACCGAAAGCGCGCACGGTTTTTTGACCGCTTATCATTTCATCGGTAAGTCCCGTTTGCCTGCCGCGTATTTCGCTTTGCTTTATAAAAAGATTGAATGACCTGCCCGATATAAATTTTGCCACAAAGAAACTAAGCGGAGTAAGCGCCACCACCAAAAGCGACACCGCCGCATTTTTTGAAAACATAAACACAAGCGTTACGGCAATGGTAACAACACCCGAAAACAACTGCGTAAACCCAAGCAGCAGCCCGTCCGATAAAACGTCGGTGTCGGTTATAACACGGCTTACCGTGTCGCCCGTGCTTCTTGTATCAAGGAACGAAAGGGGCAGTTTTTGTATGCGGCGTATCGCGCGGGAGCGTATTTCCTGCACAACGCGGTAGGTCACCCGGTTGTTTATAAGGGTCATCAAAAATGTTGCCGCGCCCGAAACGGCGATTATCACCGCCGCGCGAATAAGCAGACGGGTAACTTCCCCGAAGTTCACATTGCCCTTTGCGATTATGTTATCTATCGCGTTGCCGAAAACTATCGGCACATAAAGCTGCAGTATAACGGACGCCGCCGCCAGCACGAAACTGAGCACCAGCAAACCTTTATGCGCGCCGATTATCGGCATAAGATTCTTTATCGCCGCGCGGTTCTTTTTAAGCGACTTGTTTATGCTCATATTCCGTTCACCCCGTTTTCCGTTTCTTTTTCGCTTTTGTTCTGGGAGGAATATATCTCGTGGTAGACTTCGCAACTTTGAAGCAGTTGTTCGTGCGTGCCTATTCCTACCGCCCTGCCGTTATCAAGCACTATTATTTTATCTGCGCCGCGCACGCTTGATATGCGCTGCGAAACCGTAAACACGATAACGCCTTTAAGTTCGCCTATTACTTTACGAAGTCTTGCGTCGGTGGCAAAGTCAAGCGCGCTTGAACTGTCGTCAAGAATAAGCACGGGCGATTTCTTTAAAAGGGCGCGCGCTATGGTAAGGCGCTGCTTCTGACCGCCCGAAAGATTTTTACCGTTTTGTTCTATCACAAAGTCAAGCCCTTCGGACTTGGATTTTATAACGTCTTCGGCCTGCGCTGCCGCTACGGCGGCGGAAAGGTCGGCATCGCTCGCATTGCTGTTTCCGAAAAGCAGATTTTCGCGTATTGTACCTTTAAAGATTGCCGCTTTCTGCTCTACCACGGCAACCGCCGCGCAAAGTTGTTCGCTTGTGTACTCCTTTACGTTTTTGCCGAAAAGGCGAACCGTGCCGGAAGTTGCGTCATAAAAACGGGGAATAAGATTTATAAGCGTGGTCTTGCCGCTGCCGGTGCCGCCTATAACGCCTATTTTTTCGCCGCCGTTTACCGCAAAGGAGATGTCGGAAAGGCTCTCGCCGCCGGCACCGCTGTAGGTAAAGGAAACGTTTTTAAATTCCACAACCGGCGCGCCGCTTTCGGGCACGGCTTCACTTTCCGGATATTCCATATCGGGCCTTGTATCAAGCACTGCCGCCGCGCGCTTGGCGCACGCTGCGGATTTGTTAAGCGTTATAATAAGGGAGGCAAGTTTTATAAGTTCCACGATTATCTGGAGCATATAGTTGTAAAGCGCCACTACCTGCCCCTGGGTAAGGGTTCCGAGGTTTACCCTTACCGCCGCCTTTTTTATTAAAAATACGGTGGCGATGTTTATAAAAACATATGTAAGGGGATTCAAAACGGCGGAAATTCTGCCTACGAACAAATTAAGTTTTGTAAGGGCACGGTTTTCGCGGTCGTATTCGTTTACCGCCTCGTCCTCGCGGCAGAAAGCGCGCACCACGCGAACGCCGGTAAGATTTTCTCTTGTAAGGGCGGTAACGCGGTCAAGTTTGCCCTGAACGTTGCCGAAAAGCGGTATGCTTATCTGCATAATAAAGAAAACTATCGCAAAAAGAACCGGCACCGTAACCGCAAACACGGCGGCGCAGCGCAGGTCGATGGTAAATGCCATAACGGTAGCGCCCAGCACGATAAACGGGCTGCGCAGCAGAAGCCGCAGCCCCAAATTAAGTCCGTTCTGCATTTGGTTTACGTCGTTTGAAATTCTTGTTATAAGCGTATCTCCGCCTATTGTGTCAAGCTGCGAAAAGGAAAGGGACTGTATGCGCGAAAACATTGCGTTTCTTACGTCGCCCGCAAAACCCACGCTTGCCTTGGCGGCAAAATACTGAGCCACAATACTGCAGGAAAATCCCACAGCCGCCATAAGAATCAGCGCCGCAAAGTAAAGATAAACACCCCTGCCGCCTGTGCCGGTGTCTATCATTTTTGCAACCGCCACGGGTACCAACAGGTCAAACACCGCCTCTAAAAGTTTAAAGGCGGGGGCCAAAATGCTTTCCTTTTTGTAGTTTTTAAGATATTTTGCTAAACTTTTCACTTTTTTCTTTCCTTTGTGACGTGCGGTTTATAACCGCAAACGGAATTATTGTGCCCCTGTTATTTTATCTGTTTCTTCCGCCAATTTTTGCGAATTAAGCAGCAGTCTTGTTGCGGCGTGCCTGCCGAAACGGGATTCTATTTCCGCCAGCGCCTGTTTTATCTGCGGCGGGCGACCGGATACCGAATGGCAGTCCGAAGCGATAAGGTGCGCCGTTCCTTTTTTAATAAGTTTATGCGCCGCACGGCGGTAAACACCGCCCAAAACCGACCCCGCGTTTACCTGAATAAGAAAACCGCCGCGTTCAGCCGTTTTAAGCAGTTTTTTGTATCCTTTGTGGTCCTTGTATCTTTCGGTGTGCGCGATAATCGGAACAAGGCCGTAACGTTCTTTTATTTTAAGCAGGTCGTCGCATATCTGATCGTCAAAAGCGACTCCGCCGAACTCTATTAAAATATACGGCGTGCCGCGCAGCGCCAGCCGCGATATATCCTCTGCCGAGCCGATACCGTAAAAATACAGCACCTCGCAGCCTAAAATTACGCGCGGCAGATCCTTGCCTGCCGCTGCCGCCTTTAAAAGCCGGAGGGCGTTTTCCGCCGCCGATATGTGCTCGTCCATATCGTTTTCGTAAGGGCTGAAATGAGGCGTTACCGCAACGTGGGTAATCCCCTGTTTTTTCTCCTCCTCCAAAAGGGCAAGCGATTCTTCCAAAGTTTGCGCGCCGTCGTCAACGGCGGGCAGTATGTGCGTGTGTATGTCTATAAATTCCAAAACCTACCCTTCCTCTCCAAAAACATTTTTCGGCTTTGCGCCGCGCCAAACGGGCGTGCCGATAAAAGTCCGCCGCGAAAAATCCCTTTCCGCGGCGGTTCGTTTATTTTATTTCCGACCGCGGGGCGGACGCGGTACGCAAAAGCCGAAACGCCTGCGTGCCGGGCACCGTCATACCTGATTCTTCGGCGCCGAATATGAATATTTGTATCTGTAACCGTATTTTTTGTAACGGTTGTATTTATACTTTGATCCGCGGCTGTTTGTTCCGTTTATTATAACGCCCAGAATGTTAATGTTTGCAAACTTTGCCGCAGCCACTGCGCGCTCATACGATTCGGTCGTGGTGTGGTTTTCGCGTATAACGAACACAAGGCCGCCTGTTTCGGCGCCCACGATAAGCGCATCCGAAACTATGTTTACGGGCGGAGTATCTATAATAATGTGGTCATACTCCTCCCTTGCGGTATCAAGCAGTTCGCGGAATGCCGCGCTGCCTAAAAGTTCCGAAGGGTTAGGCGGCACCTGACCTGTCGTAAGCACGTCAAGGCAGGGGGTAACGCTTTTTACCGCGTCCTTAAAACCGGTTATGCCGGCAAGAACGTTGGTAAGCCCTTTATCGTTATTTATTTTAAGTTTTTTGTGCACCGAGCAGCGGCGAAGGTCTGCGTCGATAATCAGCGTTTTTTCGCCCAGCTGCGAAAATGCGATAGCAACGTTTACCGAAGTGGTGGACTTGCCGTCGCCCATATCGGAGGAAGTGACCGCCACGGTCTTGCTTTTGGAAGCCGCCTGCAAAAATGTAAGATTCGTTCTTATGGTCTTATATGCCTCGACTACCGCAAAGGGGACGCGCTTTGTTTGTATTTTACCCTCAGACGCGGAAGAAGCATTAACTGTATGTGTTTCGTTCATTGCTTATTTCTCCTTCTTTCTGAGTGTGTAGCCGCTGGTGTCCGCCGTGTCAAAATCAGGTATGGAGCCGAGCACCGGCACATCATACTGCGATACAAAATCTTCTTCGCTGCGGATGACCCTGTTGGTGGTTTCGGCAAAGATAAACACTATATAAACTGCCGCCGCTGCCGCAAGTCCGACAAGCGCGGTTGTGGCAAAGGTGCGCGGATAGGTAAGTTTTGCACCCACTGCCGGCGCCGCCACCGTTGCGTTTGAGTTGGGGATAACCCCTGCAATATAATTACACGCAGTATTTACAAAAGCGTTGGCTATATTTATTGCTTCTTTCGGGTCGCTGTTCTGGAAAGAAACATCCACAAACAGCGTGGTTTCACTTCTTCTTTTGATAGAAGCCATACCCATAAGCTGATTGTAGGTGTACTTATCGCCGAGTGCCTTTGCCGTTTCGCGGTATACGCCCGGGGTGGCAAGTATGTCCGCGACGGTATCCACAAGGTTTAAAGAAGCCTGAATATCGGTTGAAGTTACGCTTTTTTTAACGCTTGATTCATCGTCGCTTATAATAGCGCCGTTTGTAACCATTACCGAAGCCGTCGCCCTGTATTTAGGGGTTGCTATAAACTCGCAATAGGCAAACGCGGCGCCTGCGGCAACCGCAAAGCACAGTACAATTACAAGCAGTCTTCTGTAAAAAATCCTGAAAAGAAACACAAGATTCAAATTTTCCATTACAACACTTCCGCTTTTTTTAAATTTCGCCTTTAGAAAATTTCGCCTTAACAGAGCAGACAATCCAATCTTTTTCCGATTGTTTTGTCCGCGGATTTAAAAACTTCTGCCGGCACCGCCGCCCCCGAAACTGCCGCCTCCGCCGGAAAATCCGCCGAAACCGCCGCCCGAATGACCGCCGAAGCCGCCAAATCCGCCTGAGTGACCGCCGAAACCGCCGAAGCCGCCGCCTCCGCGCGGAGGGAAGAAGAGAAACAATATTCCCCTTCTTTTGGCTATAAGTCCCACGACCGATACGATTACGATAAGCACGATCCAGCTTACAAGCACGGTAACGGGTTTTACCTCGTCCTCCGCGCTGTTTTCCGCTGTTTCATCTATCGGCACATAGCCGTCCTCGGGGTTCTTGCCGTATTCTATATAAATTTCGTTCACAACCGCGCCGTACACAGCCTTGATACCGCCCGAAAAATCGTTTTTCTTTAAAAGCGGTATGGCGTATTCGTCAAGCAAACGGCCGGTCTTGCTGTCGGGCAGGGCGCCCTCAAGCCCGTAACCTACCGAAATATATATCTTCCTGTCGGAAACGGAGAGAAGTATCAGCACGCCGTTATCGCTGTCGTCCGTGCCCACACCCCATTTTCTGCCGAGTTCCAGCGCATACTCCGATATATCGGCACCGTTTAAAGATTTTACGGTTACCGCCACCGCCTGCGCCGTGGTGCTTTGCTGCAGGTTTACTCCGCGTTCGTATATCTCGTCCTCATCGGAGGAGGAGATAACGTTCCCGAAATCGTTAACGAAAAATCTTTCCGTAGGGTCGGGATACTTTTGCGCCGCAAAACACGCCTGCGGCAGCGCAAACACAACCGCCGCGGCAAATATACCGCAAACAGTCGCGCGGCATATTTTTAAAAATTTCCTCATACTTTAAAACTTTACTTCGGGTACGGAGTCGCTGCCTGCCGTCGCTTCAAAATAATCCGCTTTTTCAAAGCCGCACATACCGGCTATAATACTTGCCGGAAAACGGCGTATTGCGGTGTTGTATTCCTTAACCGTTTCGTTATAGTCTTTCCTCGCGGTGGAAATGCGGCTTTCGCTGCCGGAAAGCTCATCCATAAGCGCCGTGTACTGCTTATCCGCCTTTAAGTCGGGATATGCCTCGGTTACGGCGTTTACCCAAACCGATATTGCGCTGTCAAGCTGTTCGGCCGCCTTTTGCTGTTCCGAAACAGACGACGCCTTGCCCACCGCGGCGCGTGCCTCGGTTACGGCGGTGTAGGTGGATTTTTCGTAATCGCTGTATCCCTTTACCGTGTTTACAAAGTTAGGGATAAGATCCGCCCTGCGCTGGATATAGGTTGCGATAACAGCCTGCTTTTCGTTTACTTCCTCTTCGCGTGCAACAAGTTTGTTGCGTGTGCCTATGCCGAAGCCGAATATTATTCCGATAACGGCAATTATTACAATTGCAATGATAAGACCTTTCTTTTTCATAAGAACATATCACCTTTCAAACGGTGCCGACCGCATTTGCGGCACGCACCGATTATTTTGGACAAAGCAACCGGTCACAGCGGTTCCGATTATTTTGTCTGAAGTTCCTTTACAAATTCGCCTATTCTGCGGATACCTTCTTTAATGTGCTCGGTATTATAGCAGTAGGAAACCCTTATGTGCCCCTCGCCGCTGTCACCGAAAGCGGTGCCCGGAACTACCGCAACGTGCTTTTCAAGCAGCACCCTTGTGCAGAATTCTTCCGATGTAAGACCCGTGGACTTTATGGACGGGAACACATAGAACGCGCCGCCCGGTTCGCGGCAGGTAAGACCTACGGCGTTAAAGCCGTCCACCGCTATTTTGCGGCGGCGGTCGTATTCCGCAACCATTTCCTCTACCTGTTCGTCACAGGTGCGAAGCGCCGTAAGCGCCGCATACTGCGACATTGTAGGCGCGCACATAATTGCATATTGATGTATCTTGTTTATAATATCCATTACAGGTGCGGGCGCGCAGGCATAACCCATACGCCAGCCCGTCATGGAAAACGCCTTTGAAAAACCGTTTACAAGAACGGTGCGTTCGTGCATACCGTCAATCGCAGCAATGCTTGCGTGTTTTGCGCCGTAGGTCAGTTCGCCGTATATCTCGTCGCTTACCACCATTATATCGGTGTCGCGCAGAACATCGGCTATCTTTTCAAGATCCGCTTTGTTCATAACCGCGCCCGTGGGGTTGCAGGGGTACGGCAATATAAGCAGTTTTGTTTTTTCGGTTATGGCGTTTTTAAGCGCCTGCGGAGTAAGTTTGAAATCCTCTTCCGCTTTTGTTTCTATTATAACCGGAACGCCGCCGGCAAGACGGGTTATCGGCTCGTAACAAACGTAACTCGGCTGAGGGATTATAACTTCGTCGCCCGGTTTTACCAGCGCGCGGACAGCCATATCTATCGCTTCGCTGCCGCCTACCGATACAAGTATCTCGGTTTCGGGGTCATATTTCGCGGCGTATTTCCTGTCAACATATTTTGAAATCTCAACACGCAGTTCTTCAAGGCCGCGGTTGGAGGTATACTTTGTTTTGCCCGCTTTAAGCGATTCTATTCCCGCCTCGCGTACCTGAAGCGGAGTGGGAAAATCGGGTTCGCCCACGGAAAGCGATATAACTTCGTCCATAGTCGCGGCAATATCGAAATACTTTCTTATGCCGGACGGTTTTATGTCTGCGGCAGTGGGGTTTAACACCTTTTCGTAATCTATCATATACACTGCTCCCTTATATAAAATGTCATCTTATATGATATCAAAAACAACCGCCTGTGTCAATCGTATTTTAGGGCTGCGGCGTGTTGAAAAAAAGCGAAAGACGTGGTATAATAATTTGTTGTACCATATAAAAAGGAGAGGTTCTCTATGGCAGAAAAGACCGTTGCCGCCATATCTACGCCGCTTGGAACGGGCGGAATAGGCGTTATACGAATTTCGGGCGGGGACGCAATCGCCGTTGCCGACCGTTGTTTCCGCGCGGCTTCGGGCAAACCGCTTTCCGCGCTTAAGGGTTACCGCGCGGCTTTCGGGGACGTATGCCTGCCGGACGGCACCGTGCTTGACGAGGCGGTGGCGCTTGTATTCAGGGCGCCCAAAAGTTACACGGGCGAGGACGTTGTTGAACTTTCCCTGCACGGCGGCGCCGAAATTTTAAAACAGGCGCTGCGGCTGGTGCTTGACTGCGGCGCACACGCGGCAGACGGCGGCGAATTTACAAAACGCGCCTTTTTAAACGGCAAAATGCCCCTTTCAAAAGCGGAAGGAGTTATGGACCTTATAAACGCGCGTTCTGCGGCGGCGCTTAAAATATCACGCGCGGCGGCGGACGGGCGCATAGACCGTGCCGTAGGCGATATTACCGCGCTTCTTAAAAAAACGGCAGCCGCTGTTGCGGCTTTTTCGGATTTTCCCGACGAGGAACTTGAGGGCGTGAATTACGACGCTTTTTTAACCGACCTTACGGCGGCGGAAGCGGCGCTTTTAAAACTTGTAAACAGTTATGACGACGGAAAACTTATCCGTGAGGGCGTGCGGTGCGTTATCGCAGGCAAGCCGAACGTGGGGAAATCGACCCTTATGAATCTGCTTTGCGGCGAAGAACGTTCGATAGTTACGGAAATTCCCGGTACCACGCGCGATATTGTGGAAACCGCCGTAAATCTGGGCGATATCACCCTTGTTCTTTCCGACACCGCCGGAATACGCGACGCCGAGGACGCGGTAGAGCGCCGCGGCGTTGAAAAGGCAAAGGAAAAGGCGGAAAACGCCGACCTTGTGCTTGCGGTTTTCGATTCTTCAAGAAACCTTGACAGCGACGACAGGGAACTTTTGAACCGCCTTAAAGGCAAACGGTTTATAGCCGTTATAAATAAGTCCGACCTTGACCGAAACCTTGACCTTTCTGAATTTGAGGGGATTGACGCGGTTACGGTATCCGCCGCTACGGGGGAAGGCCGCCCGGCACTTGCGAACAAAATATGCGAAATCTGCCGCGCCGAAAACCTTTCCGAAGCGGACGCCGTGCTGCTTAGCGAACGGCAGCGCGACTGCGCAAAGCGCGCGCTTGAGGGTACTGCGGCAGCAAAAGAGGCACTGCTTTCCGGCATGACGCCCGACGCCGTAGGCGTTTGCGTGGACGACGCGCTCTCCGCCCTTTTTGAACTTACGGGCGAGCGTGTTACGAACGAGGTGGCAGACGAAATTTTCCGCCGCTTCTGCGTGGGAAAATAATCCCGTTTAAAACAATCCGTTTTTTAAACCGTTCCTGAGGCAGCGCCCTTAAAGGACCTGGCGCAGGAAGAATCCGTTTTAGAAAAAATCCATTTTAAAGGAACGATATTTTTATGATACCCGAATACAACGCAGGTCAGGTTGACGTTGCGGTAATTGGCGGCGGCCACGCCGGAATAGAGGCGGCGCTCGCCGCGGCAAGACTGGGCGCTTACACCGTTATGTTTTCGATAAGTCTTGACTTTATCGGGAATATGCCCTGCAACCCCTCGATAGGCGGCACGGCAAAAGGCCACCTTGTGCGCGAACTTGACGCGCTCGGCGGCGAAATGGGTCTTGCGGCGGACGCCAATACCATACAAAGTCGTATGCTTAACCGCGGCAAAGGACCGGCGGTTTATTCGCTGCGCGCACAGATAGACCGCCGCAAATACAGCGCGTATATGAAACACGCCGTTGAAAAGCAGGAAAATCTTGACGTAAAGCAGGCGGAAATTACCGACCTTTACCGTGACGGCAGCGGAATGTGGCACCTTATAACGCGGCTTGGCGCCGACTACACCGCAAAGTGCGTTGTGCTTGCCACGGGAACCTTTTTAGGCGGCAGGGTGTATATAGGCGAAGTAAATTACGAAAGCGGACCGGACGGAATGTTTCCCGCCACCTCCCTTTCGGCGGCGCTTAAAAAACTGGGCGTGCCGCTGCGGAGGTTCAAAACGGGAACGCCTGCGCGCGTTGCGGCAGAAAGCATTGACCTTTCATCGCTTGACGTGCAGGAGGGCGACGCGGTTACCGAACCTTTCAGTTTCAGAACCGAAACGCCGCCCGTAAACTCGGCAGTGTGCCACATTGCCTACACAAACGAAGAAACCAAAAAAGTTATTCTTGAAAACATAAACCGTTCGCCCCTTTACGGCGGGGTAATAGAGGGCGTGGGTCCGCGGTATTGCCCCAGTATTGAGGACAAGGTAGTGCGTTTTGCCGATAAAAAACGTCACCAGTTGTTTATAGAGCCCTGCGGTTTGAACACGGAGGAAATGTATCTTCAGGGGATGTCCTCCTCGCTGCCCGAAGAGGTGCAGATAAAGTTTTACCGCACCATAAAGGGACTTGAAAACGTTAAGGTTATGCGCAACGCCTATGCCATAGAATACGACTGCGTAGACCCTCTTTTTCTTGACGCTTCGCTTGAAATGAAAACCCTTTCGGGACTTTTCGGCGCAGGGCAGTTTAACGGCTCCTCCGGTTATGAGGAGGCGGCGGCGCAGGGGCTTATCGCCGGAATAAACGCTGCAAGAAAGGCAAAGGGTCTGCCGCCGGTAATACTTTCGCGTGCTTCGTCCTACATAGGCACGCTTATAGACGACCTTGTAACCAAAGGTTGCTCCGACCCGTACCGTATGATGACCTCAAGAAGCGAATACCGCCTTGTTTTGCGGCAGGACAACGCCGACGAACGCCTTATGCCCATAGGTCGCGAAACAGGACTTATAGACGAGAAAACATACGCCGCTTTCCTTAAAAGAAAAGAACAAAAAGAGGCGGAAATAAAGCGCGTGAGCGAAATATTCCTGCCGCCTTCGGAAGAACTTAACCGCCTGCTTTGCGAAAAGGGCACGGCGCCCGTTAACACGGGAATCAGAATGAGCGACCTTATAAAACGGCCGCAGTTATCCTATGCCGACCTTGCGCCATTTGACAAGGAAAGACCGCACCTTTCCCCTGCCGTGGCAGAAAAGGTTGAAACGGAAATTAAATACGAGGGCTATATAAAGCGGCAGCTGGCACAGGTAAAAGAAATGCTGCGGCTTGAAAATAAACTTCTGCCGCCCGACATTGACTACGACGCCGTTTACGGTCTGCGGCTTGAAGCGGCAGAAAAACTTAAAAAAGTGAACCCTAAAAGCATTGGTCAGGCTTCGAGAATATCGGGAGTAAGCCCTGCGGATATTTCCGTTTTGCTTATTCATCTTGAAAAAAGGGAGAAAAGCGAATGATCGACTTCAACACAAAAGAACTGCTGCCGTTGTGCGAAAAATTCGGACTTTTATTGGACGACACCGCCCTTTCGCGGCTTGAAAGATACGGAAATATGCTTTTAGAGTACAACGAAAAGGTGAATCTTACCGCAATAACCGAACCGCGCGAGGTTTTATACAAGCATTTTTACGATTGTCTGCTTTTTTTAAAAAACACTCCGCTTAAAGGCGGAAACGCCGTAATAGACGTGGGAACGGGCGCCGGTTTTCCCGGCTTGGTGCTTAAAATCGCCTGTCCGGATATAAATCTTACACTGCTTGACGGGCTTAACAAACGGCTTGACTTTTTAAAGGCCGTGCTTAAGGAACTTGACCTTAACGCCGCGCTGCTGCACGCCCGTGCGGAGGACGCCGCAAAAGACGCCGCACTTCGCGAAACGTTTGACGTTGCCTGCGCGCGCGCCGTGGCGGCGCTGCCCGCGCTTTGCGAAATGTGTCTGCCGTTTGTAAAAAAGGGCGGCGTGTTTACCGCAATGAAAGGTGCCGGCGCGGAAACGGAAGTTGCCGCCGCGCAGAACGCGGTAAAGATTTTGGGCGGCGAAATTTCGGGCGTTTTTTACGAAACGCTTACGGGTGATGAGAAAAGAGCCTTTGTAAACATTAAAAAGGTTTCGCAAACTCCGACAAAATACCCCAGACAATTTTCTAAAATCAAAAAAAGTCCTCTTTAAAAGAGGGCTTTTTATTTTTTCGGGTCGATTTCGGGCGAACGAAAATACTTTACTTACGGCGGCTTGTCCTGCATAATAAAAGCACCGAAAGGGAACGACCCGAAAATCTTGAAAGGCGGCGTGTATCGTGTTTAAAAACGGCGGAAAAATAATTTCTGTAAACACCGCCTTTATTCTGCCCGACCCTGCGTCGCCGCGCAGAAGCATAGACGAGTACGAACTTTCGGCGCTTAAAAACAACATCGCAAAAAACGGAATCATCTGTCCGCTTATTGTAAGGGAGATTGCAAAAAACAGATACATGCTGGTTTCCGGCTACCGCCGCCTTGCCGCGGCAAAGGCAATAGGGCTTCGCGCCGTTCCCTGCATAAAAACCGAGTTTGATACCGTTGAAGCGGAAGCCGCCGCGATAAGCATTTTTATGACGGCGGAAAACATCTCCTGTTTTGAAGAGGCAGCGGCTCTTGAACGCCTTGCCGTAAACGGCGGAGGCCACGGCGCCGCCGCGGAAATGCTTGGGATAAGCGAAAACTGCATATCGGAAAAAACGGAGATTTTAAAACTTTCCGACAGCCTTAAAGCGCGCATAACCGCCGCCGGACTGGACGGACGGTATGCAAAGGAACTTTTAAGATTGCCTGCCGATATGCGCGATTCGGCGCTGGCGCAGATAATTGCCGACGGTATGAGTATTCAGCGAACCGCTGAATTTGTAAACGGACTTTTGAATCCCGCAAAAGAACCCGAACCACCCGTAAGAAAAGCCGCGATAGGCGATATTAAACTGTTTTCAAACAGCCTTGCAAAATTGCTTGATACCCTTTCCGCCGCAGGATTCGGCGTTAACTGTATCTGCACCGCAAAGGACGGGCTTACCGAATACCGCATACGGCTTTCAAACAAACTTTGCGAGTCCTGGAACCAACTTTCTTTTTAACTCGGGGAATAAAGATTGATTGTACGGTATAGCTTATATTCCCGTCTTCTTTTTATGTCGGGGAATAGAGATTGTGCTTACAGTATTTCTTTTATTCCCGACTTGAAAACACTGCCTGTCGAGAAGATAGGATAAAAAACAATATGAATAGCAGCAATTTAAAAAACAAATTAAACTCACCAATAAATTGGTCGGGTCTTTTATATCGGGAAATAAAGATTGATTTTACAATATAGATTTTATTCCCGACTTTCTTTTGCGTCGGGGAGCAGAGATTGGTTTTAACGTACAGTTTATTTTCCCGACTTAAAGTTATCCGCAATCAAAAAAATAAATTAAAATCACAAATAAACCGGTCGGGAATAAAAGAAAAAGATATGAAGAATAAAGATTCCCGAACTAAAAAACGGTCGGGAATATAAAATAAAGATATGAAGAATAAAAATTCCCGAACTAAAAAAATAAGACTCGGCGCGGGCGGTCTTTTCGTCCCCTTAAGGCTGACCGCGACGGTTTTATAGGCGCAGGCGGTTTTCTGCACGCCGCACTGCACCCACCATATTCATCCCCATACACAAACCCCCGCCATTTAAAAGTGGCGGGGGTTTGTGTATACAGTTCGGACAAAATAATCGGGCTGTCCGGACAATAAAAGCGGACGAATTAACCGCGTGTCACGAATCGTTGTATCCTGGTTGCTTTGTCTGGACCCATTTATTCTTTAATAAGCACCTTTTCAATTTTCCCTATTACAAAGTTATGCAAATCATTGTTGTACCATTTGTTTAGGGGCGCTTTGTCGTTAAAGCCGTTGCTTTCAAGTTTTCCCGTGTACTGTTTTTTGCAGACAAGCACAAGCCGTGCCTCTTTAAAAAAGGGCGCCGCCTCGCAAAAAACGGGGGTAAGGCCCGTAAGGGCGGTTTTATCCGTGTTTCTGCCGGACATATTGCCGCATATTTTGTGTATGTCGCGGCGCTGTTTGCCGTAAAAACTAAGGGTGAAATAGTCGTTCTTTTCAACAAATTCCATTGTGTACCTTGTGGGACGTATAAGGGCTATAACGCTGTCGCTGCCCCATATTTCGCCCGCAAATCCCCAGGAGGCCGTCATCATATTATACTTGCGGCTGTTTCCTGCGGTTATAAGCATCCATTCATCGGATATAAGTTTTATAAGGTTTTCCTTTATATCGGTCGCTTTTATTTCTTTAAACACGGCTGTCGCCCCCCTTAACTTTTTATAATAAATCTTCAAGCATAATATTCCTTGAAATTTCGCTTATCTGCGCGGCGGTCTTGCCCTCGTACTCCGGCGGAGTTATAACCCGCAGCACGCGGATTTCGGTTTGCGAGCGCTTAAAGGGCAGGTTGTGCAGTATTTCGGTAGCGCCGCGCACCGTGCATACGGCTGTCGGGACGCCGGCTTTCATCGCTATTTTAAAAGCGCCGTCCTTAAACGGCTGGAGAGTGCCGTCCTTTGTGCGGTGACCTTCGGGGAAGATGCCAAGGCTTGCCTTTCCGCCCTTTAAAAGGCGTATGGCGTCCACCGCTGCCCGTGCCGAGCCGCGGCTGTTTTCGCGGTCAACAAAAAGTCCGCCCTGCGAATGGATAAACTTTGCAACAAAGGGCATTTCCTTTATTATTTCCTTTTTGCCCATAAAGGCAAACTCCGCCTGCGGCAGCGCCGCCATAAACAGCGCCGGATCAAAAATATGCGTGTGGTTGCACACCATAACAAAACGTGTGTTCTGCGGCAGAAGATCTTCGCCCTTTACCGTTATTTTAACGCGCATTATCTTAAAAATAAGCGGAACGGTCACCTTGGCGATAAATTTATAATACCCTGCGGCGCGCGGCGGTTTTTTAAGATTTACAAGCGCCACCGAAACCGCAAACACGGCAAGATTTAAAATTATAAGCGCAAGAAGCGCGCCCAAAAACAGCAAAGGGACAAGCCATATCGAATAACTTTGCCTGAAAACGGGCGTAAATTTATCAAGAACAAGAGGAAACAACACCGCAATCACGGTGTAAACATAAATAACCATGCCGTACGTCCCCCTTTTTAACGTTAAAGATATCGGCGGCAGATACCGCCGATACTAATTTTGCTTTCTTACTATTTTATACTCGTCATACGGATTATAGTACGGGCAGCCCTTTTGCCTGTTGTTAAGCAATGCGGCATACTCGTCCTCGTCCATATACGCGTTACAAAAATATTCGTCCTGCTGCTCGTCGTAAACACAATTGGCGCAGGTATCGCAACAAACCGAAATATCCATATTATCCGAAGAAATTATCGTCGCCGTAGTCGGTGCCGCCGCCTACGTTTCCGCCGCCCGTGTTACCGCCGGTATTGCCGCCGGTTTCTCCGCTGCCGCCCGTGTTTCCGCCGGTGTTGCCGCCCTCGGTTCCCGAGCCGCCCCCCGTATTGCCGCCCGTATTGCCGCCCGATTCGCCGGTGCTGCCGCCGATTTCCGTGCCGCCGTTACCCGTGGTGGGGTCGCTTGAAGTACCCTCGCCCGTGCCGGTGTTTCCGCCGTCGGGGCCGCTTATTCTGGTGCCTATCGAGGCAAACCAGTCGGTCTTTTGTATCGGATTCTGTTCAACAAAGGCCTCAACCGACATATCGTCGTATATAATCGCGCGTATCGCGCTTTTTGCGTAGTCCATATCAAAATACACGCAGGAACCGTAGCCCGAATAATTAAAGGGCATAAGCCATTCGGTCTGCGGAATACGGTATTGCTCGAAAGAGGGGGAACCGAGCAGAACGTTAACGGCAAGGGTGTATATATCGCCGTAGGAAAGAGAGGTCTCGCTGCAGGGGAGCAGCGCCTTTATAAGACCCGGGTATTTTGTTTTGGGCAGCGTTATCGCCGAAGAGAAAAGCTGCTGCATAACGTGGCGCTGGCGGTCGGTTCTGCCGAAATCGTCGTTAGTGCCGAACGCGCTAAGGCAATGCCTTACCCTTGAATACGCCACCGCCTGAACACCGTTTAAGTGCTGTTTTCCGGGCGTGCTTATAACATAATCTTTAACGTTTATGCCCTTGGCAATGCAGATTTCCTCCATACAGTTATTAAGATTGGGGTTATCCGTGCCTTTCCATTCAAGTTCGTCCTCGGTTATATCCGCCTCGATACCGCCGACGGCGTCGATTATATCCACCATTCCGTAAAAGTTTATTGTGGCGTATCTTGAAATATCAAGCCCGAAATTCTGGTTTATCGTTTTTATGGCAAGTTCGGGACCGCCGTCAAGATATGCAGAGTTTATCTTACTGTAATAAGACTTTCCGTTATGCTCTATCTTTACTATCGTGTCACGCATAAGGGAGATTACCTTTATCTTCTTTGTCTCCGTATTTATGCTAAGCACCATAATGCTGTCGCTTCTGCCGGTAAAATCGTCCTTTTCGCGCGTGTCAAGACCGAAAAGCGCAATGTTTATTACCTTTTCGTTTATAACGTCGGTAAAGCCGAGGTCGTCCGGGTCGGACGTTATTTTACGATAATTATAATCAAGCAGCGGACGGATATACAAAAACGCGCCCAAAAGCAGCACAAAAAGCACGCTGCAAACAATAATCGCAGCCTTTTTGCCCTTTGTGAGTTTTCCGTGTTTCTTCTTTTTATACTTCTTTTTGTTTCCCATATTCGAATAGGAGGAAAGGTCCACCATGCCTTCGCTTTCGCGGACGTTTCCGCCTTTTGCCTCCCCTTTATTTTCGCGTACGCCGCCCTTTGCGGACGGTGTGCGGCGCTGTTCGGGCGCGCGTTTCGGCGCACCGTAAGAGTTGCTGTAAAAATCATCCGAACTGCCGGAATTGCTGCTTAAAAAACGGCCCGTTTCCTGGTCGTATGCTTTTCTCTCTATCGGCTCGTCCGACATACCGCCGAACGACACCCTGAACCCCTGCTCGTCTTTTCTTTCCATTTTCTTCCCCTTTTTTTAGTTCGAGAATTTTTATTCTTCATATCTGAATTTTATTTACCCGACCGGTTGATTTGTGCTTTTAATTTTTTAGTTCGGGAATCTTTATTCTTCATATCGCTATTCTATATTCCCGACCATTTGATTTGTGATTTTAATTTATCTTTTAGATTTCGGATAACTTTAAGTCGGGAAAATAAACTGCGCGTTAAAACCAATCTCTATTCCCCGATATAAAAAAGCAATATAGTTTGCTGAAAATTGCAGTCGGGAAAATAATCCATACTGCAAAATCAATCTGTATTTCCCGATATAAAAAAGAAATAAAGTTTGCTGAAAATCCAAGTCGGGAATAAAATCCATACTGCAAAATCCGTCTTTATTTCCCGATATAAAAAAAGGATACTATATTTGAGGAGGAAAATAAAGTCGAAAATTGTAAATTATTTTAGGCATTTTTCAGTTTTTGACCAAAAGCGGATAAATTTCGCTTTTTTTAATGCCGGTTTCTTTTGCGGCTGCCGCCGCTGCGGCAGAGGCGGACATACCGCTTTCCATATTCATTTTTGCAATCTTTGCCGCTTCCGCCGGAGTGTAGTGTTTTTCCTGTTTCCGCGCGCCCTCCACAACAATTACAAACTCGCCCTTCGGGGGATTTTGCGCATAATACTCCGTTGCCGCTTTAAGGGTTGTCCGCAAAACGGTTTCGTGAATTTTGGTAAGTTCTTTTGCGATTGCCGCGTTTCGGTCGCCCAGTGCGTTTAAAAGCACGTCAAGGGTTTTTACAAGGCGGTGGGGCGCTTCGTAAAATATCATTGTGCGCGGTTCTTCGCAAAGTTCCGCAAGCCTTGCTTTAAGTTCCTTTTTATCGGTAGGCAAAAAGCCCTCGAAGCAAAACCTGCCCGTAGGCAGCGCGGAAAGCGCCAGAGCCGTTGCAAACGCGGTAGGTCCGGGCACGGATTCGATTTCTATTCCTGCCTGTGCCGCCGCGCGGATAAGGTCCTCACCCGGGTCGGATATTGCAGGCATACCGGCATCGGTAACGATAGCGGCGGTCTCGCCGCGGAAAAGTCTTTCAATAATAATTTCACCGTGCGTGCGTTTATTATGCTCGAAATAAGAAACAAGCGGTTTTTTAATACCGAAATGATTAAGCAGTTTAAGGGTCACCCTTGTGTCTTCGGCGGCGATAAAATCGACCGCGCCCAAAACCTCGGCGGCGCGCGGCGAAAAATCGCCTAAGTTGCCGATAGGCGTGCCCACAATATAAAGTTTGCCTTTTTTATCGCTCATAATTTATGTTCCCCGATTTTAACGCGGCAATTTGTGTTTTGTCACACGGCGTGACAAATGCGGTGCCGCATTAAAGGTATTTATATTTATACGCCCCGTAAATTTCTATCATTTCCGCGGAAAAACTGCCCTTGCCGTCCTCCACATAAAGCGTAGGTTCAACGGTAAGGCCCGACTTTCCGCAGCGCCTGCCTTCAACAAGAAAAAGCCACGGTTTTTCGCCCGCGCATTTTGCAACAAATCTTATGCGCTTAGGTTCAACCTTATATTCACTCATAAGGCAGATAAGTTCCGCCGCCCGTTCGGGGCGCTGGCACATACAAAGCCTGCCGCCCGTTTGCAGAAGTTTGGCGCCCACCGCCACAATATCGTTGAGCGTGCAGGTGACTTCGTGCCGCGCGGTGCATTTTACGCTGTCGGGATTCTGAAGTCCCGCGCCGGGCGCTTTGTAAGGCGGATTGCAGGTAACAAGCGTTTTGTCCCCGAAAGTCACCTTGCCCTTAAGGTCGTTAAGGTCGCTGCAAACGGCTGTAAAATTCGTAAATCCGTTCTTTTCGTTTCCCTTGTTTGCAAGGGATATCGCCTCGGGCGAGATATCAACGCCCACGCAGCTTTCCAGTTTTGTTTCCCTTAATATCAAAAATGGAATAATTCCGCAGCCTGTCCCAAGGTCGACCATACGGTCGCTCGTTTTTGCCGCCGCAAAGTGGGAAAGCAGTACCGCGTCCGTACCGAAGGTATGGTGCGCGGATACTGCTGCCGTTTTTCCGTTTCCGATGGGTTCAAATTTTATGCTCTGGTCCATTTTACGCCCTGCGGAGTGTCCTCAAGTATGATTCCCATTTCCTTTAACTTATCGCGTATTTCATCGGCGGTTTTAAAGTCTTTATTCTTTCGCGCCGCGGTGCGTTTTTCAATAAGTTCTTCTATCTCGCTGTCAAGCGCGCCCGTTTTACGGTTGTAAACAAGGCCCAGAACGCCCGTAAGTTCATCAAACACTTCGGCGCATTTTTTAAGCGTTTCTTTCTTTGCGCCCTCGCTTACCGCAACGTTTATATCCTTTACAAGGTTAAACACCGCCGCCAGCGCGTCCGCCGTGTTTAAGTCGTCGTCCATAGCGGCGATAAACTCCGCCTTGCGCTTTTCGGCAAATTCGGGTGCTTCGCCGCCCTCTTCGGCGTGGGAAAGCGCAAAATCAATATTATCGCGGCAGGTATAAAGCCGTTCAAGCGCGTTTTTGCCCTGCTCGATTATATCCACGGAATAGTTTATAGGCCCTCTGTACTGGGAGGATATCATCAAATATCTTATCGGTTCGTAGCCGTATTTTTCGGCGACATCGCGCACGGTAAAGAAGTTGCCGAGCGACTTGGACATTTTATGATTATCCACGTTTATAAAGCCGTTGTGCATCCAGTAATGCGCAAAATCACAGCCGTTTGCGGCCTCGCTTTGGGCTATTTCGTTTTCGTGGTGGGGGAATATAAGGTCAAGTCCGCCGCAGTGGATATCAATCGTTTTACCGAGATACCTGCAAGCCATTGCCGAACATTCGATATGCCAGCCGGGTCTGCCGTTGCCCCAGGGAGATTCCCAATACGGTTCGCCGGGTTTTGCGCCCTTCCAAAGGCAGAAATCCATCGGGTCTTCCTTAATATCGCCCGTTTCTATTCTGGCGCCTGCCTCAAGTTCGTCAAGCGGCTGGTGGGAGAGTTTGCCGTAGCCTTTAAATCGTGTTGCCCTGTAATAAACGTCGCCGCCGGCAGTATAAGCATATCCCTTTTCCATAAGGGTGGAGATAAGGTCGATTATCTGCGGTATATTATCAGTGGCGCGCGGATTTACGGTAGCCTCTCTAACGTTAAGGCCGTGGGCGTCGGTCCAGAATTCTTTTATAAACCTTTCGGCAACCTGCGGCACGGTTGTGCCCTCCTCATTCGCGCGGCGGATGAGTTTATCGTCGATATCGGTAAAGTTTGAAACGTATGTAACCTTGTATCCGCGCCATTCAAGATAGCGGCGCAGAACATCGAAAACGCAAAGCGGACGGGCGTTGCCTATGTGTATGAAATTATACACCGTAGGTCCGCAGGCGTATATCTTCACTTCGCCCGGGGTAATCGGCACAAATTCGTCCTTCTGCCTTGTAAGCGTGTTAAAAATCTTCATTTTGTTTTCTCCTTTACCGCTTCTTTCAGTTCTTTTACCTGTTTTTTAAGTTTTTCTATTTCCTGCATTACGGGGTCGGAAACGTGTATCTGGTCAAGCGGCGCGCGCTCTACCTTTTTTCCGTTCTGCCTTACCACTTTTGCCGGAACGCCCACAACCGTGGCTCCTGCCGGAACGTCCTTTAAAACAACGGCGCCCGCCGCAACGCGCGAATCGTCGCCCACCGTTATGGGACCTAAAACCTTAGCGCCCGCGCTTATCATAACGCGGTTGCCTATCGTGGGGTGGCGCTTGCCCACGTCTTTGCCCGTGCCGCCCAAGGTTACGCCCTGATAAAGCAGAACGTCGTCGCCTATTTCGGCGGTCTCGCCTATAACTATGCCCGTGCCGTGGTCGATAACCAAACGTTTGCCTATCGTGGCGCCCGGGTGAATCTCAATTCCCGTTTTGCGCGCCGCTTTTTGAGAAATAAGGCGCGCGCGGAAAAAGTGACCCTTTAAAAAGTGCTTGTGGGCGCGGCGGTACATTCTTATCGCCTTAAAGCCCGGGTACAAAAAATATATTTCAAAGCCGTTTCTTGCCGCGGGGTCGCGGTCCAAAAACGCCTGAATGTCCTCTTTTAAACTGTCAAACAAAAAATCAACTCCAAAAACTTGAACGGGATTATTTTGAGGGGTTTATATATTCCTTACTGCCTGCAAGGTATATAAGACCCGAAATCACGCAAAGTATGCCCGAAATTACGAACAGGGCGATTATCACGGCGTCGGCCGCGGTATCGCACGCTGCGGGCAGTTTTACGAATTCTTTAAGCGCATAGTAGGTGAGCGCCGCAATAATACCTGCCATTTGGCTTACGGTTTTTGCCTTGCCCCACATATTTGCGGCTATCACCTTGCCGCCCGAAGATACGGTAACAAGCCTTACGGACGATACCATAAACTCGCGGAACAGCACAACAAAGGTTACAGCCGTTATTGCGATGCAACATCGCGCGTTATCCCTGTACATATATATAAAGCCGAGGTATGCCGCCGTTGTAAGCATTTTATCGGCAAGCGGATCAAGAAATTTACCGAAATCGGTTACAAGATTGCGGCTTCGCGCCATTTTACCGTCGATAAGGTCGGTAAGCGACGCCGCGATGAACAAAAACAGCGAAACCGTATAGTGATACGGAAAGGCAACAAGCATTGCCGCCATAAATACCGGCGTTGCTATTATTCTGCCTACTGTCAGTTTATTCGGTGTGTTCATATAAGTTCCCCCAGCAAATCATATTCAAGGACATCGGTTATCCTTAATTTAACATATTCCCCGAAAACCAGCGCCCTGCCGCTTGTGAAAAATATCTTGCCGTCTATTTCGGGTGCGTCGGCGGCGGTTCTGCCGTAATAGCATTTTATATAATCGTCAAAGCCTTCAACTATCGCCTCTGCGGTTTTGCCTATCTTTTCGCGGTTCTGCTGCTCGGCAATCGTGGCGGCGCTTTGCATTATAAGTTCCATACGGTCGATCTTGGTCTGTTCGTCGATCTGGTCGGGCATACCTGCCGCAACGGTGCCCTCTTCAGCCGAGTAGGTAAAGCAGCCAAGGCGTTCAAACCGCATATCGTTCACAAATTTGTGCAGCGCTTCAAAATCCTCCTGCGTTTCGCCAGGGAATCCGGTTATAAGGGTGGTGCGCAGCGTAACGTCCGGCACTTTCTCCCTTATCCTTTTTATAAGCGCGCGCAGCGACTGTTCGTCGCCCTTGCGGTTCATTCTTTTAAGCACGCCGCCCACGCAGTGCTGTATCGGCATATCTATGTATTTGCAAAGTTTGGGTTCGCGGTTTAAAAGTTCCAGAAAATCGTCCGTTATGCGTTCGGGGTAGGTATATAAGGTCCTTATCCAGTGCAGTTTTTCAATTTTGCAGAGTTCGCTTAAAAGTTCGCAAAGTTTCGGGCTGCCGTAAATATCGGTGCCGTAGGCGGTGGTATCCTGCGCCACTACTATAAGTTCGGTAACGCCCCTGTCGGCAAGACGGCGCGCTTCCGCCACGCAGTCCTCTATCGTGCGGCTTCTCATTCTGCCGCGTATTTTGGGTATCGCGCAATAGGTGCAGCAGTTATCGCAGCCGTCGCCCACTTTAAGGTAGGTCGTAAAGGGCACGCCGCCCAAAATGCGGTCGCCGCTTAAATTAAGCAGTGCCTTATCGGCAAAAAAGTCGCCGCCGCTGCCCTTTATCGCGTTTTCGGTTATTTTTGCGATATTACCGTTTTCGCCTATGCCCACGCAGGCGTCCGCCTCCGGAATTTCTTTAAGAATTTCTTCGCGGTATCTTTCGGCAAGGCAGCCGGTAACTATTACCGCCCTGCATTTGCCCGACTTTTTATACTGCACCGCTTCAAGAATATTCTCAATAGCCTCTTTCTTGGCGGATTCAATAAAGCCGCAGGTGTTTACTATAATCGCGTCGGCTTCGGATTCCTCGTTCACTATCGAAAACCCCGCGTCTTTAAGCGTTTTAAGCATCATTTCGGCGTCTACCTGATTTTTTGGACACCCAAGAGATACCATTCCAACTTTATACATCAAATTCTTCCCCTGATTCAAGTTCCGTATTATAACTGTTAAGCGCCTGCTTTACCGCGCCGTAGGAAAATCCGCGCCGCAGCAGCGCAGCGGCTGTTTTGCGCGGATCTTCGCCTTCGCGCAGTTTTTTTGCATACTTTTTTTGAAGCACCGCCGCACAGGCGGCGTCCTCATCCTGTTCGTTATCGCGCAAAACTTCGCTTATTATACCCTTTGGCACGCCTTTTGTAAACATTTTTAAATACATTGCGCGTTTGGGCACGTTCTGTTCGCGCAGACTTAAAAAAAGATTTTCGCAAAAGCGGCGGTCGTCCACAAGTCCCAATTCCTTAAACCGCGCAACCGCGCGCGCCGCGGCAGCGGCGGAAATTCCGCCCTGCACTATCTTTTCGTAAAGGCTTTTTTCGCTGCGGTCGGCACGGTCTAAAAACCAAAGTCCGCGCTCCCTTGCGCGGCGGTATTCCGATTCCGCCAGCAGATTTTCGGTTTCTTCGTCCGAATACTCGTTTCCTGCCCTTACGCCCTGTTCGACTGCAAAATCACGCTGCAGGAAAAACGTTTTTCCGCTGTCGGTCGCAACCTTTAAAAGCCGCCCCTTTTCGGGGGTTACGGATATTACGGTCATCAGTCGTCAACCGCGATATCTATATTTATCTTTTTATGGGGCAGCGATTCGGTATCAACGGGCATTATAACGTCCTCCGCCTTGTCGCTTTCCGCAGGTTTGCCCTTGTTTTCAAGGAATTCCCTGTACTTTTCGGTTATTTTATCGCCTATCTCCTTTGCAAGTTCCGCGTTATCGGCAAAAAGCTGCTTAACGCTGTCCCTGCCCTGTCCGAGCCTTGTTTCGCCGTAATAGAACCACGCGCCCGAACGGCGTAAAATATCAAATTCAAGACCCATATCCACAAGTTCGCCCTCTTTGGAGATACCCTTGCCGTACATAATATCGAATTCGGCTTCCCTGAAGGGGGGCGCCACTTTGTTTTTAACTACCTTTGCGCGTGTGCGCGAGCCTATCATCTCGCTGCCGTTTTTAATGGCTTCTATTTTGCGGACGTCTATACGCACGCTGGCATAAAACTTAAGCGCCCTGCCGCCCGTTGTTGTTTCGGGGTTGCCGTATATAACGCCTATCTTTTCGCGCAGCTGGTTTATAAATATTGCGCTGCAGTTCGATTTTGAAAGCGCGCCCGTAAGTTTGCGCAGCGCCTGCGACATAAGACGCGCCAACTGACCGACGTGGCTGTCGCCCATTTCGCCCTCTATTTCCGCCTTTGTTACAAGCGCGGCTACCGAGTCGATAACGATTATATCAATAGCGCCCGAACGCACAAGCGCTTCGGCGATTTCAAGCGCCTGCTCGCCCGAATCGGGCTGAGAAACAAGAAGCGCGTCGATATCAACGCCTAATTGACCTGCGTACACGGGGTCGAGAGCGTGCTCAACGTCTATAAACGCGGCGGTTCCGCCCGCTTTTTGCGCCTCTGCCACGCAGTGGAGTGCCAACGTGGTTTTACCCGAAGATTCGGGGCCGTATATTTCCACTATTCTGCCGCGGGGTATGCCGCCTATTCCAAGCGCCATATCAAGCGCTATCGAGCCGGTGCTTATGTGCTCTACGTTCATAGAAGCATTTTCACCCAGCCGCATAATAGCGCCCTTTCCGTACTGTCTTTCAATCTGTGCCATTGCGGTGGCAAGCGCTTTTTCCCTGCCCTCCGCCGACTTATCGGTGCCTACCGTTTTTGTTGCCTTTTCGCGTGCCATAGTTATACCTCCGAAAAAAGTTTTCCGCCCCTGCGCAAACGCAGCGCTGCGCTGCGGTCGGGTCTGTGCCGTGCCGCCGGAAAAAGTCCCGACAGCCGCAGCATTTATTTTAAACTTATTATATACTTTTAAGTGTCCCGAAAACTACCCTGTCCCTGCCTTCAGCGTCCTTTTTAACGCCTATATCGCAGAAGCCGTTTTCGGCAAGAATCCGCTTTACCGCGTCCGCCTGGGTACTTCCTGTTTCAAACGCCGCTTTTCCGTTTTCTTTAAGCGCCGTTTTATAGGTTTTTACAATCGCGCGGTAGAAAGCAAGCCCGTCGTCGCCGCCGAAAAGCGCCGTCGCCGGTTCGTATGTGACCTCCGTGGGGAGTTTTTTCATTTCCTGTGCCGTAACATAAGGCGGATTTGAAACGATTATGTCGTATTTTGTATCCGTTGCGGCGCCCTCGAACACGTCGCCTGCAACAAGGCGGATATTGGGAACGGCATTAAGTTTTATGTTTTCCCTTATATATCTTGCCGCTTCTTCATACTTTTCAACCGCCGTTACCGCCGCGTCCGTGCGGTTTTTTGCCGCCGCTATCGCAACGCAGCCCGTGCCGGAACAAAGGTCCAGCACCGCAGGCGCTTTTATATCCTTTATAAGATCAAGCAGAGTATCTACCAGCGTTTCGGTATCGGCGCGGGGGACAAGCACGCCCGGTCCCACCTTAAAGGGCAAACCGTAAAAATCCCATGTTCCGAAAATATACTGAAGCGGATAATGTATGAGCCGCTGCTTTACCGTGGCGGTAAGCATTATCTGCTGCTGTTCGGTAAGTTTTTCGGCATAGTTTGTAAGTATCTGCATATTGTTGTAGCCGGTTACGTGCTTTATTATCTGCTTTGCTTCAAAAACATAATCCCCGATACCGCCTTTTTGCAGTTCGTCTTTCATACCGTTGTATGCTTCAAATATCGTTTTGCCCATAAAGTTCGGTTCTCCCCGTGCGATTAGTGCGGCATCTGCCTGCCTTGCGTTTTATTGCTGTGCGCCGTCCGGCGCGGACTTACCGTCAACGCTGCGGTCAACGTCGGGCGTTTCGGGTTCGCAGGCGCGAAGCGCCGCTATCGCCGTTTCTATCATGCCGTCGTCCGGCTCTTTGGTGGTTATTCTTTGAAGCCACATTCCGGGTGCCGAAACTATTTTTGTAAACAGATTATCGTGCCTGCCGCACACGCGCAGAAGTTCAAAGCCCAGTCCGCAGACAAGCGGTATCATAAGTATTTTAACCGCCACCCACACGGCTGCGTTTTCGTAAACGCCCTTGAATATCAGCTGAACGGCGGTGGAAACAATAAAACTTACAAGTATCATAAGTATCATAAACGAAGTGCCGCACCTTGGATGAAAACGGCGTTCGCGCCGCACGTTTTCCACCGTAAGCGGTTTGTTGTGTTCATAACAGAAAATGGTTTTATGTTCGGCGCCGTGGTACATAAACACGCGGCGGATATCTTTAATAAGCGACACCGCCCACATATATGCCACAAGCACAACAAGTTTTATTGCCTGCTCGATTGCGGCGCGCGCGGCGGATGAAAACCGCACGCCGGAAAGTTTTTGCAGTCCGCCTGCGGCAAGCCGCGGCAAAAGCATAAAAAGCACTACCGCCAACGCCACGCCCAGCACGGCGGAAACCACCGAAACGACAGTTTTTGCGGTTTCTTCCTTGTCGGCTTTATCGGAGTTTATATCCGGCTTTCCCGTATTATCGGTTTTGTCAAATTCATTCTCTTTTGCGGTTTCCGTTTTATCGCCTTGGTCGGGTTCTTCATCCGATTTTCCCGTATTATCGGCTTTTTCGAATTCGTTCTCTTTTGCGGTTTCCGTTTTATCGCCTTGGTCGGGTTCTTCATCCGATTTTCCCGTATTATCGGCTTTTTCGAATTCGTTCTCTTTTGCGGTTTCCGTTTTATCACCTTGGTCGGGTTCTGTATCCGACTCTCGCGCATTGTCGGCTTCCGCGGTTTCTGTTGCCTCTTCTGTTCCGTCGCCGGCGGCTGCGGTTTCCGCCGTTTTTTTTCTGCCGGCGCTTTTCGGGGTTTCCTCAAGGTCGGTAAGGCCGGATATATCCGCTGATTTCATCATTGCCTTATAGCCGCCTATCATCGACTCCGCAAACGCCGCAACGCCGCGTATCACCGGCAGAGCAAAGACTTTATACTTATCCCTTACGGAATTTTGCGGCAGGTAACTTACGTCTATGCCGCCGTCGGCGGTTCTTACCGCCATTGCGGTCTTTTCGCTGCTTTTCATCATAACGCCTTCAATAAGCGCCTGTCCGCCGATACTTGTATACTTAGCCAATTTGAATATCCCCGTTTTCAGTATTATTTATTGCGGTGCTTTCCGTGCTTTCATCGCCCGAAAGCGCCGCGTTTGTTTCTTTCGTTTCCGCATTGTCCGAAAGCGCTGCGTCTTTAAAATCAGCATTTTCGGCGGCTGCGGTTTTTTGCACGTTTTCGGCTTCCGCGGTTTCTGTTGCCTCTTCTGTTCCGTCGCCGGCGGCTGCGGTTTCCGCCTCTTCTGCCGGAGGCAGTGTTTCCGCTGCCGAATCGGGCGCGGTTTCGGTTTCGGGTTCGTCATACAGCGGCAGCACCACCGTAACGGTAGTTCCCACGCCCTCCTTACTTTCGATAAACAAAAGCCCGTCGTGCTGTTTTATAATTTCGTCCGCCACGGCAAGACCTATGCCGCTGCCCCTTACGGTATTATTAGCCTTATAGAATTTTTCCTTAACGTGATCTATATCCTTTACGGGTATACCGACGCCCGTATCCTTTACTTCTATCTGGATACAGCCTTCTTTAAGGGTTTGTACAATAAGCACAAGTCCGCCCTTTTCGGTATACTTTACCGCGTTGTCTATAATATTTATGAACACCTGTTTAAGGCGGTCGCGGTCGCCCATTACTATGGCGTTCTGCGCAGGCGGCGTGTACGATATCTCTATGCCCTGCTTTCTTGCAAGTTCGCTGTACATATCGGTAACGGTGCGCAAAAGTTCCGATACGTCGATAGGCGACGTGGTAACCTTAAGTCTGCCCTGCTGCATACGCGAAAAGTCAAGCAGTTCCTCCACAAGGTTTGAAAGCCTGTCCGCTTCGGACAAAACAACGTCAAGTCCGCGCGATACAAGTTCTTCGTCCGTGCCTACAGCGGATTTTGCCGTTTCGCCCCAACCTCTTATTGCGGTAAGCGGCGTGCGCAGTTCGTGGGAAACGCTTGAAATAAAGTCGTTTTTAAGTTTTTCGGTGTTCTGCAGTTCGGAAGCCATATAGTTTACCGTGTCGCAAAGGTCGCCTATTTCATCGTCCCGATGCTTTTTAACGGCACAGGTAAGGTCGCCTGCGGCTATTTTTCTTGCGGCGGCGCCCACTTCGCGTATCGGGGTTACTATGGTATCAAGGAATCTTATACCCAGTCCCGCATAAAGAATAAAGATAAGCACCAAAACCACGAAAATGACCGTGCTTAAAAAACTTATGCGCTGGCGCGTGGCTTTAAGGGACACAGCCCAAGTAAACGCGCCCAAAATGCGGTTGCTTTTATCGCGCACGATGTTTGTTCCCGTCATAACATATTCGCCTGCGTTGCTGCGGCTGCGCTGAACAAACACGCCGTCCGAACTTTTAAGCGCCTCTGCGAAAAACTCACCGTCGTTCACATTATCGGGTGCAAAACCGCTTGTGGAAACAAACGCGTTGCCGTCGCGGTCGGCAACGCGGACTTCTATTTTATCCTTGCTTGCAAAACCTTCGCACAAATCGACCGCCGCCGATTTAAACGACTTTGACGTGGCGGAGGAAAGGGAGGAAAACTCCCTTGCATAGGAAGCCGCCGACTTGCGGACGTTATCATAATAAATAGAACTTGTTACGGAGGACAGAATAACGCCGATAACGATAAGCACCACCGTTGTTACGGTGAAAACTTCCGTAAACCAACGGGCGATTATGCTTTTAAAATTTATCTTTTTAAGGTCTATATGCATAATTCTTTCCTCCTTTTTAAATTTTTAAGGCATCGCGGCGCTGGCGCACCGTGCGTCGGGCGGCTGATTTTGTTTTCCGCCTTTTAAATCTTTTGTTTTTTTGTTTCTTCTGTTTCTTCTTTTTTCTGCTTTTTCTTTTTAATGTGCGGCGCCGCCCTTAAAGGGTGTTCCACTTATATCCCATTCCCCACACGGTAACAAGGTGTGCCGGTCTTGAGGGATCGTCCTCTATCTTCATACGCAGGCGCCTTACGTTAACGTCCACTATCTTTTCTTCGCCGTAATAACTGTCGCCCCAGATTTTCACCAATATATCGTGGCGGGAAAGCGCAACGTCGGGATTGGCGAAAAAGTATTCCATTATCTGAAATTCCACCTGGGTAAGTTCTATCTCCGTTCCTTTTTTAAGGAGGGTCCTGCGGCGGAAATCAAGTTTAAAGTCGCCGAGGGTCACGGCGCTGCCCGAAGAATCGCCCTTTTTGCCGTACAGTTCCACCCTGCGGTAAAGACTGTCCACGCGCGCCAGCAGTTCGGACGGGCTGAAAGGTTTTGTTATATAATCGTCCGCCCCTATCGTAAGGCCGCTTACCTTATCGGTCTCCTGCGATTTGGCGGTAAGCATTATAATTCCCATGGTGTCGCTTCTTTTGCGGAGTTCGCGGCAAAGCGAAAAACCGTCCATGCCCGGCATCATAACGTCAAGCAAAGCCACGTCAAACGCGAAAGCGCCCGTGTCCACAAGTTCAAGCGCCTCTTCCGCCGACGCAGCCTCGGTCACTTCATATCCCGCGCGGCGCAGATTTATGGCTTCAAACTCTCTTATCGCGTCCTCGTCTTCCACTATAAGCAATCTTTTCATTATGTTACCGCCTTTCTAATCCGAAGTTGTTTTAAACATTTCTTTAAGGTCGTCAAACTCTATCCTTATACCGTTCTTTACTTCGTAAGAAAAAATCTCCGCCGCAAAAACGGCGTTTTCCTCGCTTGTTATCTTCTGTATCTGGGGATTCTTTTCGTGCGCTTTCTTAAAGCCGTCCGCCGTATACGCCGTAACGGTAAACAGTTTTTTTCCAACCGTTGCCGTTTCTTTATCATAGGCAAAAAACGTTCTGGAGTGGTTTTCTATATCCTTTAATACCGCAATGTTGTTAACAAGTCTTGCAGGTATGTCAAGGCGGTAGCCGTCCGCCGTGTTTGTAAGCGATATCTGTTTTACGGTAAGTATCTCGCCGTCAAAATCGCACCAGTTCGTATAGTATATCCTGTCTCCGGCAGAATCCGCCGCAGGCGCTTCGGTGGCAACGGGAAGTTCTATTATGCCGTCGCCGTTTATATCGGCGGCGGAAATTCCCGTGCTGCGCAAAGTGGAAGTGTTTTCTTTCTTTAACGGGTCAAGAAGCGGATTTTTAAGTTCGCCGTTTTCTAAAAACAAAACTTCGGTTATCATTCCGCCGCCCTTTTCCTCGTCTATAAATATCGCGTGCGCGCCGGAAGACAGGGTGGAATAAACCGGCTCGCCCACGCTTTTTACGGTGCCGTCCATCGCGCAGCCGGCGGTTTTGTTTATTCCGTTTTCAGTGAAAGAGTAAAGGCTTGCCGTGTTGGTTGCCGCTGCCGCGTCAAGATACTGCAAAAACAGTTCGTATTTGCCGTTTAAATCTATATCGCAGCACAAAAAGGCGGTATACTGCTGCAAAACGCGCTCGGTCATAGTGTTTTCCCTTACGGAATACACACCTACCTTTTTTTCGCTGCTGCCGTATATTTCCCAGCCGACAAGTATTTCGGTGTTGCCGTCGGCGTCAAGGTCGCAGAACTCTATCTTCTCAACGCCGCCTGCCGGCACGGTACATTCCGCCGCGGCTTTCCATTTGCCGTCCGTTTTGCGGATAAGTTTGATATGCAGAACGGTCTCGCCGCCGTTCACCGTGCTGTAAAAAGCAAATGCCTCAAGCGTGCCGTCGCTGTCAATATCGCGCAGAACGATCGGGGAGCGCATATCGCCGGAACTGGGATAAACAAGGGTATAATTGCCCTTAACGCCTTTACGAAGCGCTTCGCTTATGGGGCGCATATCGCCCGAAAGCGACGGAGGACTGAGCAGTTTTTCCGGTTCGCTTACTATCTGGCAGCCGGCAAGAAACAGGCACAGAAACACCGTTAAAACCGCCGCTGCGCGGCGCAGTATTTTTTTCACGGCAATCGCCCCCTTTTAAAGATAATTATACATAATGTATTATATCATAAAGCAGTGAATAATTAAAGAGTTTTTTCGCACGAAAAATTCACGGAAATTTCGCCGCAAAAGTTTTTAAAAAACAACAGGCGAAACGGGCGAAACGCGTTTCCGGTCCGCCTTTTCACGCGGCGGTTTTAAAGCAGGGTATTTTTTATAAAAAGCGGATTTCCGCTCCCTAAAGCGCGGCAAAGGCACCGATTAAGCGTGAACGCGCCAAAGCGCGGCGGAATTTGTAACAAAAAGCGCGGCAAAGAGCCGCAAAAATATCCGCTGCGGTTTTCGCAGCGGATAAATTAAATCCCATAAAGCCGTATTCTGTTTTTGGTCGGCAGGCGGTGTTTAACCGCGTTTGCCGCTGAAAAATTCGTCAAGCAATTCTTTGCACTCTTTTTCCCTTACTCCGCCGTATATACGGGGCTTTTTACCCGGCAGGTCGCCTGCAAAAACACGGCTTTCGGCAGCGCCCGATTCGGGATCGGCGGCGCCGAACACAACTTCGTCTATACGGGCGGCGATTATTGCGCCCATACACATAAGGCAGGGTTCAAGCGTTACATAAAGGGTACAGCCGTCAAGCCGCCAGTCCCCGGTTTTTTCGTTCGCGGCGGCTATTGCCTCACATTCGGCGTGGGAAAGCGTGCTTTTTTTATGTTCGCGCATATTATGCGCGCAGGCTATTATCTCGCCGTTTTTAACTATCACCGCACCTACGGGTATTTCGCCTTTCTTTGCGGCGATCTTTGCTTCCGCTATTGCGGCGTTCATAAATTTTGCATCCATTTTTTTAGGTTTAATTCCTCTTTTTCCTACTAACCGTTGGTTTTTTTAGGTTTAAGTCCTTTATTTTCTGCTATTCGTTGGCTTTTTTAGGTTTAATTCCTCTTTTTTCTGCTGACCGTTGGTTTTTTGGGTTAAAAGTTTCTTTTTTCCTGCTAACCGCGGGTTTTTTAGGCTTAAAGTTACTTTTTCCTGCTAACGTTGGTTTTTTGGGGGGTTAAAAATCCGTTTTTACCGGAAACGCGTTTTGTGTTATTCGCCATTTTTAAGACTTCCGACCGGAAACGCGTTTCCGGTTTAAAGACTGTTTTTATACAAAGCGCGGGTTTATCGGTCTTTTTCCGTATCGTTTTCGGTTTCGGGCAGCGCATCCTTATTTTCGGCGCCAAAATCCGTATTCTGCGGCGCTTCGGGGGCTGCCGCCGTTATTTCCGCCGCCGGCGTTGCTTCCGGTTTTTCGGGCGTCGGCTGCGCGTTCATTGCAGCAAAACGTGCCTGTTCGCGCGCCTTGCGTTCCGCATAGGAGAAGCAGGGCTGCTTTTTAGACGCCGCATACAGGAAAAACGGCTGTGTTACGGGAAATATTATCGAAAGCACCAGATAAAGCACTGCGTTTTTGCCATCGAACAATGCAAAAAGTTTATAAAGGGCTATATAATAGAACACCCCGAACGCGATTGCCGCAAGAAACGCCAGCAGCATAGGCACCGTTGCCGTAATAAAATTTACCGCCATTGCCGGTGTGATATTGCGGTCCGTAATTCCGTAATACACCATATCGACAACCGGCATTGAAATCGCAATGCTGCCTATAAACAGAAGTGCGTAGGTTACAATTCCAAGCACCAAAAGCACCCTGCCGCCGTTTTTGCCGCCGTTTCCGCTTTTACCCCTGTATTTATCGGCCATGGCGCCCATAAGCACAAGATCGAAAAACGGCACAAAAGCATACCACGGTTTTTTTGTTTTTGTGGCGAACGACATATTGAAAAGACCTATGCCGCCGAACACTTTAACCACAATCACCGCCGCCGCGACAACAAGCATATAAACGGCAAAAAACACAATTGCCGCCTTTATTGCGGTAAGTGCCGCGGTAGAGAAAAACAGATCGTTTTCCGCCATACCGTAATCAAGGAAATCTTCAAAATCGGGTATTTCGTACATAAAACAGTTTCCTTTCTTTGTTTAAACAAACAACGATTTTTTTATTTGTATCAAACGGAAAAAGCCGCGCCCTTTCCGCCTTTTACACAAGCCAGCGCAGCGACTCAAGCAGCGCTATTACCGCAAAAACTATTACCGCCGGATTTGTGAACATATAAAGATACTTGGACGAAGTATTTATCCGCATATCGCTTTCTTTCACCTTTATATCCTGCCTTATTCCCTTTGTAAGAGCAGCGGCGGCGCCCAGCGCAAGGCTTAATACCAAAAACAGAATATATATGGCGTTTCCCACCCCGTACGCCAGCGATTCGCTGAAAAAATCAAGCAGCACCGACACAAGGTTATTTGCAAAATGCACCGCCATACATATACGCACGGAACCCGTTTTTACCCTTATATATCCCAAAATAAGACCCACCGTAAAGGCAAAGGGTATCTGAACAAAGTTGCCGTGCATAACGCCGAAAAATACAGCGCTTACGATTATTGAAAAGCCTTCCCCGAAAGGCAGCAACATTCCCTGCAATATTCCGCGGAAAGCAAATTCTTCCGCCAGCGCCGGCATAACGGCAGTTGCGATAACGCAAAGCAAAAAGCCGTAAATGCCTTGCGGCAGCGCGGAGGAGGGCATGCTGTATTCAAATCCCATTCCTTCAAAAAAGGAGGAAAGATAACCGCTTGCCATATTGGCAAAAGCGCAAAATCCAAGGCCCATAAAAAAGTATGCCACCGCATGGCCGCCCTCGGGTTTTGAAAAGGGCACGGTTTCGGTAATTGTTCTGCCGTACTTGCGGCAGGAAATTATAAACGGAACCGTAAACAACAGCAGTGACAGCACTATCTGAAGCGCCTGTTCGGTTGCAGGCGACGCCGCCGCTGCCGTGAACGCCTCCCTGAAAGAGGGAAAAATAAGCGCGATCGCCAGCAAAACATATTTAAGAACGTAAGAAAACAGCAGCACGAAAATGCATGGCATACCTACAAACGTGGCTATTCTTTTGACCCTTTCCCGTTCGATATAGACCTTCGGGTCGGGCGTAAATGCACAATAAGGACCGAACTGTGATTCTTTCATACAACTTTCCTTTCTTTCCCTTTTTTCGGCGTCTTTTCAGGGAATTCAGACCCTGCGGGTTGCGCAGGCGTTTAAAAAGGCGTTCTGTGCCGCGGCGGCAAACTGCTTTTTAGGCAAACCGCTTTTAGGCGTAGCGCTTTTTAAAAGTTAACATTTTTCTTTTGATTTTACCGGAAACGCGTTTCTGGTCGTTTCACATTTTATTTAAAAGTTTACCGGAAACGCGTTTCGTGTTACGGAAAACCCAATTTGCAAAAAACCGATAAAACAGGCATTTTTTAAGACTACAAACTTCGCAGTTTAGTTTTTGGTATTTTAAAAGTTAACATTTTTTATGTCAAATTTACCGGAAACGCGTTTCCTGTCGATTTTCATTTTAACCTCTGTTTTTACCGGAAACGCGTTTCGTGTTGCCCACTCGGCAGGTCTTTTAACCGGAAGTGCATTTCCTATCGGGCTTTTCTGTATTTACTACCTTCAAGCGGAAATGCATTTCGGGTGGTTTTTCCTTTTTGGGTCTAAACCGGAAATGCATTTCGGGTAATTTAACATTTTATTCGAAAATTTACCGGAAACGCGTTTCGTGTTGCAGGAAATCCAATTTACAAAAAAACCGATAAAACAGGCATTTTTTAACTTTTTACTTTGTGCCGCTTTGTTTTTGCAATTTTGCAAGTTAACATTTTTTATGTCGAATTTACCGGAAACGCATTTCGTGTCATTTTTCTTTTTTTAGGTCTTAACCGGAAATGCATTTCGTGCCGTTTTTCTCTTTTTAGGTCTTAACCGGAAATGCATTTCGTGCCGTTTTTCTTTTTTAGGTCCGAACCGGAAACGCGTTTCCGGTTATCAAGCGCTTTGCGGCAGGGAAAATTTCCCTGCCGCACTTAACTTATTCCTGTGTATCGGCGCCCTCTTCCGCACCCTCTGCGGCGTCGGCTTCCGGCTGTTCGGGCTCGGCTGTTACCTCGCTCTCGTCATGCTCGGCCTTGGCTACCGAAAGTATCTTCTCGCCCTCTGCAACGCGCATAAGGCGCACGCCCTTGGCAGGTCTTGAATATGTATTAAGGTCGCCTGCATATATACGGATTATTATACCGTTTGAAGCGATCATTATAATATCTTCGTCCTGTTCTATGGGCATTACCGCCGCAACGTCGCCGTATTTTTCGGTGCGGTAGTTTATTATTCCCTTACCGCCCCTTGTTTGCAGGCGGTAATCGGAAACATTGCTTACCCTGCCGTAACCCGTTTCGGTAACGGTAAGCACCTTTGTATCCTCGGAGCACTGCGCCATATCGACAACCGAATCGTCCTCGCGCATATTAAGCGCTTTTACGCCGCGCGCGGTTCTTCCCATCGAGCGAACCTGATTTTCGTTGAACTTAATGGCTTTACCCTTTTTGGTGGCAACAAGCAGATTATCGTTTCCGCCGGTCATTCTAACGTGTGCCAGTTCGTCGCCTTCGTCGATATTAACGGCGATTATGCCGTTTCTTCTTGTGTTCTTGAACGCGGAAAGACGGGTGCGCTTTATAACGCCCTTCTTGGTTATCATACAGATAAAGCTCTCGTTCTCTTCCTCCTCCGTTACGGGAAGAATAATATTTATCTTTTCGCCCGGCATAAGCGGCAGAATATTTATAATATTAAGGCCCTTTGCCGTGCGGCTGCCCTCGGGTATTTCGTAGGCTTTAAGTTTATAAGCGCGGCCAAAGTTGCTGAAAAGCATAATCCTGTCGTGCGAGGAGCAGACAAACATACTCTCTACATTGTCCTCTTCCCTTGTCGTCATACCGGTAATGCCCCTGCCGCCCCTATGCTGAACGTTATAGGTATCGCTTGCAAGACGCTTTATATAACCGTTTTCGGTCTTGGTTATAACACATTCCTCTTCGGGGATAAGATCCTCAATATCAACCTCGCCCGCAACGTCGCTGATTTCGGTTCTGCGTTCATCCGAAAACTTATCGCGCAGGTTAAGCGACTCGGTCTTTACTATATCAAGTATCTTTGCGTGGTCGGCAAGTATTTCGTCGCACTTCTTAATAAACGCGTGCTTTTCGTCAAGTTCTTCGATTATCTTCTGTTTTTCAAGACCCGCAAGTTTACCGAGCTGCATCTGAACTATCGCCGTTGTCTGGATATCGTCAAGTCCGAAGCGGTCGGCAAGCGCCTGTTTGCTTTCGGGTATCGTTTTGCTGTTCCGGATCATCGCGATTACTTCGTCGATGAAGTCCAGCGCCACTTTAAGACCTTCAAGTATATGCGCGCGTTCCGCTGCCTTTCTGCGTTCAAACTCGGTCTTGCGGCGGACTATATCGCACTGGAAATCTATTGCGTTCTGCAGCATTTCCTTTAAGGTGAGAACCTGCGGCTTGCCGTTTACAATGGCAAGCATTATCGCGCCGAAAGTGGTCTGCAGCGCCGTGTATGTATAAAGTTTGTTAAGCACTACCTGCGGATTTGCGTCGCGCTTTATATCCACAACAATCTTTATACCGCCGTCGCGCTTGGAGGAATAGTCAACAACGTCGTCTATTCCCTCTATCTTCTTTTCGCTTGCAAGGTCGTAAATATGTTTTACAAGTTCCTTTTTGCGCACTTTATAGGGAATTTCGGTTATAACTATTCTGAATTTGCCGTTATGGGTTTCCTCGATCTCCGCCCTGCCGCGAACGATTATCTTGCCCCTGCCCGTGGCATAAGCCGCGCGGATGCCGCTTCTGCCCATAATTATGCCGCCGGTCGGAAAATCGGGGCCCTTTATATGGGTGCATATTTCCTGCAGTTCGGCGTCCGGATTATCTATAAGACAGCACATACCGTCTATTACTTCGCCAAGGTTATGCGGCGGAATTTCGGTAGCCATACCTACCGCAATACCCGAAGAGCCGTTTACCAGAAGCTGCGGAAAACGCACCGGCAAAACGGTGGGTTCTTTCAGTCGGTCATCGTAGTTCGGTACCATATCAACGGTATCTTTATCGATATCGTCAAGCATGTGCAGCGAAAGCCTGTTCATTCGGGCTTCGGTGTACCTGTAAGCCGCCGCGGGATAACCGTCTATATTACCGAAGTTTCCGTGCGGGTCGATAAGCGGGTACCTTAACGAAAAGTCCTGCGCCATACGCACCAGTGCGTCATAAACGGAAGCGTCGCCGTGGGGGTGATACTTACCAAGCACCGAACCTACCGTATCGGCGCATTTTCTGTGCGGTTTATCGGGGGACAGACCGTTTTCGTACATCGTATAAAGTATACGGCGGTGAACCGGCTTTAAACCGTCCCTTACATCGGGGATCGCGCGGCCTACCAGCACCGACATCGAATACTGAAGCATACATTCTTTTATCCTGTCGGTAATTTCAACAGGCTCTATATTCGTTTCGTGGCTTTCGGGCCAGTAAACGTTTTCATGTCCTTTACTCATTTCGCATTCCCCTTTCCTTAAATATCAAGATCCGTGGCAAACACGGCGTTTTCTTCAATAAACTTACGGCGCGGTTCTACCTCTTCGCCCATAAGTATCCTGAAGGTTTCGTCGGCAAGTTCGGCGTCGCTCATATTTACCTTAAGCATGGTTCTGTGCTCGGGGTCAAGAGTGGTTTCCCAAAGTTGTTCGGGGTTCATCTCACCAAGACCTTTATAACGCTGAACGTCCGCATTGCCGCCGAGTTTTTCAATATATTCCGCCTTTTCTTCATCCGTGAACGCGTCAAAGTGCTGTTTGCCTTTCGACACCCTGAATAGGGGCGGACGCGCAAGATAAATATGCCCCGTTTCGATAAGCTGCGGCATATATCTGAAGAAAAACGTTAAAAGAAGCGTTTGTATATGGCTGCCGTCAACGTCGGCATCCGCCATAATAACAATTTTATCGTAACGCAGTTTGGTAATATCAAAATGTTCCGCAATACCCGTGCCCAGCGCCACAATAACGGGGGTGAGTTTATCGTTGCCGTAAACCTTATCTACCCTTGCCTTTTCAACGTTGAGCATTTTACCCCAAAGGGGAAGTATCGCCTGATAGGTGGAGTTTCTGCCCTCTACCGCGCTGCCGCCTGCCGAATCACCCTCGACAATGAAGATTTCGGTCTTAGTGGGGTCGGTTGAAATGCAGTCGGTAAGTTTTGCAGGCATTCTTGCCTTATTTCCTATTCCCGATTTGTTTCTTTGCAGGTCGCGTGCCTTCTGCGCCGCTTCGCGCGCGTTTGACGACGCTATCGCCTTATTTACTATTATCCTTGCTTCGTCCGGATGTTCTTCTAAATACTGGTAAAGTTTATCGCCCATTACCGAACTTACAAGCGTATTCATCGAAGTATTGCCGAGTTTTGCCTTGGTCTGCGATTCAAACTGCGCGTCGGTAAGTTTAACGCTTATTATCGCGATAAGACCCTCGTTTATATCGTCGCCTTTAAGGTTCGCGTCGCCCTCTTTAAGCATTTTAAAGGCGCGCGCATACTTATTTATCACCCTTGCAAGGCTTGTCTTAAATCCGCTTTCGTGGGTGCCGCCGTCCACCGTGTGAACGGTATTGGCAAAGGAAACTATCTTTGTATCGTATCCCGTGCACCACAAAAACGCCATTTCCGCCACGGAGTCCTTTCCCGTGCCGGAAATATAAATAACGTCCGAATTAAGGCGGTCCTTTTTACTGTTTTCAAGTATATACTCAACATACGATTTTATACCGCCCTCAAAACACAGATCGTCCTCGCGGTCGGGTATTGCCTGGTCGTCGGTACGCATATCCTTAATCACAATTCTGATACCGGCGTTAAGGAACGCCTGCTCGCGAAGTCTTGTGAGCAGGGTATCGTAATCATAACGCGTGGTATCGGTAAATATTTCGGGGTCGGGCTTAAACGTTACGGTGGTGCCCGTTTCGCTTGTATCGCCTATAATTTTAAGTTCGTCCTTTATATTTCCCTTTTCATAGCGCTGTTTATAAACGTGCGTGCCGTCCTTTACCTCAACCTCCAGCCAGGAGGAAAGCGCGTTCACTACCGAAGCGCCCACGCCGTGCAGACCGCCCGAAACCTTATATCCGTTGCCGCCGAACTTACCGCCTGCGTGCAGCACGGTAAACACAACCGAAACGGTCGGTATTCCCATTTTCGGATGTATACCTACGGGTATTCCGCGGCCGTTATCGGTCACCTTTATAATTCCGTCGTCAAGAAGGCTCACGGTTATTTTATCGCAATAACCCGCAAGCGCT
>CAKSTF010000002.1 GCA_934491515.1 uncultured Eubacteriales bacterium
GTGGTGCCTCCGGTCGGAATCGAACCAACGACACGGGGATTTTCAGTCCCCTGCTCTACCGACTGAGCTACAGAGGCAAATGGCGACCTGGATGGGGATCGAACCCACGACCTCTAGCGTGACAGGCTAGCGTTCTAACCAGCTGAACTACCAGGCCAAAAATGGTGGGAACAATAGGGCTCGAACCTATGACCCTCTGCTTGTAAGGCAGATGCTCTCCCAGCTGAGCTATGCTCCCACGAGCGCTGGCTTTGCTTGAAACTCACCGGCGACAAACAATATACTATCATAAGTGCCTTTTAATGTCAAGTAATTTTTTTAATTTTTTTAAACGTCTTTTTTTATAAGCGTTTAAGCCGCGTAACAACACCTTTAATATACTTTAAAAACCGCGTTTTTTGCACACATACATAAGCCGCTGTGTTTTACGAATCGGCTTTTTATATGTATCGCCGTCGGTTATCTCAAGGATATCAAATCCGGCTTTTTTTAAAGCGCGCCGCACGGCGGACCTTTTGAACGCCGTTTCGGTAAACGTTTCACTGCTTTTTAAATATGTACCGTCTTCCCCGACAAAAAAATCAAGTTTAACGGTAACGCTTCGGCTTTTTTTATCATATTCGTTTTGCCATATGCAGTAAACGCCGCCTTTTTCCTTTATAAAGGTATTATCGGCAAGCACACGTTTATGCTTATAAACGGTATTGATATCAAAAATAAAAAGTTTTTCGTTTTCAAGAAAAAGCGCCGTTCTTTGCAGAACCTTGCAAAAATCATCATAATTCCGGAGATGATTAAGCCCGTCAAGACAGCATATCGCGCCGTCTACCGTGCCGTACAGGTCAAGTTCTGTCATATCCTGACAGATATAAAGGATATCTCCGCCCTTTTCCGCCGCGCGGGAGAGCATTTCCGCCGATATATCAACGCCTATAACCGACGTATCCGCAGAAGAAAACTCACGCGAAAAGGCGCCCGTGCCGCAGGCAAGATCCAAAAGCAGCGTCGGCACTGCGCCGTATTTCAGGAATACGCCGCGAATATATTCGGCGCGCCTTTTATAATCGGCGTCACTCATAAGAGTATCATAAACGGCGGCAAAAGAATCATACATTTTCGCTTACCTTACCGAAAAATTCTTCGTACCATACAAGGAATGTGTAAACCGTCCATATCTTGCGGCTTACGTCTTCTTTGCCGCTTCTGTGGCGGTCAAGCAGTTTTACAAGTTTTGCGGTATCGAAATACTTTTCCGCCGCAGGCGACAAAAACGCCGCTTTGACCTTGTTGTAATATTCGTCCTGTTTAAGCCACACGCGTATGGGCACGGGGAAACCGAGTTTGTCCTTTTTTGCGGTAAGTTCCGGCAGCGTTTTTTCCGCCGCAACGCGCAGCGCGTATTTGGTGGTCTTTGTATTTACACGACAGTCGAGGGGAATCTGTTCCGCCAGCGCCAAAACCTTTTTATCCAAAAACGGCACGCGCAGTTCAAGCGAGTTTGCCATACTTGTTTTATCCGCTTTAAGCAGTATATCGCCCATAAGCCACATATTTATATCAAGATACTGCATTTTGGTTATGGTGTCCTTATCGCGAACCTCGCGATAGAACTTATCGCAAAGCACGCGGGGTTCCGAAACAGAGCGTGAAATTTCGCTTTTAAGTATCCTGTCGCGCTCTTTTTTAGAGAAAATATCGGCGTTCCCTATAAAACGCTCTTCAATAGTTTTTCCCCTTCTTATAAGATAGTTGATACCGTGCACATGGGGAAGATGTTCACAAATGCGGCTGATAACGCGCCTTATCGGGAAAGGTATGCTGTCGTAAGCCGTAACGGTTATCGGCTCCTGATATATGCGGTAGCCGCCGAAAAGTTCGTCGGCGCCCTCGCCCGACATTACTACCTTAACGTATTTTGACGCAAGATTGCTTACAAAGTAAAGGGCGATGGCCGCAGGGTCGGCAAGAGGCTCGTCCATAAAATACTGTATTTTCGGGAAGGTCCCCCAATATTCTTCGGGCGTTATAACCTTCGATATATTTTCCACCTTAATGGTATCGGCAAATTTCTTTGCATAATGAATTTCGTTATAGCGGTCGCCGTCCGGACTTTCAAAGCCCACGGTAAAGGTCTTATCAACATCCGCCGCTTCGGCAATGTAACTTGAATCTATGCCGGATGAAAGGAAAGAACCTACTTCAACATCGGCTATTTTGTGCGCTTTTACCGATTCCCTTATTGTTTTGTCTATGCGGTCGGCATAATATTCAAGAACTCCGGGGACCTCGTTGAAATCGGGACGGAAGTACCTTGCAGTCTCAATCTTTCCGTCCTTAAATTTAAAGCAATGCGCGGGCGGAAGTTTGTAAACGCCTTTAAAAAACGTTTCTTCGGTAGGCGAATACTGGAAAGACAGGTAGTGTGCAAGCGCTTCCTCGTTAAGTTCTTTTTTAAATTCCGGATGGTCTAAAAACGCCTTTATTTCCGAGCCGAATATAAAACTGTTGCCCATAAACGTATAGTAAAAGGGTTTTATTCCGAATATATCGCGCGCACCGAAAAGCGAATTATCCGCCTTGTTATAAATAACAAAGGCATACATACCGCGAAGTTTTTCAACAATTTTTTCGCCCCACTGTTCAAACCCGTGAAGCAGCACTTCGCTGTCGGCGTGGGACTTGAACGTATGACCTGCCGCGATAAGTTCTTCTTTAATTTCTTTGAAATTGTATATCTCACCGTTAAAGACAAGAACAAGAGAACCGTCCTCGTTAAACATGGGCTGGTCGCCGTCTTCAAGACCGATTATGCTGAGCCTTCTGAAACCGAGGGCTACATTTTCGTCTATATAAGACCCTTCCGAATCGGGACCGCGGTGAATTATGCGGTTCTTGCACATTGAAAGAACAGTACCGTCATCCTTTATATAATTTGTAAAGCCCACAAATCCGCACATACTTTACGAAACTCCTTTTAAATGCCGCGTGGCAGTTTTTAAACTCTAACCCGATTATTATACACCATTATTTCGGATTTGTCTTTATTTTTTTTAAAACGAGCAGACAAACGGCGCCTACCGCGCCGCCCGAAACCGCCCCGGCGGCAATCAGGACGGGCAGATAATAAAAAACGCCCGTGCCCGATATTGCCGCTGCCACGGCGCACTGGACGATATTATGCGTAACTCCGCCCAAAACACTGCCGCCTGCGGCACTTACCGATTTAAAACGTGAAACAAAACATACCGCAAGAAGCGACGCCGTGCCTGCCGCAATTGCAAACACAAAAGATACGGCGCTGCCGAACAGCAAAGCCGACAAAAGAATCCTTGCGGTATTTACGGCAAACGCACCCTTTTTATCGCCGGAAAACGCTAGGCAAAGCGCGACCGAGTTTGAAAGACCGAGTTTTATCCCCGGCGCTATAAAAGCAAGGGGCAACAGGCTTTCTATATACGAGGCAACAAGGCATGCCGCAGTAAACATGGCGTAAACGCAAAGGCGCTTTGTATCTACTTTATTTGTACCGTTACCCTGTTCGGAAGGCATATAACGGTTTCCCCCTTTGCCGATATTTTCCCCGTGTGTTTGCAAATGCCGTTTTTACAGTCGGCATTTTGCATGTACGCTTCACCGTTTTTTATAACCACGGTGTTGTTTTCAAGAACAATTTTTTTATCCGTGTTTAAATCGCCCTCGTATACCACGGCGTTATTTTCTTTTACAACAACGGTTCTGCCGGCGGTTTTCGGAAAGACAAACAGCGCAAATACCGACACAAGACACGCCGCCGCAACGGACGCAACAATCACAACATCGCCCTTTTTCAGAAAAAACACCGCCTTTCGCCCTTTTGTGCCGCTTTCGCACAATATATTATATATTAACATATCTTTACAAAAAAAGAAAGACGATGTATAATACCGTATATGAAAAAAGCTTTTTCTTTAAGTTTGGTTTTTATTCTTGCGGCGCTTTGCGGCTGTTCGCAGGAAGCAAGCGATACGCAGTTTCTTCTTGATACCGCGGTAACACTTACCGCCGATTGCGATGAAAACACGCTTTCGGAGGCTTTTTTGCTGTGCCGCAAACTTGAAAGCGAAATGAGCGCCGCGAAATCCGACAGCGACATCGGTCGCATAAACGCTTCAAGCGGCAGCGTTACGGTTTCGGAAGATACGGCGCGCGTGATAGAAAAAGGGCTTTATATGGGCGCTTTATCGGGCGGTAAGTTTGATATAAGCATTTATCCGCTTACAAGTTTGTGGAACATAAAAGAAGAGGTTGTGCCCTCTAAAGACGAAATAGCCGAAGCGCTTAAGAATATCGACTATCAGTCGGTAAAGGTAAGCGGAACTACGGTTGATGCAAACGGCAAAAAACTGGACCTCGGCGGAATAGCAAAGGGATACATAGCGGACAAAACGCTTGAATTTCTTAAAAATTCGGGCGCAAAACGCGGTGTGCTGAACCTTGGGGGAAACGTAATAGTTTTCGGTGACCGATATTACAATGTCGGAATTAAAAAGCCTTTTTCGGAATCGGAACTTTCCGCCACGCTTAAGGTTAAGAACAAAAGCGTTGTAACTTCGGGCGTGTACGAGCGTTTTTTTGAAAAAGACGGCAGGCAATACCACCACATAATAGACCCCGATACGGGCTACCCTGCCGATACCGACCTGCTTTCCGCCACGATTATAAGCGATTCTTCCTTTACCGGGGACGCGCTGTCAACCGTTTGTATATTGCTCGGCAAAAGTGCGGCCGCTGAATTTGCGGAAAATCTCGGCGGGGACGTACAGGCGGTTTTTATCGACCGCGATTACAATATTACTTATACTTCCGGAATTAAAAAAGACGGCAGGTATTTGGTTCTTAAATAATTCAACTGATTGATTGTGAGGTATTTTATAATGGGTTTATTACGCGCAATGTTCGGCAGTTACAGTGAACGTGAACTCCGACGGATAAAACCTATATGCGATAAAGTTCTTTCTTTTGAGGAAGATTACAGAAAACTTTCGGACGATGAACTTAAAGCCGTAACGCCGCGGCTTAAAGAGCGTCTTTCCGGCGGCGAAACGCTTGACGACATTTTGCCCGAGGCTTTTGCCGCCTGCAGAGAGGCTGCCGACCGCGTTTTGGGTATGCGCCACTTCCCCGTTCAGGTAATAGGCGGTATCGTTCTGCACCAGGGCAGAATAAGCGAAATGAAAACAGGCGAAGGTAAAACGCTTGTTGCCACGCTGCCGGCATACCTTAACGCGCTTTCGGGCAAGGGCGTACACATAGTTACGGTAAACGATTACCTTGCCAAGCGCGACAGCGAATGGATGGGCAAACTTTACAGATTTTTAGGGCTTTCGGTAGGTCTTATAATCCACGGGATGAACGCAGATGACAAACGCGAAGCATATAACGCCGATATTACCTACTGCACAAATAACGAACTCGGTTTCGATTATCTTCGTGATAATATGGTTATTTATAAAGAGCAGCGCGTTCAGCGCGGACACAACTTTGCCATTGTCGACGAGGTGGACTCCATACTTATAGACGAAGCGCGCACGCCGCTTATAATATCGGGTCAGGGCACAAAATCAACCGACCTTTACGTTAAAGCGAACAAACTGGCGCTTACCCTTAAGATGGTAAAAGTAAAGGAAATGGACGATAAGCAGACCGACGAATCCGCGGAATACGACGGCGATTACGTTGTGGACGAAAAGGCAAAAATCGCCACGCTTACGCCTTCCGGCGTTAAAAAGGCGGAACAGTTTTTCGGTATAGAAAATCTTAACGATACCGAAAATATAGAAATCGCCCACCATGTAAATCAGGCTATCCGCGCGCACGGAATAATGAAGCGCGACGTTGATTATGTGGTTAAGGACGGCGAAGTAATAATCGTTGACGAATTTACGGGCCGCCTTATGTTCGGCAGACGTTATAACGAGGGTCTGCACCAGGCTATTGAAGCCAAAGAGGGCGTAACGGTAGCCCACGAATCGAAAACGCTTGCCACCATCACTTTCCAGAACTTCTTCCGCCTTTACAACAAACTTTCGGGTATGACGGGTACCGCCATGACCGAAGAGGCGGAGTTCCAGGAAATATACAAACTTGACGTTATCGAGATACCTACGAACCGTCCGCTTATAAGAAACGATGAAAACGACGCCGTGTACAAGACCGAAAGGGCAAAATACAAGGCGGTAATCGAGCGCATTGCCGAAAAACACGCCGCCGGTCAGCCGGTGCTTGTAGGCACGGTAACGATCGAAAAATCGGAACTTTTATCCTCGCTTCTTAAAAAGGCTGGCATAAAGCACAATGTTTTGAACGCCAAACACCACGAACGCGAGGCGGAAATAATCGCGCAGGCAGGCAAACCGGGCGCTGTTACCATAGCTACCAATATGGCGGGCCGCGGCACCGATATAATGTTAGGCGGCAACGCGGAATATCTTGCAAAGGCGGCGCTGCGCGCCGAAGGCCTTTCGGAGGAAATTATAGCGGAAGCCACGGGTTTTGCCGACACTGACGATAAGGACATTATAGCCGCGCGCGAAAAGTTCCGCAGCCTTTATGACGATTACAAAGCGGAAATAGCACCCGAAAGCGAGAAGGTACGCCTTGCAGGCGGTCTTTCGATAATAGGCACCGAACGCCACGATTCAAGGCGTATCGACAATCAGCTGCGCGGCCGTGCCGGACGTCAGGGCGACCCCGGCGACACGAAATTCTACATTTCGCTTGAGGACGATCTTATGCGCCTTTACGGCGGCGAACGTATCTCGGCGCTTATGGAAACCCTTAAAGTAGACGAGGATATGCCCCTTGAAAGCGGTATTCTTTCCAGAACGATAGAAAGCGCGCAAAAGAAGAAAGAGGGCATGAACTTTGCCGCCCGTAAAAGCGTTCTTCAGTACGACGATGTTATGAACAAGCAACGCGAACTTATCTACGATCAGCGCAACCGCGTGCTTGACGGCGAGGACCTTAAGGATACCGTTGTGAAGATGATAGATGAAACGGTAGACTCCTATACTAAGATATATCTTGCGGACGACGCCGTTCACGATAACTGGGATTTAAACGGTCTTAAAGAACACTTCCTCGGCTGGATTACCGATGAAAACGACCTTGACTTTGATACCGAAACGCTCGGCAATATTTCAAAGGAAGAGGTTGCCGAACTGTTAAAGGAAAAGGCGCACGAAAAGTATGCCGAACGCGAAAAAGAACTCGGGGAGCCGCTTATGCGCGAAGTGGAACGCGTTATGCTGCTCAGAAGCGTTGATACAAACTGGATGGACCATATCGACAATATGGACCAGCTCCGTCAGGGTATCGGACTGCGCGCATACGGCCAGCACGATCCGGTTGTAGAGTACAGAAACGAAAGTTACGATATGTTCTCTGCAATGACCGACGCCATACGCGAACAGACCGCAAAACTTGTGCTTACGGTTCACGTTAAAACAAACGAAGAGGTAAAACGCGAAAAGGTTGCCGAAGAATCCTCTGCGGGCGAAAAACCGCAAACGGTAAGAGGAAAGGGCGTTGTGGGCAAAAACGCGCTTTGCCCATGCGGCAGCGGCAAAAAATACAAACGCTGCTGCGGAAAAGACCTTGACTGATAAATAAGGTTAAAAAAGCCACCCTGTCGGGTGGCTTTTTTTGTGTGAAATTTATCGGGCAGGGTTTGTTTTTAAACTTTTGCGTTCGTCAGTCAAGTTCCGCGCGTTCGTTGTAAAGGTCGGCGTATCTGCCGCCGAGCGCCATAAGTTCATCGTGGCTGCCACGTTCGATTATTCGGCCTTTTTCAAGAACCAATATAATATCCGCTTTCCTTACGGTGGAAAGCCGGTGAGCCACTATAAACGTGGTTCGGTTTTTCATAAGCGCGTCGGTTCCCTCTTCTATATGCCGTTCGGTGCGCGTATCCACCGAGGAGGTGGCTTCGTCCAGAACCAGCACGGGCGCTTTTGATATTACCGCGCGCGCTATGTTTATAAGCTGCCGCTGTCCGCCCGAAAGATTCGCGCCGTCGTTTGAAAGAAGCGTATCGTAACCGTTTTCAAGCTGCATTATAAAATCGTGTGCCGAGGCGGCTTTTGCGGCGGATATGACCTCGTCGTCGGTGGCGTCAAGCCTGCCGTAACGTATATTTTCCATAACCGTGCCACTCCAAAGGTGCGTATCCTGAAGCACCATTGCAACATTGCTGCGCAAAAGGGACAGCGGCAGGCGCTTTATGTCCGTACCATCGGCAAGAATTTGGCCGCGGTCTATATCGTAAAATCTTGAAAGCAGGTTTGTAACGGTGGTTTTTCCGGCACCCGTAGAGCCGACAAACGCGATTTTCTGACCCTTGGGCGCCTTAAGGGATATATCGTGCAGCACATCTGTGCCGCTTTTATAGCCGAAGGACACGTTTTTAAATTCTATTTCGCCGTTCAGTTTTTCGGGCGATACAGCATCTTCGCTGTCGTGTTCAAGTTCGGTATCAAGCAGTTCGAAAACGCGCTCGGCGCCGGCAAGTGCCGAAAGTACGGTGTTAAACTGCATGGAAACCGCGTTTATCGGTCTGTTGAACTGCCTTGTAAACCTGAGCGACACGGTAAGTCCGCCTATATCAAATCCGCCGAAGGCTATCAGTATGCCGCCTACGCAGGCGGTAACGGCGTAGGTCATATTGCTTAATTGGTGCGTAACAGGCCCTATAATACCCGAACGAAACTGCGCTTTTATCTGTGCTTCCCTGAGTTCCTCGTTAAGATAGGAAAATTCATCTTCGGCAATGCTTTCGTGATTGAATACCTTAACGGCTTTCTGACCCGAGATTATCTCCTCGGAAAATCCGTTAAGAATACCGAGGGCGCGCTGCTGCTTTTTATACGCCTGCTTGCCGCGGCTTATTATTCCCTTTGATACAAACATTATAACGGGCGTCATTACAAGCGTTACAGCGCCTAAAATAAGGCTGTTGTAAAGCATAAGCACAACCGTGCCGATTATTGTTACGGTACAGCTGAATATCTGAACAAGGGTGGTGTTAAGCAGTTCGCCCACTGCGTCCACATCGTTTGTAAAGCGGCTCATAATATCGCCTGTCTGGCGGCTGTCGAAGCATTTAAGCGGCATATCGGTAACGTGGGCGTAAAGTTCATCGCGCATACGTTTAAGCGAGCGCTGCGAAACAGAAAGCATAAGACGGTTTTCAAGCCACTCGAAAAAGCGTGACGTGAGATACACTGCCGCCATCAACAAAACGCCGAACGCCAGTTTTTTGAAGTTTGTATTTTTAAAACTTATCGTGTTTATAACGGGTCTTAACATCTGTGATGCCGCAAGCATTGTAACGGTTTCGATAAGCGTGCAGAAAATTGCCAGAATAAAATACTTTCTTTCGTGCGAAAGGTATTTCAAAAGTCGAAAAACGGCGGCTTTGGTGTTTTTAGGCTTTCCCGAAGCAACCATCGCCCTGCCGCGCGCCGCGGCGCCACGCATAACGTTAAGTTCTTTACGGGAGTTTGTTTCCGTTCCCGAATATTTTTCTTTTATCCTTAAAAGGCGTTCTTCAGTCACTGCAGGGCACCCCCTTCCGTAAGTCCCTTTTGTGAAAGATATATTTCTTTATAGGCGGAGCAGGTGTTTAGAAGCTGCTCGTGCGTACCCACGCCTACAAGTTCGCCCTTATCAAGCACTATTATGCGGTCGGCGCAGGCTACGGTGTTTATTCTTTGCGCTATAACAAATGTTGTAATGCCGCTTTGTTCCTCTTTAAGGGCTTTTCTTATCGCGGCGTCCGTAGCGGTATCAACGGCGCTTGTAGAGTCGTCAAGAATAAGTATTTTAGGCTTTTTAAGCAGCGCCCTTGCTATGCATATACGCTGTTTCTGTCCGCCCGAAAGATTTTTGCCGCCCTCACTCAGTTCTGTATTATAACCGTCCTTAAAAGATGATATAAAGCCGTCCGCGCAGGCAATTTCGGCTGCTTTGCGCAGCGCTTTGTCGTCCGCGTTTTCATCTCCCCAGCGGAGATTTTCGGCAATGCTGCCCGAAAACAGGGTGTTTTGCTGCAGCACAACCGCTATATGCTTTCTTAAATTTTCAAGCGAATAATCCTTAACGTTTACGCCGTCTATCAACACTTCGCCCGAATCGACGTCGTAAAGTCTTGATATAAGCGAAACAAGCGTGGTTTTTCCGGCACCGGTAGAGCCGATTACCCCCACCGTTTCACCGCCGTTTATCTTGAAACTTATATTTGAAAGCACATTTTCCTTATTATTTTTAAAGTATTTGAAACTTACGTTTTTAAACTCGACATCGCCCCGTGAAATTTCACGGTTCGGAAATGCGGCGCTGTTATCATTTAAAGATGGTTCGGCGTCAAGAACCTCTGCAATTCTTCTGCTTGAAGCCGCGGCGCGCGTGCCCTGCAAAATTATGTTTGCAACAAAATTAAGGGCGGTAAGCACCTGCGTAAGATATGTTATAAACGCGGTAAGGGTGCCGAGTTCCATTCCGCCGACGTTTATAAGTTTGCCTGAAAACCATACTACCGCCAGCATGGTTATATTTATGATAATACCGTAAAGCGGCATCATAATTATCATTATTTTAAGTGCGGAAACCGTGCGCTCTGCAAGTTTTGCGTTTGTTTTTGCAAATTTTTGCTGCTGATACTGCTCCCTTACAAAGGACTTTATAACCCTTTCGTTTGTAACCGTTTCACCTATTTCGGTATTAAGGCAGTCTATCTGCTGCTGCATTTTCGTGTACCGCGGATTGCAGGTTCTTATAACAAAGAACATAACAAGCGATAAGAACGGAACCACCGCAATAAAAATTTTTGCAAGCCGCGGATTCAGTGAAAAAGACATTACAAGCGCGCCGATAAGCATAACGGGACTGCGGAAAACGCCCCTTAAAAGCGACTGCGTAAAGCCCTGTATCTGCGTTACGTCGTTAGTGATTCTTGTTATAAGCGAACCGGTTGTAAACGCGTCTATATCCGCAAAGGAGAACTTCTGTATTTTCAAAAAGGCGTTTTTGCGTATATCCGCCGCAAGATTGGAAGCGCCGCGTATTGCAAAGTTGGCGCCCAAAACGCCCGTTATAAGCATAAACAATGCAAGAAGCAGCATATAAAGCCCGTTTTTAAGCATATACGGAAGGTCCCCTGTGGCAGCGCCTTTATTTATTATGTTTGCGCTTATGTAGGGAAGTATAAATTCGCCCGTTGCCTCAAGCACCATAAAAACGGGCGCCAGCAAAAAGCAATGCCCATATCCCTTTATGTACTGCTTATACCTCAGCACCGTTTGATTCCTCCTTTAATATCTTTAAAAACACATTTACTGCTGTAAGGAAGGTTTCGTCCTTCGGGGCGCTTCCCTTTTGCATAAACCCGTTATGGGTGATTTCAACAAATCCGTGCAAAAACGCCCTGAAACTGCGGATAAAATGCAAAAATTTTTCTTTCGGAATACCGTACGATTTTATAAGTTCCCTTATCGGCGCAAAACTTTCAAAACCCAGTTTAATGGTTTCCTCGTCCTTTGAAGAACGCGCCCTTATAAGCACTAAATAAAGTTCGTGATTCTGTTCGGCAAAGCGCCGATAGGCAAAAGCGCCGGCAACAAAAGCCTCGTCAGCGGGCTTATCTTTCATCGCTTCAAGAAGCGTGTTTTTCATCCCGTCGGACGCCCTTTTGCTTAAGTATTTGTATATTTCCTCTATTCCTCTTATATGGTTATAAAGCGACGCCGGCTTTATCCCAAGTCTTCTTGAAAGTTCCCGAAGAGAAAATCTGTCTATCCCGACATTCTCCAGCAGTTTTTCGCTTTCATCAAATATTGCCTGCTTATCTATTCCCTTTTTCAACCGCGTCATTCCCTCCGTAAAATATAAAAAACTAACACTGTTAGTATTATATGCTAACAGTGTTAGTTATGTCAACTTTTTTCTTTGGTCAGGCTATAATTTTTTCGCAGAATTCGATTAAAAATTTATAAAACGAGGCGACCTCGCTGTTGTCCTTTTTATTGTATTTACAGTCTATCACTATATCTCTTACGCATACCGGTTCTTTTATCCGGACAAGTTTTATATGCGTTTCGTCCACCTTTCCCCAAACGAACTGCGGCCAGAACCCTATGCCTGCGCCTGCTATTATCATATTCTGAACAAGCGCCGGGCCGTCGCTTTCAAACACTACTTTCGGCTTAAAACCCGCGTGTTTACAAAATTCATCGCATATATAGCGCATTTGTTTTGAACCCATAAGGCTTACAAAGTCCTCGTCGCGCGCCTCGTAAAGATCTATCTCCCCTATATCCGCAAATCTGTGTCCCACGGGAACCGCAAGGTACATCTGCTCGGAAAAAATATACCTGTTTTCCGAAAAGTAATCTTCTTTGCCGCTTAATTTTGTACTTACGCCTATATCGTACAATTCGCTTTCTTCGTTTTGCACAAGCTGGAAACTTACTTCCTTATGTTTTCTTTTGTATTCGATTACCGCCTGCGTTACTATGGAAGAAGCCGAGAGCACGTTTACATGCACAGTTTCGTTTTCAAGCTGCGCCATCCGCCGCAACTGCGCCGGCAAAGCGTCAAGCCCGTCGAGCAATGGCACAAGTTTTTTATAAAAATATCTTCCGTATTCGGTAAGCACCACGTTCCTGCCTTTCGGCACAAAAAGCGGAACTCCCAATTCCGTTTGGAGATTCTTAATGGATTTTGTAAGCGAAGGCTGCGCAATATGCATTACTTCCGCTGTTTTGCTTATGTGCTCGCTTTTTGCGGCTTCGGCAAAATAATGAAGTTGAGACAGTTCCATAATACATTCCTCAAATCTATGATTATTATGATATATTATATATTAGACATTATGAATTGTCAACGTTATACTGTTGTTGTAAAAAGAAAGGGGATGCAGAACTTTGGCGGAGGCACTTGAAAGCGCTATGCTTATCTGCTTCGGTTTTTCGTGGCCGGTAGCAGTATATAAAAACATTAAAGCACACACGGCAAAGTCCATGAGTTTGCAGTTTATACTTCTTATAATACTCGGATACGTTGCAGGCATCGTGGCAAAGATAATCACAGGCCGTTTCAACTATGTATTGGTTGTGTATATTATCAACCTTATAATCGTTTCGGCAAACCTTGTGGTTTATTTTATAAATTTAAACTACGACAAAAAATCAGATAAGGGGACTGATGAAAAATGTATGAAGAACGTTTAAGTGAAATGCGTGAGGTAAACAGTGTGGTTTCCGGCGGCACCGTTATGTTCGGTTCAAGCACCTTTGCAAGAATTCCTTTCAGCGAAATTGCTTCGGCGCTCGGAATAAGCGTTACCGTTTACAACCGCAGCCTTAAAGGTCTTACAGCGGAAAAAGCCGCCGAAGTTTTGAAGGATTGCGTGCTTGATCTTAATCCCGATAAGGTTTTTGTAAACTTAGGCGAAACCGAAATGGGAGAAAAGGATTTTGACCCCGAAAAAACGGTAGAAGATATACGCCGCGTTTTAAGCAAAATTTCCGCCGGCTGCGGCGCTAAGATATATCTTGTATCGGTTATGAAAAACGGTAAAAACGCGGAGGCGCTTAACGAAAGAATAGAAGAACTTGCAAAAGAAACGGGATACCGCTTTGTAGACACAAGAAACGTCAGCGAACTTAAAAACCCGATGTTCCACCTTGTAAGCGAACTTCGCACCTTTATGCGCACAAGCCCCATCCGTTTTGCGGATGCTATGCAGGCATAATAAACACATAAAAAAAGCAGCGGTTTAACTCCTTTTTAAACCGCTGCTTTTTTTATGCACGCAAACCGTTTTTGATGGGTTGCCATTTTGCGGAAAATACTGTATAATTTCATTAAATGTTCTAAAGATTCCAAAGCAGCAAGGAAGTGTTGATATGCAGGGCGAAAAATATTCCTTTACGGGGCTTTCTTCCGACCAGGTTGACGACCGCATTGCGGACGGTCTTGTAAACTCCGCCCCCGCGGGTGCCGGAAAAAGCACCAAGGAAATAGTAGTATCGAACACTTTCACATATTTTAACTTTATATTTATGATACTCACGGTGCTTTTGTGCGTTGCGGGTTCTTTCAGGAATCTTACCTTTTTGCCCATTGTTGTAGGCAACACGCTTGTTGGTATTTTTCAGGAAATACGCGCGAAAAAGACCCTTGATAAGATGAGTCTTTTAAACTCTCCCCACGCCGTTGTTATAAGAGACGGCACAAGGAAAAAAGTGCGTTCCGAATCACTTGTGCAGGACGATACGGTAATACTCACCGCAGGTATGCAGATCTGCGCCGATGCACGCATACTTGAAGGTTCGCTTACCGTAAACGAATCGCTGCTTACGGGCGAACAGGACGAAATAACAAAAAATCCGGGCGACCGCCTGCTTTCGGGCAGTTTTGTTGTATCGGGCGAGTGCTGCGCCGTGCTTGAAAGCGTGGGTGAGGATTCCTACATTTCAAGACTTACCGCCGAAGCAAAGCGCGGACAGACGGGCGAACAATCGGAAATGATACGCTCGATAAACAAAATAGTTAAGTGGATGGGCATACTTCTTATCCCTATAGGCTCCGTTCTTTTTTATCAGGGATATTTCGTAAAACACGAGACCTTTGCGGAAAGCGTTGTATCAATGGTTGCCGCAGTAATAGGAATGATACCGGAAGGGCTTTATCTGCTTACAACCGTGGCTCTGGCACTCGGTACGGTGCGGCTTGCGAAAAGGCGCGTATTGCTTAACGATATGAAAAGCATTGAAGCGCTCGCACGCGTAGACGTTTTATGCGTGGATAAAACGGGAACTATTACGGAACCCGATATGCAGGTACGCGAAATAGTGCCGCTGCCTGAAAATCCGGGCTTGCCGCAGTGCGATATTTCGGACATGCTGTACCATTATGTTACGGCATCGCTTGACAGCAACGCCACCATGTCCGCTTTGCAAAATTATTTTAAAGAACAGCAGAACCCCGCGGTTGCAATGGCGCCGCTTAACATTCTTCCCTTTGATTCTTCGCTTAAATACGGTGCGATAACCTTTAAAAACGGCAGTTGGGTTTTAGGCGCGCCGGAGTTTGTATTGAAAAACAATCCTTATAAAGCGCAAACCGCCGACTATATAAGCAAGGGCTACCGCGTGCTGGTTTTCGCTTACGATAAATACCCCGTTGGCAGAAGCGGCGTTTCCTCTGCGGTAATTCCGGCTTGTTTTATAGTTCTTTCAAACGCCATAAGGAAGAATGCCCCCAAAACATTTGAATACTTCAAAAAACAGGGCGTTGCCGTTAAGGTAATTTCGGGCGACCACCCGGCAACGGTTGCCGAAGTGGCACGGCTTTCCGGAATACCGAACGCCGACGCGTATGTAGACGCTTCCACCCTTAAAACCGAGGATGACGTTTACGCCGCAGCGGAAGAATACACCGTATTCGGCAGGGTGACCCCCAAACAAAAACAAATGCTTGTGCACGCTTTGCAGGATAACGGACACACGGTTGCCATGACGGGCGACGGCGTAAACGATATTCTCGCTTTAAAGGACGCGGACTGCAGCATTGCAATGGCATCCGGCTGCGAAGCGGTTACACAGGTTGCAAAAGTGGTTTTGATTGATTCTGATTTTGCCCGTATGCCCAGCGTTGTTTCCGAAGGCAGAAGGGTTGTAAACAACATTCAGCGTTCGGCAAGTTTGTTCCTTGTAAAAAATATATTTTCGCTGCTGCTTTCGGTAATGGCTTCGGTGCTTATGCTCTCCTACCCGTTAGAGCCCACGCACATTTCGCTTATAAGTATGTTTACGATAGGTTTTCCGGGCTTTTTGCTGGCGCTTGAAAGCAACAAAAAGCGCATTGAAGGTCACTTCCTTAAAAATGTGCTTAAAGCAGCACTTCCCGCAGCGCTTACCGATACCATAATAGTAGGCTCACTTGCCGTATTCGGTGATGTTTTTAAACTGCCTAAAAGTGACGTCGGCACCGCCTCTACCCTTGTTCTGGCGGTTGTAGGATTTATGATACTGCGGCGCATTACCACTCCTTTCAGCAAATACCGTGTATTTGTTTTTGCAATAAACATACTCGGAATGCTGCTCGCGTTTATATTCCTGCCGGACTTTTTCTCGATAACTATGATTCCTATAACAAGTATCCAGCTTACGGTGCTGTTCTCGTTCGCGGCGGAGTCCATTTTCAGGATACTTACAAGAATAAGCGATGCATTCCCGCGCAAAAAGAAAAAGGTCGCAAAAAAAGGCGCTTGAAAAGCAGAATTTTAAGTGATACAATAAAGGATAGAGCAACCTTTGCAAAACGGTTGCTCTGTCCTACACACAATGTAATATAACCCGTAATTCGGGGGTATAGCTCAGTTGGTCAGAGCGCACGCTTCACATGCGTGAGGTCGCGGGTTCAAGTCCCTCTGCCCCTACCAGAAAAAACACTTAGCATTAGGCTAAGTGCTTTTTCAGTTTTATTCGCCTTACGGCGATGGATATTGCCTTCGACATTGATATCCGACTTCGTCAGGTGATACTTGCTTCGCAAGTTTTAAAAAGTCGAATAGGATATCCCTTTTGCCGCAGGTATATTAAGAAACAAATTTTATTTCATATCATGCAGCGATACTTCTTTGCAAGCAAAATCGGCAAACCTCTAACAAGGTTTGCCGATTTTTACTTTTCACTATTTACTGAAAAATCTACCGATTTCCGGAGGTAATATCGAATAGTAAAAAATCTGCCTTTGCTTACGCAAGCGCCCAGTTGCGGCTTTCGGTCTGAATTTCGACCATGTGGGCGAAAACGCCGCCTTTTTTAAGCAATTCTTCGGGAGCGCCCTGCTCTGCTACCGTGCCGTCCTTTAAAATAACTATTTTATCGGCGCCCGATACGGTACGCATACGGTGCGCGATAATAAGCACCGTTTTGTCTTTTATAAGGCGTGAAAGCGCCTCCTGTATGGCGGTTTCGTTTTCGACGTCGAGGCTTGCGGTCGCTTCGTCAAGCAGGATAATCGGAGCATTCTTCAGGAATGCGCGGGCTATGGATATTCTTTGCCTTTCGCCGCCAGAGAGTTCGCAGCCGTTTTCGCCTATGTTTGAATTCCACTTATCCGGCAGTTTTTCGGCAAATTTATCCACATTGGCAAGTTTTGCCGCCGCAATTACCTCTTCGTCCGTGGCGTCCTTGCGGCCGATACGGATATTTTCCAAAATCGTATTATCGAAAAGCGTAACGTCCTGGAAAACTATGGAATAAAGGCTCATAAGTTTTTCGGGGTCTATATTCGATACGTCCATACCGCCCACGGTGATTTTACCGTTGTTTATATCCCAGAATCTTGCCGCAAGACGGGAAACGGTGGTTTTGCCCCCGCCCGAGGGACCTACAAGGGCCGTTACCTGCCCCTGCTTTGCTTCAAAAGAAACGTCCTTAAGAACGGCCTCGCCGCCGTCATAAGAAAAGGCGACATGGTCAAATACAATATCATAACCTTTGTTATCAAGCGTTTCGCGCCCGCCCTGTACGGGACAGTCAAGAATTTCGTTCATGCGCTCTATATTGCTGTTTGTGCCGATAATCGCGGCAAGATTCTGCATCGAACCTTCAAGCGGGTCATAAAGCCCTGAAACCACCAGCAGGAACATAAAGAACGTGAGAATATCAAGTTTACCTTTAATAAGCAGATACGCACCGGTAAGTGCGGTGGTTGCGATGCCAAGCCTTAAAACAAGCCCTGCCGAAACGACAAACACGGCGGTTCCGAGTTCGCTTTTAATAAGGCGGCTTTCCACGTTGCGTATTTTCTTTTCAAGGCCCGAAAGATAACGGTCCTCGGCATTATTGGCGCGAAGGTCGGGCATGGCTTCCATACATTCCTGGATTCCGTCCTCGCCGGCTATTTTTGCCGCCATGGATTTACGCGCAAGTCCTTTCTGAACGCCCGAAGCCAGCGCCACTATGGCAAACGCAACGGGCAGCGGCCATATAGCCGCAAGCCCCATTTTTGCGTTGAAAAACAGCAGGGAAACGGAAATCAGCGTTGTGGAAATAATCGCGCCGAACAGCGGTTCTACAAAATGGGACTGACTGCTTTCCAAAACGGCGCAGTCGTTCATAATTGATGAGGTAAGCTCTGCCAAATCCTTTTTACCAAAAAAGGAAAGCGGAATTTTACGCAGTTTTTCGGCAAGACTTACACGCCGCACGCCCGTTTCCACATAGGTTGTAAGAAACGTGCCGTTATACTGAAGCCGCGTGCAAATCAGAATAAGCAGCGCCGCCGCAATACAGCCGACAATGTAATAAGGAATCCGCGCCGCGGTAAGACCGTTTTTCATCATATCGCTTACAAGCATATATAAAAGGCTTACCGGCAGCATAAACGAAATGTTCTGCAGCGCGCAGAAAAAACTGCCTTTTATTGTGTCTTTAGCACCTTTACGGGAAAGGGCAAAGCGCCTTTGCAAATATTTTATCATCTTTTATGCCTCCTTTGCCACTTTCCAGCGAACGGACTGTTTATAATCGTTCCACATAGTACCGAACAGGCCGTCAGCCTTTTCCGCAAGTTCCGAAAACGTGCCGCTTTCCGCAAGATGACCTTCGTTCAGCACGAAAATGCGGTCGACATTTACAACGGTGGACAGGCGGTGCGCTATCATAATAACGGTGCGCCCTTTTGCCAGTTCGTTGAACGCCGCCTGTACCTTTGTTTCGTTATCGGGGTCGGCAAAGGCAGTTGCTTCGTCCAAAATAAGCACGGGCGCGTTTTTAAGCATGGCGCGCGCTATTGCAATACGCTGCATTTCGCCGCCCGAAAGATAAACGCCTTTTGAACCTATAACCGTATTAACGCCGTTCGGGGATTTTTCGATGATATCCGTGCACTATGCGGCTTTAAGCGCGGCGGCAACTTCGCTGTCCGAAGCGTCGGGTCTTCCCATACGCACATTTTCAAGTATGCTGCCCTTTATCAGGCGACTGTTCTGAAACACAAAGGACACCGTATCCATAAGTTCGTTTTTATCAATATCCTTTACATTTACGCCGCCCACGCTTATACTGCCGCTTTGCGGATCGAAAAATCTTGCAATAAGACTTGCCAAAGTGGATTTTCCGCCGCCGGAAGGGCCTACAAATGCGACCGTTTGACCGGCGCCTATAGAGAGCGAAATATCCTCAAGCGCGTTTTTGGTTCCGTCGTAACTGAAAGTAACGTCCTTTAAGGTAACAGAAGCGTCTTTCGGATGCTGCGGATTTTGGGATTTGCTAAGCGACGGGCTTTCAAGCACGCTGTCAATGCGGGAAATTGCGTCCTGCACAATCATACCGTTTTCACTCATAAGCATAAGTTTACTGAGAGTAAGCGAAATTACGGGCGTGATTATAATATAGAAAAGCATATTAAGCAGAAGTTCCGCCGAAACGCTTCCCTTTGAAAACCAATAACCGCCGATTATTAAAAATACAAACACGCTGTTTACAGCCAGAGTGTAAAGGCACATAGGTCCGCGAAGTTGTTTTGTGTAAGCAATGGTCCAACGTTCGTAATTATCTATCGTGGCTTTGAATTTTTTAAAGGAGAAAACCGTTTGCCCGAAAGTCTTTACAACGGGTATGCCGCGGACATATTCCACCGCTTCGTTGGACATATCGGAAAGCGCGTTTTGGTACTGGGTCATTTTTTCCTGCAAACCTTTCCCCGTCATACGCGACATTGCGGCAAGACCTAATAATACCGGCACAAGGCTTAAAAGACCGAGTCGCCAGTCAAAGACAAAAAGCAAGGTAAGAAGGCCCGCTATTGTTGCTATCGCCCTTGATTTATCGGGCAGTTGGTGCGCAAGGTACGTTTCTGCCGAACCTGCCGTTTCCGATATTGTGCGGCGCAGTTTTCCGCTGCCGAACTGCTCTATTGCGCCAAGCGGCAGGGTGGCGATGTGCCTTGTCATTGTAAGCCGCAGATTTGTGGCGATTCGGAAAGCGGATATGTGCGAACACATAAGACCAGTTATGTAAACAAGAACGGAAGTTACGGCAAACAGTACCGCCATCCAGCCGTAGTGAGTAATGTGAACGGCGTTTTCATAATGCGGCGATACCTCTATAACCTCTTTAAGTATACGCCATATATACCAAAAAGGCAGCAGAGCGATAAGAGCGCTTGCGGCGGCAAACACCCACGAAAGATAGGTAAGTATTCTGCGGTTGCCGGCGTATGATAAAAGCCTGTTCAGGTTTGATTGCTTTTTCAAAAGCAAGACCTCCTTTTATAAAAATGATATATAATATATTGCGGCAAAATCAGTTAGCATACGCTAACTGAGCCTTGAAAAAATACGGGACTTACTGTCCCATAATTTTCATCCAGCCTGCGATGTAAAAACCGTTCAGTTCGGCAAGATAGTTAAGCGCTTTTTTAATGGGCATATCGTGAATAATCATTTCAAAATATGCGTTCATCATTCCCGTTACCAAAATGTGTTCAAGGTGGCTGTCTATCTGCGGAACAGGAGTGCCTAAGCGCCCAAGCACCTTGTAATATTTGTGTGTTGCTTCAACTTCAAGCGCGACTATTTCGTCAAGCATAAATTCGTAACGCGTACCGGCAGAGCAAAGCAGCAGCAAATGGAATGCGTCGCGGTTATCGTACATAAAGCCTAACAATTCCTCTAAGCACAAACTGCTTATTTTACCCATCATCTCCGGCTGTTTTTCGGAGGGTATCCTTTCAAATTCCGCAAGCGCGTTTTTATACCGCGAAAGGAAGTGTTCGTAACTTTCCTGCACCAATGCGTCAAAAAGTGCTTCCTTGCTGCTGTAATAACCGTATACCGCACCGGTGGTAAGCCCGACAGACTTGGCAATATTGCGCAGCGAAGCCCCCTGAAAACCGTTTTTCAAAAATTCTTCCTTTGCCGCTCCGAGCAATTGCTCTTTTGTGGTCTGTGCGGTATCGCGCATTAAAAATCCTCCGATAACACTGTTATATTACACTGTTATATTATACACGCTTTTAGCGGCGTGTCAAGCAGAAAATACTGTTTTTATGCAAAAACAGACCGCCTTTCGGGCGGTCTGTCCGTTATCTTTTATATTACTTAATTTAAGCGCCGAAAAAGTGCTGTTCCACGGCGGCGCAGATATAGTGATAAATAGGCAAATGCAGTTCCTGCACCTTAAAGGTTTCGGTTTGCGGCGCGCATATACATATATCCGCAACGCCTTTAAGTTTTCCGCCCGATTTTCCGGTAAGTCCTATCACCTTTATCCCGAGCGCTTTCGCAACCTTTGCGGCACTAAAAACATTTGCGGAATTTCCCGATGTGCTGAGTCCTATTAAAATATCGTTTTCTCTTGCCAGTGACATTAAAGGCTGCGCGTATATAAGTTCGGGGTCAACGTCGTTGCAGAAAGCGGAATTAAGCGCCGTAAGCGACGGTATCGCTATGGCAGGCAGTCCCTGCTGCAATTTTTCAAGCATACTGTCGTCAACAAGGGGACATTTATTTTTCATTTCGGTTTTCTGTTTTTCGCTTAAAGGCCTTTTGCTTAAAAAGCCTTTCATAAGTTCGCCTACTATGTGTTCGCAATCGGCGCAGCTGCCGCCGTTGCCGCAAAGCAGCACCTTGCCGCCCTTTTCGTAACACTCTGTAACGGCGTCGCGCGCTTTTTCTATATCATCCTTACATTCGCAAAGAGACGGATAACGGTTTAACAGTTCGTTTAACATAATATTTCCTCCGATTTTTATTCTTCACCTAAAAGCGCCGCCGCCACCGCGGCGTAATCGCCTATACTCTCACCAAGTTCCGCCGGAACCACCCTGCAGCAGGCGGCGGAAACGCCGAGCGCTTCTTTTTCTATCACGCTTTTTGCAGGTTCCCATAAAAGATTGCTGCTTCTTGCAAAAATGCTGCCGATAACGATAATTTCGGGATTAAGAAGATCTATTATAACAGACAACCCCTTTCCGAGATATTCTCCGCAAACACGGTAAACTTCCCTTGCGGTTTCGTCGCCTGCGTCGGCGGCGTCGGCTATTGTTTTGGCGTTTACGTCCGCCGCGGTCATTCCCTTTTTGAAATACGCCGGATATTCACCTTTTCCGGCCATTTCAAGTGCTTTTGCGTAACCGGACTGCGCAAGTCCGCCGCCGCTGCAGAATCCTTCAAAAGAGCCTGCCTTTCCGTACCCTACCGGCCCCGTGTTTTCAAGGCGTATGTGCCCTGCCTCTCCGGCGTTATCGTTAGCGCCTGTGTAGAGTTTGCCGTTCAATATAAGTCCGGCGCCCAGTCCCGTTCCAAAGGTCAGAAAAACCATATTACGGGCGCCCCTACCCGCGCCGAATTTCCATTCGGCAACCGCGCAGGCATTAGCATCGTTCTGCAGGTATACGGGCACGCCGTAATGCTCTTTTATGCGTTTTACTATTTCCACATTATCCCAACCGGGCAGGTTAGGCGGACTCATTATAATTCCCTTTTCGGAATCAAGCGGTCCGCCGCAGGAAATACCTATAGCGTCCGGCTTTTCGGTCAGGATACCGTCCGCCATGGCAATCAGTTTATCTATCGCAGCATAAGGCGATACGCCCTTTTCGGTAGCGCATTTTTCTTTTTTTAAAAGCCGCACTTTTTTGCCGTCCCATCTTGCGGTTATCACGGCGCATTTGGTTCCGCCTATATCGAAGCCCAGAATATACATAAAAATCCTCTTTTCGGCTTAAAGCATTTCGGTGAAATCAGTTTTTGCAACGGTTTTACCGTCGTCTGAAATATGGTAGGTCAACACCTGCTGCGGCTGCATTTCGGCAGAAATTTCGGCATTTAAAAACGGTATCTCTATTTTTACCGCCGTTTTTTTGCCGCAGGTTTCATAAAATCTTAAAATATAGCCTTTGTTATCTTCGGAACGTTTAAGCGCACTTACCGAAACGTTTTCGGCGGATACCCTTATCCCCTCGAAACGGTTTTCAAGTTTACCGTCGTGGTGGGTTTCCATAATAACGTAGGGCGGCTGATTCAAAACTTCCGCAAATTTTACGATTCGGTCCGTTTTTTCTGCGCTGTAGGGTGAAATTCCGTATTTGAAATACTGCACGCCGCAATCCATATAATCCTCGCGCGCAGTGGGGTCGCCGTAGTGATCGGCAAACGCCGCCGTCCTTGCAATTGCCATTCGGGCGCTGCCTCCATCGGCGCTGAAACTGTACTTTGAATCATTCACAACGGCAAGACCGTAGCCGTCGCCGTCTGTTATTGCCATCCATTTCTGCGACGGTTCTTCGTTTCCCGTACATTCCTTTTTAAGGAACCCGAACGGCATTGAGTATATTGCTTTTGTATTTTCCGCCGCCGTATCAAATTTAAGTTTTACTATCTTTGTATGCTCGTTAAAGTCCAGTTTGCAGGACACTTCTATTTCCCTTTTACCGGGGTACATACAAAAGTCCTGTACCAGTACGGACTTTCCGTAATGTGAGGTAACGCGGGTAACGGCTCTTACAGGGCCGCTTTCAAGCACTTTAACTTCGGCATCGGTAAATCTGCCGATAAATTTATCAAGTTTTGTTTTATCATGTGCCCAGGTATCGCTGTCGTAATCGTCCGCCACAAGCGCCGCGGCAAATTCGCCGCCGCACAGTTCCTTCATTTCCTCTTTATCAAAGAAACTTTTAACAGCACCCGTGCGCTTATCAAACTCTAACCTTACAAGGCTGTTTTCCATTGCAAAGTCTTCGGTTTTCAACCTGTTTTTAAAGTCTGCTTTTTCTACCTCTGCGTTTTTGAACACATAGTATACGGTATACCCTAAAGCAGGCACTTCGGCAATAAAAAGCGTATCGGAGCCTTCTCCGCGGTTGTTGTACTGCCCTTTTATCACCTGGAAAGGAACGGGAACGGCGTCGCGGTCAAACACGCCCGAAAGCGGCAGTCCGCCTATCCTGACGGGTACCGAAATCGGGAAAGAATGAGGATTAAAGACAACTATCGGCGCACCCTCGCCCTCTTTGCCCCAGAGTATCCATCCGTCCTTTCGCGCAGGCTTTTTATCCAAAAATCTGGTAGTTTTTATCTGCCATGATATTCTGTGCAGCGACAGCTCGGTAACGTCGTCCGCGCACGCGCAGGCATACGAAAAAGAGTCAAGCGCGTTTTCGTATGCGCTTTTAATGCAGCAGCCGGTTATTATATCGTGAAACTGGTTAAACGCAACCTTAAGCCAACCTTTCTTTATCTTATCGGAAAAATCGGGTGTGCCGGCAATTCGGTTTGAAAGCACGTTCAGTTTTTCGGCTGCCGCCAAGCGATTTTCAGCCCTGCGGTTTGCCGCCTTTACTGCGGACATTGAGGAATAACAGCCGATCGCATGGTGCTGTAAATCGGTTTTTACGGTGGGTATTTTATCGGTTAAGCCTTCACTTTTTGCGTTTTTCAAATACTCGCCCACTGTGGAGAACGCCGCGTCTTTATCCCCGGCAATATAACCTTTAAGTTGTTTAAGCGCGCGGATTGTCGGTCCGCCACCGTGGTTTCCCACACCGTAAAAAAGCATTTGCGGCTGATTTTTTTCCGCAGCGATTTCTTTAGCCTTGTTGTATTTTTCTTCAAGTGCTTCCGACTCGTTTAAAAGTTTTGTGCTGTACTCCTGCGGCAGGCGATAAGATAGCACACGGCTGCCGTCCGGCGATTCCCAGAAAAACAGATTTTCCGCAAGCGACGGATTTTCTTTATCGGAGGGACGCATATACACATAATTTTCCATACCCGATTGTCTTAATATCTGCGGCATCATACCGTTATGGCCGAAAGAATCCACATTGTAACCCGTCTTTGCCGTAACGCCGAACTTTTCTGCAAAATAGCACTGCGAATAAAGCGCGTGTCTTGCAAATGATTCGCCGCAGGGCATATTGCAGTCGGGTTGAATCCAGAATCCGCCGGTTATTTCCCAACGCCCTTCTTTTACCCTTTCCTTTATCTCGGCAAACATATCGGGGTCTATGCGTTCTATCCATTCGTAATATCCGGCACAGGCGCAGGAAAAATAAAAATCGTCAAATTCTTTCATTCTGTCAAGCACGGAACGGAAAGTGGATTTTATTTCCGACATACCCTCGCTTTTTTCCCAAAGCCATACGGGGTCTATATGAGCGTTTCCTATCATGTAAATCTTTTTCATTTTTTCTCCTTTAATCCGGACAAAACTTGACAACGAACATAACCGCTGTTTATAATAAGCACAAAGATATTGTGTGCCTTTATGCGATTTTATTATATGATATCGCTGTCGGTTATTCATTCGATTTTGTATAATAGATAAATTTACAGGCAGACGGGCGGTGGATTTTACGGTAACAAACATCGTAGATAAATATACCTGGAGAAAAGACCTTAAAATACTTACTTCTACAGAAACGGGAGTGCCGCAGCTTGCCACTTTCGGCTATAATATGCGGACAAAAGCCATCAGGCCGCTTCGCGTTCACTGCCACAAAAACAAACTTGAAGTGCTTGTTGTAACAAGCGGCAGGCTTTGTATGGCGGCGGGCGGTAAAGAGTATACCGTTTCCGGCGGCGAAGCGTTTATTGCCTATCCGGATGAAGTACACAGCAGCGGCGAGCAGAACGACACCCCGCAAAAACATTATTGGTTCCAGATAGATATGAAAAACTCGCAGCCGTTTATGGGTCTTGACCCGAAACGCGGCGAAGCGCTTAAGTCAGGTCTGCTTGCGATAAATAAAAGAACCGTAAAGGTGGACGCAGGCTCTGTCGAACTTCTTAAAAAAAGTTTCTCCCTGTTTTCATCGGGCGACGAACTTGATAAAATAAAGGCGTGTTCGCTTTTTGTTTGTTTTCTTACCGATTTCGTAAAGTCAGCCTCGCATTTGCCGGAAGAGCAGTGTTCCCCGAAAATACAGCTTGCGGCAGATTATATTTTAAAAAACATAGAAAACAACATCTGCCTTGAAGACGTTGTGGCGAACTGCGGTATGTCGCTTTGCGGATTTAAACTGAAATTTGCGAGGGAAATGGGCATTACGCCGAGAAATTATATAAACCTTAAAAAAACGGAATACGCGAAGCAGAAAATAAAGAACGAGCCGGACATAAAGATAACAGACCTTGCGATAGACCTGGGTTTTTCAAGCAGTAACTATTTTTCCGTTGTGTTTAAAAAATTTGCAGGTGTGTCGCCTACCGAATATGCGCGCGGCTGCGCTTTAAACAGAACCACCGAAAAGGAGAATTGAATTTATGAGAACAATTGCGGAACTTGATCGGCTTATCGAAGCGCAAAACCGAAAATTGCAGGAAAATACCGAAGCCCTTAAAGAGGCACAAATCAGCAAGGAAAAGGCTTTTTCGGAACACGAAAAAATAAAGCGCGAAAACAGCGGCGAAATTGAAAAGACCGAAAATCTCTCAAAAAAGAATACGACCGCACTTTTTGCGGCGGTATCGCTTATCATTACGGCGGCAGTTCTGTTTCTGCTTTTAAAACTCCCCTTTTTATCATCGGTAACAAACGGCGCGAAAGCGGCGTTTACGGGTCCTTACGGCAGCGCGTATAAACCGTTTTTTGCCGTGGCTGCCGCACTTTTTACGATAACGCTTGCTCTTTTTATCTGCGGTGCGGGGAAAAAGTTAAAAATCACGGGTGCGATTGTCAGCGCCGCCGCTTTTCTGGCGCTTATCGGTTCAAACAGCGGCGCGGGAATGCTTTTGTTTTTTATAATCGTGTCTGCGGTAATACTTAACTTTATATTTAAACTTGTAAGAAAAGCGGTATTCAAAGCCGACGCGGGCAGGGCGAACATATACGTTTTGCTGCACGGCAAAAAGCGCGCAGACAGCGCAAAACTTAAAATCAGCCTTGCCGAAAAGAAATATCTTGCCGCGGATTCAAAGTGCACGCAGGCAGAAAAGGAAACAAACGCCGCAAAGGACGCGCTTACGGCGCTTCAAAACGAAAAGACGGGCGTTTTGTCCTGCGATACCGCAAAGAAAGCGGCAGCCGATTATCCCGAAAACGCCGTTTTTGCCTACGCCGCGTTTGTAAACGCATTTGCGCTTACCGGTGAAATGGCAGACGAATTTTTTGCCCTGCGCAGCAAAATGGAAAAAGACACGCCCGAGCAGATGTACAAATTTGCCTTGGGCTTGCTTGCAAACAATATAGACGGGTCGGAATTTTTACGGCTGCTGCAGCTGGCGCTCAACGCGGATTACACTCCGGCAAAAGCGGCTTACGGCAAAGTGCTTTCGCAAATATCCGCGGCTGCAGGCGACGGAAACTACGCCGCAGCATACGCGATGCTTGAACCGCTTATAGAAGCCGGAAGCACCGAAGCGCTTACGATAAAACTGCAGCTTGACGATAACAAAGCGGCTGCCGACGCGCGTCTGCGCGCCGAAAAAGCAAGAAAGGCAGCCGAAGATTACGCAAGAAAGCAGATGGCGGATATCAATTATTCGCACCAACAGATACTCGGTGAAATGAAAGCCATGCACGATTTCCAGAAGTTTGCAGATTTTTCGCTTCATCTTAAACTTAACGATATAGTAAGCAACGGAATAAAGATAAAAACTCCGCTTTCCGATTGGTAAACAAATATAAAAACAAAAGCCCGACACAGTCGGGCTTTATTTTATTTTAAAAACGCCGTAAAGGTAATTTCGGTGCCGTCCTGCGACAGTTCGGCTTTTATACTGCCTTTATGCCCCTTTGCAATGCTTTTTGCAATCGAAAGACCTATTCCGAATCCGCTGCCGCTTCTGGACTTATCGGCACGGTAAAAGCGGTCGAAAAGTTTAGGAATGTCGTCCCGACTTACGCCCTCGCATTTGTTTACGGTGCTTACGGCGTATCCGCCTTTGTGCTTTTCAAGTTTAAAATGAATTTCCGATTCGCAGGAGGCGTGCTTTATCGCGTTGTCAAGCAATATCGACATTAACTGCCTTACGGCGTATTCGTCGCCGTAAAACTGCGCGTTTCGGCATATTGCCGCCGTTATTTTGTGGCCGCGCGCCTCTGCAAAATCCTCAAACGACTCGATAACCGCCGCAGCCGCGGCGGAAATATCAAAATTTCCGAATTTAAGCGGCGAAAAGTCCTCGTCCAGACGGGTAAGGGACACCAGCGAATTTACAAGTTCGGTAAGTTTTTGGGTTTGCGCTTCGGCTTTGTCTATCCACTTTTGTTTTCCGTTTTCCATTTCAAGCACTTTAAGACTTGTTGCAATAACGGTTATCGGGGTTTTAAGTTCGTGACTTGCGTCGGTTATAAACTGTTTTTGTTTTTCGTTTGCGCGCACCAGCGGTTCTATCGCCTTGCGCGAGAGACAGCAGGCTATAACATATACAAGCGCCACGCAAAAAACAACCGATAAAAACGTCAGCAATGCCGTTCTTGTAAGATTCTCGGTTTCACGGTAACAGTCAAGAAATATCGCCGTGTATGTGCCGTCCGAGTTTTGGCTTACAAGGAATTTGTAACCCTTTGTGTAACCGAACCCGGCGCCGCGGTTCAAAGCCTTCTGAAGATATTTATCGGTATCGGACTCGGTAACGGCGGCTATTTTATCAAGTTTTGTTTCGGTTATTTCGCCGTTTTCGGTATAAGTTATAACAAAGTATCTTGTAGAAAAAGGCGCTTCCTTTTCAAACTGTCCGTCGGGTTTCTTTTCGTTTACCGCGTCATCCGGCTTTTTTATATCGTCGGGACGCAGCATATTTCCGCCGTCTGCGCTTATAGAGCGCAGTGTGTCATTAAGTTTTGTATTTACCGATATAAAGTTTGCGGTGTTTACGATTATTGCCAGTATCAGCATAACGGCGGTTACGGCAACGGTTGTTATAAGCACAAACCGCTTTTTAAGCTGCTTTATCATTTAGGCACCTCCAGCACATATCCGAAACCGCGATTTGCCGTAAGCGACACCGCGGAACCCACCGATTTCATCTTTTTGCGCAGATTCGATATATGCACCCAAACCACGTTTATTTCGGCGTCGCTGTCCCAGCCCCATATCTTTTCCATTATGCGCTCGGCGGAAAAAACAACGCCCGGGGAACGCATAAACATTTCAAGTAATTGAAATTCCCTGCCGGAAAGCCTTATGCTCTCACCCTTGCAGGAGAGCATTCCCGTATTAGGGTCAAGACTCAAATCGCCGCAGGTAAGCACCGATGAACGATAGTCCTCACTTCTGCGCAGCATCGCCCTTACGCGGCATATCAGTTCGTCCGGCGCAAAGGGCTTGGGCAGATAATCGTCCGCGCCGGAATCGAAGCCTAAAATGCGGTCATCTTTTTCGCCCTTGGCGGTAAGCATCATAACAGGCGTTTTAACCCCTTCTTCGCGAAGTTTCTTAAGCACCTGAACGCCGTCCATTTTAGGCATCATAACATCAAGTATCACGGCGTCGTATTCGCCGGTACAGGCATATTCGTATGCCGAAAAACCGTCGTTTACGGCGTCCGCCGAAAAGTTGTTTTTTTCAAAAAGCGCCGTAAGCGCTTCCGCAAGATCAAGTTCGTCTTCTGCTATAAGTAAACGCATACACTTCACCCGTAACTATTTTAACAGAACATAAGCCGTAAATCAAATACTATAATATCTCGCGTTCGGATTCTCTGCAGCACACCACGTTAAGGTTGCCGTTGCGGCAGCGTATCTCGTCAAGAAACGGTTTGATGCAAATTTCTTTATTAAGCGTTATGCGGTAATTAAGTTCGTAAAGGGTTCCCATATTTGAAGTTTTAACCTTATTTAGAGAATGTTTTTTTGTGTATTTATTGAAAAGATCGTCAAGAAGTCCTTCATAATCCAGGTTTTCGGGAATAGTTACTTTAAGAATACGTTCAAGTTCATCGCCGCGGCAGAAATTTGTAAGCGAAAGGACTATTATAACCGCCGCGATTATCACAAAGAATACTGCCGCTATCGCAACATAACCCATACCGGTTGCAAGGCCTATCGCCATTGCAAGGAATATAAGGGCTATTTCCTTTGCGGTACCCGGTGCGGAACGGAACCTGACAAGTCCGAAAGCGCCAGCCACGGCAACGCCCGTACCTATATTGCCGTTTACAAGCATAATAACCACCTGAACCACGGCGGGAAGCACCGCAAGCGTTACGGCAAGACTGCCCGTGCTTGAAGATTTAAAGGTCGATATTGCGGCAACTCCGAGTCCTAAAACCAGAGATACCGCCGTACAGATAAGAAAAGTTCCGAGGGACAGCGATGTTCCTATAATTGAATTAAGCACAAAAATGCGCCTCCTTAAAATAATTTTTATTTTCTGGCGCCGTATCCAAAACGGGCGGCGCGGTTTTTCCTAAAACATTTTTTTCGTAACATTTACCGTATTTTGAAAACGATATCGGGAAAGCGCCTGTTCGGGAAAGCGCTTTTGTAAGCCACAGCGGACAGGAATCGGATATTTTAATTTCGGTAAGTATCCGGTTATCGCCCGTAAGCGGCTGCCCGAAATCACCGGCCCGAAGATCAAGATGTGTATTGCGCCAGCGGATATTGCGGTCAAAAGTTATCCTTAAATCCGGGTCTTCTTTTCCGAAAAACGCGGTGCGGTCGTAGGCAATAAAAACTTTAGGTGCCGCGCCGTAAAACTTCTGGAAATATGCAATCTCGTTTCCTATCTGTCCGAAGTTTTCGTACTTTTGCGGATTTTCCAAATATTCTTCCGCAAATTCCGATTTTAAGGAAATACGCCGTTTATAAACCACTCCGCCGCATTTCTTTTTTATTTCTGCAAACACGGTGTCGCCGTCTTTCGGCACGCCGTAACTCCTCACGCGAAGTTTTTCCTTATAATAAGGTTTTTCAACCGAAGCCCTTATAAGCCGCCAGTCGTCTGTATCATAATAAATATTGCAGACGGTGTAACTGCCGTAAGGATCGGTAAGCACCTTATCTTTTATAAGTTCAATAAATTTTTCATATTGCGACGGTGTAAGAAAATACTTTTTTTCATACCGCTTAAAACTGTATTTAACGTTGTTTACCATATCGGTGTGCCTCCCTTTGCAAAAATAATAAACCGCCTGCCTAAAATTAACCTAAAGAAAAAATTTAAAATCCTTTAAGTTAATTTTAGCAAGCGGTGGTAAACTGCGAACAGTAAAACTTAGGAGGTTTTCCGGATGAAAACAAAAAAATTTCTTTCCTTAATATTATGCCTTGTTCTGGCAGGGGCGCTGTGCGCCTGTAAAAACGGCAGCGGCACTTCAAAAAACACTTCAAGTACCGAAAAGACCGCCGTAAATATATCTGATGAAACAATAGAAGATCTGCTGTCGGAAACGTTTGAAGAACCGGACACATCGGGTGCGACGGTAATATCCCTTTCAAATACCGAAGCGACGGTGTCGGGAAGCGGCGCCAAGGCTGACGGCGGCAGCGTCACGGTAACTTCGGGCGGTACCTATATTATAAAAGGCACATTGTCCGACGGGCAGATAACCGTAAACGCGCCAAAAGAAGAGGTAACGCTTGTACTTCAAAACGCAAGAATAACCTGTTCTTATCAAAGCGCGATATATGTATACAAATCAAAATCTTGTATGATATATCTGCCGCAGTCCACGCAAAGCACGCTTTCGGACGGCAAAAATTACACCTTCACGGGAGAATACGATTCTTCCGAGGATGAAGAGCCCGATGCCGCGCTGTTTTCCAAATCCGACCTTATAATAGCGGGCAGCGGCAGCCTTACCATAAACGGCACATACAAGAACGGAATAACAAGCAAGGATACCCTTAAAATAAACGGAAGCCACGTTACGGTAAACGCCGAAAACAACGGCATAAACGGCAAGGATTACCTTGTAAGCAGCAATTCCGATATAACCGTAACGGCAGGCGGCGACGCCGTACGTTCCACCAACGACAGCGATTCCTCGCTCGGGTTCATTCTTACAGGCGATTCGCACCTTGAACTTAAATGCGGTGAGGACGGCATTCAGGCAGAGACGCTGCTTTACATGCGGGATACTTCCGCCGAAATAGTAACGGCAAACGGCAGTTCCGGCAAAATAAGTGAAGATGCAAGCGCCAAAGGCCTTAAAGCCGGAAGCGAGGTAAGAATTTTAAGCGGTGAATATACTCTTAACTGCTGTGACGACGCAATACACTCCAACAAAGACGTAAACATTTCCGGCGGTACTTACAACATTTCCACCGGCGACGACGGCGTACACGCGGACGAAAACACGACCGTTTCCGGCGGTACGATTACCGTAAGCCGCAGTTATGAGGGTCTTGAAGGCAAGACCGTTACGGTTACGGGCGGAAATATAAACATAACCGCAAGCGACGACGGCATAAATGCCGCAGGCGGCTCGGACGGCAGCGGAATGAAGGGCGGCGCTTTCGGCGGCGGCCCCGACAGTTTCGCGGCAGACGGCGACTGCAAGATAGAGATAAGCGGCGGCGTTATAAACATCAATGCTTCCGGCGACGGCATAGACTCAAACGGAAGTATAACCGTGTCCGGCGGAGAACTTTATATAAGCGGACCCACAAGCAACGGCGACGGCGCAATAGATTGTGACGGCGACGCCGTAATAACCGGAGGCACCGTTGCGGCGGCAGGCAGCAGCGGAATGGCGGAAAACTTTAACGACGGTTCTACGCAGGGAAGTATACTGCTTAACTTAGGCAGCACGCAAAGCGGAGAAATAGTTCTTAAAGACGAAAGCGGAAACGTGCTTTTACGCTATTCCCCCGTTAAAAGTTATCAAAGCGTAACGTTAAGCTGCAGCGGCCTTAAAAAAGGCGGAACATACACAATTACCGCAGGAAGTTACGAAACCACCGTAACGCTTGAAAGCCTTATATACGGCAGCGGTATGGGCGGAGGCACACCCGGCGGTAACACGGCACCCGGAGGAAATCAGGGCGGTGCCGCGGGCGGCAATCAGGGCGACAGACCCGAAATGCCGAACGGCACGGCACCTTCGGGCGGTAAAAACGACCGTCCCCAGGCATAAATCGGTTTTTACTGCTTTTTGTGCGAAGCCGCGCGGCAAACGGCGACGGTTATAACTATTATAATGCCTATCGCTGTAAAAACGCCCAGCATCCCCTTTGCCATATACGGCAGGGTACTGAAAAAAGCGGAAGGATCAAAATTCATAATATCTTCTCCTTTCAGGCAAAAAAGTTCAGTATCATACCGCCGGCTATTACCGACGCTATCTGACCCGAAACATTAACGCCCATAGAATGCATTAAAAGGAAGTTCTGCGGATCTTCTTTAAGGCCCATTTTATGGACCACCCTTCCGGACATCGGGAAGGCGGATATGCCGGCGGCGCCTATCATGGGATTTATCTTTTCTTTAAGGAAAAGATTCAGAAATTTGGCAAACAAAACGCCGCCTGCGGTATCGAAAACAAAAGCGAACAGTCCAAGCCCCAATATAAGAAGCGTTTGCGGTTTTAAAAACTTATCGTATTGCATCTGGGTTGCTATGACAAGACCTAAAAATATGGTAACAAGGTTGGCAAGAACTTTTTGCGCCGTTTCGGACAGCGAATTTAAAACTCCGCATTCGCGTATCAAATTGCCGAACATTAAAAATCCTACAAGCACCACCGAGTCGGGAGAAATAAGCCCGGCTACCGCGGTTGTGATTATGGGGAAAAGAATTCTGGCAATTTTAGGCACATCGCCCGGATGATACGGCATACGGATAAGTCTTTCCTTTTTAGTGGTAAGCAGTTTTATAACGGGCGGCTGCACCATGGGCACCAGCGCCATATAGGAGTACGCCGCCACCATTATCGCACCGATATAATGCGATTTAAGGCGGCTTGCAACAACTATAGCCGTGGGACCGTCGGCAGCACCTATAACCGCTATTGAGGCGGCGTCGGGAAGCGGAAAGAACATTGACGCGGCGCAAAGGGTGAAAAATATACCGAACTGCGCCGCCGCGCCGAACAGCATAAGTTTCGGATTTGAAAGCACGGGTCCGAAATCTATCATCGCGCCTATTCCTATAAACAGGATAAGCGGAAACAGTTCGTTTGCTATGCCGGCGCCGTAAAGCACCGAAAGCGCTCCTTCGTGCACCGAACCGTTTACCGTTTGCGTTACCGCACCGGACATCGGCAGATTTACAAGTATCACCCCGAAACCTATCGGCAAAAGCAGCGCAGGTTCCATATCTTTCTTTATTGCAAGATAGATAAGCAATCCGCCTATCGCCCACATAACAAGCATTCCGAATTCGAAATTGTGGGCGACATTTTCAACTAAAAACCACATAAATTTCATAAAATACCTCCATCTTTGCCCGATTTTTTTAAAATCGGGCAAAGTACTTTTTAAATATAAAAAAAGACCCTTATTACATAGGATTCCCCATGTAATAAGAGTCTTGTCATTTAATACCGACGCGGGTCTGTTTTTTACCTTTAAAACAAACCGTACTGACGACGCGGGCAACGGAACAACCGCCGACTACTCCCTCTTCATTGCTATTATACTATCATCGGCTGGGTTTGTTGTCAAGTTTTTAATTTTACGAAAGCGCCGGCAGGGTAATACAGCGTTGTTCAAGCGCGGATATTCTTTCCGCGGCTATCTGCTGTTCCTTTTCTATAAGCGGCAGTCTTCTTGCAAAACTTGTGTGTTCGTCAACCTTTTTTTCAAGTTGGGTAAGCCTGTATCCCGTAAGTTTGCCCGAAGTGATCACACCCGCCATACTGCCAAAAAGCGTACCCAAAAGTGAGATCATTGCAACAATAACGGTTTCGTTCATCAGGCGTTTTCTTCCTTGGCTTCGGGAAGTCCCGCTACCGATGTCAGCAATGATAAAACGCCCGAAAGCAGCGCGGCGGAAACTACCACCTTCCAGTCCACTTCGCATATCATTGCGGACGTGCCTATTGTTGCCAGCGCAGACTGCGCTACTGTTCTTGACGCTCTTATAAGCGCCGCTTTAAGCCACTGTTTACAAAATATCTTTTTCATTTTCTTTTACCTATCCAATCAAAAATCAGTTTTATTACTGATTTTATTATTTTTATAATGAAATTTTCTTTTTTTGCCGGAGTGGGGTCGGGTTCCGGTGTCGGCTCCGGTATTGGTTTAGGCTCCGGCTCCGGAGTGGGAACAGGGTCCGGTGTAGGTTCAGGCGTCGGCTCAGGTTCGGGTTGCGGTTCGGGTTCAGGCTCCGGTTCAGGAGCAGGCGCTGCCTTTTCCCAGCCGTTAAGCCCGTGTTCCTTTATCACTGCCGGATAGTCGTAGTAAGCATAGTTCTTATCTACGTTGCCGCTGACCCCTGAAACGGTTGGACTTTCAATATAGTTAACACTGCCGCCGTACTGCCAAAGTCCGTAACTGCCCGTGTAGTCGCAGCTTGTGTTCCACTGCGCGACCCACTTGTCATACTTGTCAAGCCTGCTATCGGCAAGCAGACCGTTAAGCCACGAAAGCGAGGCATAAAGCGTTACATAATATCCGCTGTTTTCCATAGCGGAAAGGAACGTATCGCATATCTGCACCGCGGTTTCCTTTGAAAGCCCGCCGCGCGCGCGTTTGTAACCGTCCGCGTCCTCCATATCAAAACATACGGGGTAGGTCGGTTTTTTGCCGCTTAGCAGTCTAAGACAGTGCGATACTTCGCTCTTTGCCTCCGCTACGCTCATAGCGTAGGAATAGATATACGCGCCCCACGGTATACCGTGCGCTTCGCAGGCCTCAACGTTTTCAAGGAAACGCTTGTCATCCTGACTTTTTATATCGTCGCCGTAACCCAAGCGTATTATGGCGAACTGTACTCCTGCGGCTTTTACCGCCGCCCAATCTATTTTTCCGTTGTTATCGGATACGTCTATGCCCTTTGCCGTAATATTCATATATTATCATCCTCTGTAAATCTGTTTGCGGAAGAGTTTTTTATTATTGCTTCTGAAAAAACACAGCCGGTACGCAAATCCTTGATTTTTTTGCCGCAGTCACTGTAAATTCTTTTCCAGCCGTTTTCCTGTGCCCCTATAACTATCATATGCCGTCACTCCCATCCGCGGTAAAGGTAAAGATCCACTGTGAATTCTCAGAATCCCACGTCTTTTCTATTACTCCGCCCAGCGCACCGCCTATAATGCCGAGCAGATTTTCAAGGCTTTTCTCCGTGTCAAGACAGTTTTTTCGCACTGTGCGCACTTCATCCAGAAGATTGCGCATATAAACACGGGTTGACTTTACAGGCAGGCGCACCTCTGCCGAGGACAGCCATTCTTCCGTGCCGAAATCTTCGGCTGTGTATATGTTCGACACGGTCTGCGGCAGTTCGTATCTTGTTTCCGTTTCAAGAATGTAAAGGGTATCGGTACCGTCGGTAACGGCACGCGCGTTTTCTTCGTCCCCCGAACTGTACGCGCGGCTGCCTATTCTTTTAATCGCCCTGCCGTTTGCAAAATCTATCTCGTCGTAAATGCCCGCAACGCGATTCATACCGTTCGGAAAATAGGTTGAAAGCGGAATGTAAAACGTTTCCGCCTTATAATCTTCGTACTCGCTGTCCCTTACGCCCGACCAGGAAAAGTTAATGCATATATCTTTGTAAACAGACGGCGTGTCCGTACCTTTACACCACACCGCTTCCGAAACCGTTTTATTCTGCAAAGACAAAAATTCCGTCGCGGCAAAATCCGAACTGCTGCTTTTTACCGCTGTTTCAGAACTGCCGTCGGTATAGACGATTTTAATGTTTATTCCGCCTGCCGGATCTGCCGTATCGGATTTGCAGTATGCCGATATACGAATACGTCCGCCGTATCCGCAATCGTTTTTCCAAAGCGACTTACCGTCGGCGACCGCAGGATTTTCCGCGCGGTAACTGCCGTCTGACTGCCTTGTAAATCCGCTGTTTTCAAACAGCGTCCCGTCAAACAGATTAAAGCCCACCGTTTTTATGCCCTCCGGCTTTGCGGAAACGATTTGTCCGCCCGAAAAGCCGTAAACCGGTTTTGTAAGGCATTGCTTAAAATCTGACGCGGACGGTTCGCTTCCTGCACCGAACATTTTTGTAAGGTCGAAAAGTTGCGGTGCCGCGGTCTCGTTTATCGCGGTTTTATCCTTAAACATCAAAAGATAGCAAACATACGGTTTGGTATCGTACGAAAAGGTAAAAATCCCGTTCCCGAGTATGCGCACTGCCGAAGCGGCGGCAATTTCAAACATAATATCGGAATTTTCCGATACATACGCATAGTAAATATGTCCTTTTATAAGCGTTATGCTGCCTAAGGTAAATCGCGCGGATTCGGTAGAAGTACCGTTCATACTAACAGTGCCGTCGCCGTTGTTTGTAAAGGTTATTCCGCTTTTGACTTTGCTTTGGTCAAAGTCTGTTTTGTTGCAGAGCTGGTTAAAAACAGCGGTGTCACCGTATACCGCGCTCAAAATCACGCCGCCTGCCGATATGTTTTCATTCCCTGCGGTGGTGCGCTTTACGAATGCGGCGTTATCGGTAATTCCGTCGGGAGATACAAGTTGTTCCGCAAGGCCCGCGCAAAGACCTGAATAATATCCGTCTACATTGGCTTTTTTAAGCAGATCAGCGTCAAGTTCCGCCCTGCTTACTTCTCCGCTGTCACCTTTGTCTCCCTTATCGCCTTTTTCACCTTTCTCGCCTCTGTCGCCTTTGTCCCCCTTTTCACCTTTGTCGCCTTTTTCGCCTTTACCGCCCTGAGGACCCGGTTCACCCGTGCTGCCCTTATCGCCTTTTTCGCCTTTGGCGCCGGTGCTGCCGATATCACCCTTCTCGCCCTTGGGTCCGGCTTCTCCCTTATCGCCTTTATCGCCCTTATCGCCTTTATCACCCTTTTCGCCTTTTTCTCCTTTAAAGGCACCGCTTTCGGTGGAAAGTTTTACACTGTCGGCTGCGTCCTGTGCGGTCTTCACGGCACTTAATAACTGTTCGTAAACCGTGGGTGCAGGGTCAGACGGCGCGGCACCGTTTTCATAATCCGATTGCGTTACCGCAAGCGCGGCGGAATCGGTCGTTACAACCGAACTGCCGTTAACACCGCTTACCGAAACCGTAAATTCGGGCGGCGTAACGACCTCGCAGGGTATATAACAGGTGTTATCGCCCGTGTAAAGCGGAGACCCGTCAAGCATTACCACCGAAACTGCTTTGCCGCTGTCGGGGTTATTGAAAAATACGGTTTTGGTAAATCCGTCCCAGGAAGCGTCAAAGGTAAACTTTGCCGTAAGATATCTGTCGGTGCCGGATACCGTTTCGGGTGCGCTTACGCTTATCTGCTGCCCCGTTACATTTACGCTTATCATCAAATTCCTCCTTTTTTGCTGCACGTCACGATGATAACAACAACCTTTGCGACATTCACCGACAATCCGCACCTGTTTCGGAAGTTTTTAATACTCCGGATACAAAAAATCCGCACACCGGCAAAAACCGGTATGCGGATTTTAATACAATAACGATTTCGTTTTTTACTTTGCCGTCTTTTCGGCAACACGGGCGTTTGTCTTGCCCTCGGGCTTTATCTCGCCTGCAGCGGAAAGTGCAAGTTTTGTGGTGGTAGGTCCGAAAAGTTCAAATATCAAAACCCCGAAAAGCACGATATTGCGTATCATTCTGCCTTCTCCCGCAGGGAAAAACGTCAGTGCGGAAAGCGACATTCCAAGCGCCACACCTGCCTGTGGGAAAAGGGTTATGCCAAGCGCTTTTTTAACCTGCGGCTCGCACTTCATAACCGAAGCACCCATATAAGCGCCCGCATACTTACCGAGGCATCTTGACACCATATATATTATTCCGATACCCAAAACCGAAACATCACGGAATACGTCAAGCTGAAGTTCTGCACCGCTTAACACGAAAAACAGTATAAACAGCGGTGCCGTCCACCTGTCAAGTCTGTCCATAAGTTCTTCGGAAAAATCGCAAACGTTGCAGAAAACGGTGCCCATCATCATACAAGTAAGCAGACTTGAAAAACTTATATTTACCCCGCCCACCTTAAATTTAAGAAGCGAGACGGCAACGGCAAAAAGCACGAACGCCGCCGAAACGCTTAAACGTTTGCTTCTTGAATGGAAGAAACGTTCGGTAAAAGAAAAAAGCAGTCCCAATACAGCGCCCATCGCCAAAGAAAGCACGATTTCAAGCAGCGGTTCCGCCACTACCGTTATCACGCTTACATTGCCGAGAAGTGATTTTGCTATACCGAAGGAAAGCGCAAAGGCTATAAGTCCTATCGCGTCATCAATGGCAACAACGGGTAAAAGTATGCTTGTCACGGGGCCTTTTGCCTTGTATTGCCTTACTACCATCAGCGTGGCGGCAGGTGCGGTCGCGGCTGCTATCGCTCCTAAAGTTATTGCCGCCGTAAGGGGGAATTTTTCTTCTCCCAGAACAAAATGCAGACCTATAAGCGCGGCGTCTACAAAAACCATGGCAAGTATTGCCTCAAAAAGGCTTACAACCACCGCCTGTTTGCCGGTCTTTTTAAGGTCGGTAACACGGAATTCGTTGCCGATGGTAAAAGCGATGAAACCGAGCGCGGTTTCGCTTATGATACCGTAAGCCGTTACGTTATCATATGTGGTAAAACCAAGCCCCGGAATACCGAGTCTGCCAAGACAGTAAGGTCCTATTATTATACCTGCTATAAGATATCCTGTAACCGCCGGCAGTCCGAATTTTTTGGTGACTCGGCTCATAAGCAGTCCGAACAGCAGTGCAACTGCAAGATTAAAAAATATAAGATAATGTTCCATTCTTCTGCGACCTTTTTTTACTTTATTTTCATTGCATTTCACAAGTGTTATATTTTATCACTTGTGAAAGCGCAAGTCAATATAATATGCATTACAAAGCACAGACCGTTTCGTCTGTTATTTTCTAAAAATATCTGTTGACAATCTCAAACTTTGATGATATAATAATCGGGCGCTGTAAAAAAACAAATATGCGAGTGTGCTGGAATAGGCAGACAGGCACGTTTGAGGGGCGTGTGTCAACGACGTATGGGTTCAAGTCCCATCACTCGCACCAAAATCGGCAAGTATCTTGTGATGCTTGCCGATTTTTCTTTTTCAGCGCTCGCTCTTTATTGCTTTTTTACCACCGTTTTTTGGAAAAAACGTAACGCCCATCTGTCAGGCAGACTGTCCGGCAGATGGGCGTACTGCATTCGGTTACGCTGTTTACTGATTTTCTTTTCGTTCGGAATAGTATTCCGGCACAGGCTGTGCTTTGAGTCAATTTCACAGTTTTTATTGCACTCATGCGTCTCGTTCGGCACGGTGCGGCCCCCTTCATAAAGCGAAGAAATGCTGCCAAACAAATCCCACAGGCATTCCATATAAAGTTCCAACTCACGCTCTCTGTGGGAGACATAACCGTCCTCCGCACTGCCGACAGCGCCTATAGAGCCGCCGAACACGGGGGAACCGGTCATAAACAGTAATGTTTTTACTGGGCATCTGTGCGTCACTCCAAAACGGTCTGCCTTCGCGTGTGCTATTTTGCCGGAGGAATTGTAAACCTGTACAAGCAGTGGTTTCGCAGCGATTTAGACTGCACGCTGAATGATATCGCCTTGGAGGTCAGCAGGCTTTTACAGTTGGAATCACAGGAACTTTTCGGTCCTCCGTATTAAAAATATGTAAAAAAAGACCCTTGCGGCAAAAGCCGCGAGGGTCTTTTTTTACAGTACCGTCGAATCTATAATCTTCAGTTCTTCATCGGTAAATTTCGTGTTTTTAAGGGCTGCAATATTATCAAGTATCTGCGAAGTTTTTGAAGCCCCGATAAGCACGCTTGTAACGACGCCGTCTTTAAGTATCCACGCAAGCGCCATTTCGGCAAGGGTCTGTCCGCGCATAGCGGCAACTTCGTTCAATTTCTGTATTTTCCCGATAAGTTCGGGCGTTATGGCGTTTTCCTTTAAAAATCTGCCGTCGGTTTTAACTCGGCTGTCCTGCGGAATACCGTTAAGATATCTGTTTGTAAGCATACCCTGCGCCAGGGGGCTAAAGGCTATTATACCTTTTTTCAGTTCCGCAGCCTTTGCTTTAAGACCGTTGTTTTCTATCGTGCGGTCAAGTATTGAATAGCGATTCTGATTTATAATAAACGGACATTTAAGGTCTTTTAAAATCTCCGTCGCTTTTGCCATTGTTTCGCCGTCGTAATTCGAAAGACCTGCATAAAGCGCCTTGCCGCTTTTTACCGCCTGTGAGAGTGCGCCCATCGTTTCTTCAAGCGGAGTCTCCGGATCGGGACGATGGTGATAAAAAATATCCACATAATCAAGTCCCATACGTTCAAGGCTTTGGTCAAGACTTGCAAGCAGATATTTTCTGCTGCCCCAATTGCCGTAAGGCCCGTCCCACATAACATATCCGGCTTTAGTGCTTATAATAAGTTCATCACGCCACGGTTTAAGGTCGTTTTTTAATATTTTACCGAAATTTCTTTCCGCGGCGCCCTCGGGTGGTCCGTAGTTGTTTGCAAGGTCAAAATGGGTAATACCGTTATCAAAAGCGGTAAAACACAGTTGGCGCATATTTTCAAAAGATGACGTATCTCCGAAGTTATGCCATAATCCTAAAGAAACGCCGGGAAGTTTAAGCCCGCTGTTTCCGCACTTGTTGTATTGCATGGTTTCGTATCTGTTTTCGGACGCGTTATACATAACGATACCTCCTTCTTTTATAACTGTATTTTACCGCGCGGCGAATTTAAATTCAAGACCTTGCAAATTAAGTTCACATAACTTTTACAAAATCAAAACTATATAATTTTATCTATTATACAATTTTAAATGAATAATTTTCCCGAAAAATATATAATACAAACAGCCAAAGCAAAAACTTTAATAAAGAGGTAGATTATAATGGCCAGAACCGAAATTCTGATGTTAAATGAAGAAGAACTTATCGAATGCGGCGTTATTGATTTTCCGCGCTGCGTAGACGTTTTGGAAGAAATGTTTAAACTTTTGGGCGAGGGCGATTATGTAATGGGCGGTGCAAAGCACAACTCCCACGGTATTGCCGTTCGTTTCCCCAAGGAATCCAAGTTCCCCAATATGCCGCTTGACGGTCCCGACCGCCGCTTTATGGCTATGCCTGCATATTTGGGCGGCCGCTTCAACGTAGCAGGCTGCAAATGGTACGGCTCCAACGTTGCAAACCCCGAACGCGGTCTGCCGCGCTCCATACTTATGGTTACGCTCAATGACCCCGACACCTGCGAACCGTTTGCGATTATGTCCGGCAATCTGTTAAGTGCCGCACGCACGGGCTCCGTTCCCGGCGTTGCCGCGCGCCATCTTGCAAATGCCGACGCAGAAGTCTGCACATGCATAGGTGCAGGCCCCATAAGCCGTTCCTGTTTCCAGGGCATTTATGCCGTTGCAAAAAACCTTAAAAAATTAGTTGTTTACGATCTGTTTAAAGAAAAATCACTTGAATTCTGCAAGTGGGCGGCGGAAAACTTCAATATTGAAGCAGAAGCAGCCGACACACTTGAAGAGGCAGTAAGAAAAGGCGATATAGTATCTTCTGCCACAAGTTCCTTAAAGCCCGTTGAGCTTAAAAACGAATGGCTTAAACCCGGTTCCGTTCTTATTATGACCGGCCGCTGCTTCGTAGACGAACCCTATTTCAAGAGCGCAAAAATCGTATTCGATAATGCCCTTGAGCACTTTGAAAATTATGAAGAGCAGCTTCTTTTGCCGGAAGATAAGCGTTGGATAAACGGCATAGGTATGCAAGTTTATCGCATGGCTTACGAAGGCAAACTTCCCGCAATTCCCGATCAACCGGCTCTCGGTGATGTTATAACGGGAAGAAAGGTACGCGAAAGCCACGACGACCGCGTCTGCTTTATAACTTTCGGTATGCCTACGGAGGACCTTGCCTGGGGTTATGAACTATATAACACCGCAAAGGAAAAGGGACTTGGCACGATATTCCCGCTTTGGCCCAACGAGCCGCTTTACAAATAAAAAACACTCATAACATACTCAGCATCCCGGCAGGGCATTTCGCCGCTGTCGGGTTTGCTGCTTTAATAAGATAAAAAGGTGCATAAAAATGGATTTTCTCTTACAGGCAACCGAATTAAAAGGAACCATCGTATCATGGCGGCGCACAATACACAAAAATCCGGAAAAAGGCGATTTTCTGCCGAAAACTTCGACACTTGTTGAAGATACGCTTGAAAAACTCGGCATAGAGCACTGCCGAATAACGCAAAGCGGCATTGCGGCGTGGCTCGGCAAAGGCGAAAAAACCGTTTTGGTACGAGCCGATATGGACGCTCTGCCCGGCAACGAAAACAGCGGTTTACCGTTTGCCGCCACAAACGGCTGCGTTCACGCCTGCGGACACGATATACATACGGCTTCCCTTTTGGGCGCCGCGGCTATGTTAAAACGGGTAGAATCGTCCCTTAAGGGGCGCGTTGTATTTATGTTTCAACCGGGCGAAGAAACAATGACAGGCGCTGCAGATATGGTAAAAAACGGAATTTTGGAACGTTTTCACCCAAATCTTGCAATCGCAATGCATGTAAACGTTGGCGAAGTTCCAAGCGGTGAAATATGGATAAAGAAAGGCGCTTTTAACGCCGGCTCGGATATTTTTGAGGTTACCGTAAACGGTAAAGGCGGACACGGCGCCTTTCCGCACAATGCAGTAAACCCGATTTACGCCATGACGCGGATGATAACCGCTTTTACGGAAATCTCGCGATATGAGGTTTCTGCACTGGAGCCTAATATTCTTACCGTATGTGCGGTTGAAGGCGGCAGCGCCGGAAACGTTATTCCGAAAAGCTGCACCTTCCGCGGCTCGCTTAGGACTTTCAGCACCGATGTCAGGGATTATATCGTCGGCAGGCTTTCCGAAACGGTCTCGGATATCGCTTACGCGCACAGATGCACCGCGGAATTTAAGGTGTCCGCATCTACACCTCCGCTTGTTAATCCTCCGGAAATTGCCGAATGGGCAAAAAACCGTCTTGCAAAACTTATTGGGGAAGAGCGTGTAAAAACTTCCTTTTTGCAGAGTATGGGCAGCGAAGATTTTTCACAGATTGCTTCACGCGTTCCGTCCTGCTATATAAGCGTAGGAATATCGCGTGTTCCGGGCTGCACGGTTCCGCTGCATAACGAAAACATAGTGTTTGACGAAAAATACATTCATTTGGGTGCGGCGGCATTTGCGCAGCTTGCATACAGTTATTTAAATGAAGACAACTGATTTTTAACACAGGACGGCTTGTATTATGAAAAATACCAAAAAAGGATTATTTTTAGTTATTATATCGGGAATTGTATTCGGAATTATGCCGAGCGCAGTCACTTTCTGTTATTCCAAAGGCGTTGACAAATTGCTTGTTTTAATGTTCAGATACTTAGGGTTGGCGATTGTTCTTCTGCCCTCGGTCTTAAAGCAAAAAAACATTTTTACGTTCTATACAAAAAATTTCTTTAAATTATTTTGGCTTTCTTTAGCCGGTGTAAGTACTCCCCTTTTGCTTTATTCGGCATACAGCCTGCTGCCTACGGGCGTTGTTACAACGGTGCACTTTCTGTACCCCACTATAGTCGCGCTTATGTGTATCGTGATTTTCCGTGAAAAACTTTCCAAACTTAAAGGCATTTGCCTTGCACTGTGCGTAATAGGTATGTTTTTAATGCTGGATACCTCCGGCCAAAAACTGAATCCCGCAGGACTTATCATTGCAATTGCATCTGCATTTACATGGTCGGTATACATTATTTTGCTTGACAAACTCGACTTTTCGGGCGCTTCCTCTGCACAGATAATGTTTTGCGTGGGCATTAACGGCGTTGCATTATCCGCAATTGCCGCACTGTTTTCGGGCATATCGCTTGCGGTACCGCCGATAGGCTGGATATCTTTAGTAGGAGTAAGTATGTTTATCTCCGTTTTCGGCGTGCTTTTCTTCGCGTCCGGCGTGCGCGAAACCGATGCTCAGGTTTCGGCAATCGCCAGCACACTCGAACCGATTACAAGTATATTTGTAGGTGTAGTGTTCCTGAAAGAAAAAATCACACCCCTTACGGCAATAGGCGCAGTAATGATTTTGGCAGCCGTGATTTTGCTTTCTCTTTACGGAAACCGTTCCGCCGATTGATCATAACAAAATATATAACTTTTACCAACGTAAAACAGCCGGGATATTCGGCTGTTTTGCCCTGTCCGACGTAATATTTAATTTTTGTTATTTCAAAATATTAAATAACAAAAAATCAAAAATACACTAATTTTGTCGTTTGATGTAAAAATTTGTCTTTAAACAATAAAAATTTTTTCAAAAAAATTGTCGAAACACGAAACGCATTTCGTGGCAAAGCCCTTTTAAAAATGGTATAATGAGAACAGTTTGTTGAAGGGTGACGCGATGATTTTAGATCCTGTTTTTATCGGCAATCAGGTCAGAAACGTCAGAATGGCGGCTAATCAATCTCAGGAAGAGTTTGCAGAAAAGATAAACACAACTGCAAGAACGGTAAGCAATATTGAAAACGGCACGGTAGTGCCCACTTTGCAAACCGTTGTTGATATAGCGGAAAGTTTTAATTGTACAATAGAATCAATTGTTCGAAAGGAATAATGATGGTCAATGTCCTATACATATCGGTTAAACGAAACAACAGTTACTGATGAGGACGGCGAAATGTACACTGTCTACGGCATAGATGCGGTAGACGAATCCGGAAACATTCTTGAGTCTTTCCCAGATATTTTCTTTGACCTAACAAAAGCCGAAGAGTTCATTGACTCGTGCAACATCTGCGAGTTGCATCTTATTCATCTCGCAGATGTTGTAGAAGATGTTATTAGTTGACAGTATGCAAGTCCGGTTTAACGCATACTGCTGTTTTGTTGTCTAAAAATAATTTGTGCTTTAAAAGTTTTGTCCGTTTTTTGTTTTCGGCAAAACAAAAAGCAGAACGTAAGCAGCCGACGGTACAACCGTGCCTTTGACCGCTTTGTTCCTTCTAACGCATTTTTAAATTTTAAAAGTCCCTCCGAACGAGGGGCTTTTGCTTATTTTACAGGATTGACTTTGCAGATAATTTATAATATAATTTTAGCGTTGCTTCTGTGCAGCGAACAAGCGAATTGAAAAAAGCCTGCCTTGTCCGCCAGACATTGTAGAAAAAACATCGCCGTAACGGCGCTGTAAACGCATAGTATCTAACATATACCGAATACTTCGGGGTGTAGCGCAGTTGGTAGCGCGCCAGTTTTGGGAACTGGATGTCGCAGGTTCGAGCCCTGTCACCCCGACCAAAAGTTTGACCGAAAGCAGAGTTTACTCTCTGCTTTCGGTCATTTTTTACACTGTTTTAGGTGTTGCTCCGCCACTTTCCAAAAAATCATATTTTTTTGTTTACAGTGGTACAAAATTCGATAAGTATTCCTATAATCTTACTTTTGAGCAACAACCATATAATTTTATTTTTTGACTATCGGTATCCAAATTTCACTGCGGTAATTTTTATCGTTCATATAACCTGCGGCATAAGCCTCAATATCCATTTCATAGGTTTGCCCATAGCCTGATGTCAGAAAAATTTCGCAGTAATTTTGTGCCGCATATTTTGCATTGCTTTTGGCATCGCACCTTTGCATTGTCGGAATTATTACCATACCATAGTGAAAAAATCCATCTCTGTATGCCCTGACAAAACACCGCCACGAATTTCTTCGTGGCGGTTGCTCATTCAATTGGCCTTATTCAATGTTTTGGTCTGTTCTCATCTGTCCAATTTCTCGGATTGGTATCGTCAGGCGCAAGACCTGCAAGAATCGCTTCGTAATGCGCAACCTTGTCATCCATATATTTTGCGGTGGATTTTGCTTCCTCCAAACGCTTATACGCCTCATCCCGCTGTCTGCAAATGATAGCATACCTTGCACGGAGATTTTCCCCCGATTCTTCCAGCAAACAGAGTCGGCAATACTCCCTGATGTCCTCGATGGACGCACCGCAGCCTTTCAGACATTTTATGCCCTGCATCCAGTTGACGGATTCTTCATTGAACACCCGGTGGTTGCCGCCGTCCCGTTCACAGGGCAATAGACCTTCATCCGTGTAAAAACGCAGTGTGTGCTCCGTCACATCAAACATCTCTGCCATCTGTTTTATTGTATAGTACATTGCAGCCTCCAAAAAATATAAAACGACACTTGACTTCGTGTTACTCGAACTTGTTACAATGATTATAGCATGGAGCGGGTGTCTGTGCAACATAAAAACGGAGGACAAAGTAATGGAATATTTAACTTTGAATAACGGCGTTAGGATGCCACTTGTCGGCTTCGGTACTTTTATGCTCGGCGGAGCAACCTGCACCGAGGCGGTTGCCGCGGTCAATCAAATTGAAACCAATCTTTACTGTCAGCGCAGCACCGAACGGGGTTGGATGGATAAAAAACAGGTAGCGCACATGGCTTACGCACCGCTGGGGCAAGGCAACCGCAACGAAATGTTTAAAGAGCCTACCGTGCTTGCTCTTAGCGAAAAATACAAAAAAACTCCGGTGCAGATACTGCTGCGTTTTCTGACACAAAAAGGCATTGCCGTTATTCCGAGAAGCGGACAATCTGCGCATATTAAAGAGAATTTCGAACTGTTTGATTTTACACTGACCGCCGAGAAAACAAAACAACTTTCAAAAGCGGATAAAAAAGAACCTTTAATCAGCAGACCTGAAACGCCGGAACTGGTAGAGTTTTCACTGACCTGGTAAGGTCGGCACCACCAGCAATAAAATTTTAACGACGGACAATACCCATAAAGTAAAAAATTAAAATCCGAGCCCAAAAGGGCTCGGATTTTTTAGCCTTATTTGTTACCGTACATCGGCTTTTCGCAAATCTTTTCGGGAGCAAGGAATTTCTGGCACTCCACACTCGGAAGAATTTTTGAAAAATAAAAGCCCTGCATCATATCGCAGCCTATATTATCAAGGAACTCCGCCTGCTGTGAATTTTCCACGCCCTCACACAAAATCTTTGCGCCCGAATGGTGCACAAGCAATGCGATGTCGGAAAGCATTGTTCTGCGGCGTTCGGAGGTACATTGCCCGATAAACTCACCGCTTATTTTTACCATATCTATATCGTTATCGTAAAGATCCGCAAAAGAGGAAAAACCTGCGCCCATATCGTCAATGGCTATTCTGAACCCGGTTTCGCGGCAGCGGCGGATATTTTCCGAAATCACTTTCGAGTTTTCTGTAATCGAATCCTCCGTAACTTCAATCACAAGGCGGCTGTGATCAAATTTAAAATTTGATGAAATTTCGTTTATGTGTTCAAAAAAGTCGGTCTGACCGAGAGAGATCCTTGTAAAATTACAGGTTACAAAAAGTTTGTTGTAAGGCTCTGCAGACCACGCTTCAAGCTGCCTGCACACTGCTGAAAATATTTTATAATCGTGAACGATTATCTGTCCCGTTTCTTTTAAAAGTTCAATGTATTCATTCGGCCGCAGCACGCCGTATTCCGGATTCTGCCAACGCGATAACACCTCAGCGCCGCAGAATTTCCCTGTTTTGTTCTCCGTAATTAACTGAAAATACACCCTGAATTCACCGTTTGCCACCGCTTTTGCTATCGCCCTGCGCAGTTTTTCACGCTTTTTGCTTTTCGCTAATGAACTGCCGTTTGTTACGCTTACGGAATTGCCGCCCCTGCCGGTTGCAAGATAGCCCTGCTTTGCGTTATAAAAGGCGGTTTCGGCATTACAGTCCGGATGATCGCACAGACGCGATATTCCTGCCCTGAACAGATTTGAAGTGTCGGGGTAAATTTCCCGTATGTAACGGTTCAAACCGTTTACAATGGTCTGCGTTCTGTTCACACATTCGCTTTCGTTGGGCGCCTGGATAAGCAGCACAAAAATGCCTCCCCCAGCCCTTGCCAGATATTCTGCGGAAGCAACTTGGGAATTAAGCCGCGCCGCGGCATACTTTTCAATCTCCGGAATTGCCTTTTCGCCGTGTTCGGCGGTAATCTTTACATTGTCCGCCGCAATATATATAACCGCATAAAGATTTCTTGACTGGCGCGACAGAAGCTGATCAAAAACATAAGTATAGTATTTGGCGTTACCTACGCCTGTCAGTTCGTCAACCATTGTGTCGCTTTTGGCACGCTTTGTTTTATGCAGCACTATTGCCGCAAAAACTCCGACGGCTGCAAACAGAGCCGCGGCAGAAATAAGAATTATTCTTATTGTGCGGTTTTTGTTTTCAATTTCAGGGTCACGCTGCGCGTTGGCAAGCAATAATCCCATTTTTTCCTTTTCGGATATTTCCGAAAAAGCGCTTTTAAGTTTTTCTTTAAGTTCCGCCGATGCAATCTCTGTAAATCCGATACCGTAAATTTCAGTTTCCCCTTTATCGGAAACTTCTAAAATCGGGAAAATTTCCGATACTTTACACTCTTCCCCGCCGACAGAAAGCGCCGTTACCAGCTCGACCTGATTGTTCCGGGACAGTTCTTTCTGCCGGTTTTCCTGCGAAGCGGAAATATAGGTAAATGAAACGCCCGTTTTTTCGGAAACCGCTTTCAGCATATCCGGAATTGCACCGCGGAACGTTTTTTCTTCCCGACTGTAATACTCAAGCGGAAAACAATCCGGATTTCCGGCAACATATACTGTTTGTGCATCGCCGGAATCATCTGCCGATGTATAAACTGCGGCTGACACCCGCAAACAAAGCAATACCGCTGCGGCAAAAAAACAAACGCTTTTACACGCCGCTTTAAACGGCCAAAGGTTGATTTTTATCTTTGTTTTCTTCTGTGATTTCTTCGTTTTCATTTTCCTGCCCCAAAAACAAATTTTCAATTTCTTTTTCCGCCGGATTCAGTTGGGATTTAACTTCCTCAAGTGCCGCTGCAATTGTGCCGCAGATTTTCTTGATCTTATTTTTCAGTTCATCGGACTCGCACTCGAACGCGTCAATCTTTTTCCGCAGTTCGTCGTTTACTCTTTTAAGTTCGGTATTTTCCTGACTTAGCCTTGAAGCGTCGTTACTTAAATTTTCGTTTTTAAGGCTGAGTTCTTCAAGCAGTTCCGCTTGTTCCAGACCTTTTTTCCGTTCCTTTTCTTCATAAACGGAATTCAGGTGCGAAATATATTCGCATACATCGTTTTTGTTAAATCCGAACAGCGCGGTTCGTATATCTTTAAGCTGCATAAAATCTTCTCCAGTTATTTAAAGTTTATTTTTTTGCGTTCAATACGGCCCCATTGCAGTTTCTTTTTGCGGTAGCCGAAAAATGCGGTTGCCCTTGCCCATGCCAGAACAAATCTTAGACAGGTGATTTCAAAAAGACATAAAAGGCATGCTTTGGCGGCGTCTTTGAACGTAACCGTAAGGTCCGATGTGTATATCCTTGAGAAAAACGCCGTAAGTGACAGCACACTTCCGAACACCGCATAAATAAGGAAAAACAAGACCATAAAAGGAACGTTGATAAGGTCGATTGCAAACGCCAGAATCATAGTAAACACACCGAATATCTCAATAAACGGCGAAAGCAGTTCGTAGATAAGAAAGTATAAATAAGAAATGTATCCCACCGCACCGAATTTTGGATTGAAAAGTATTTTACGGTGCTTTACCATACTTTGAAACAACCCGAGATGCCATCGCTTTCGCTGCTTTTTAAGGTCTCGCAGTTTTTCCGGAGCCTGCGTCCAGCAAACGGCGTCCGTAGCATAGCAAATGCTGTATTTCATATTATTGTCCGTGCAGTACTCGTGCAGTTTTACAACAAGTTCCATATCCTCGCCCATAGTCTTGTTGTTGTAGCCGCCCGTGGCTATTACAACATCTTTTTTAAAAAGTCCGAACGCGCCCGATATTATAAGCGAACCGTTGAATTTATCAAACATAATTCTTGAAGCAAGAAACGACCTGTCATACTCCAGCACCTGCATACAGGCAAGAATGTTTTTTGGAAGGCGATATTTTTTTACCCTGCAATTTTCAAGTTCCACATCGTTTGAAAGACGAATCAGACCCCCTACCGCAACAACATTCGGTTTTTCAAGTATCGGTTGAGAAATGTTTTTAAGGGAGTCGTACTGCAATACCGAATCTGCGTCCATACAGATAAAATAAGGATAATTTGCGGCGTTGATACCCATATTAAGCGCGTCTGCTTTTCCGCCGTTTTTCTTTCTGATAACGGTAAGCGGCACGCGCGTTTCTCTTGTTTCAAAAATAAATTCCTCGGGCTGACATTTAATCTGCCTGCGTATCGGGCGCGATACGCGGTGCATGGAAAACGCGTCGATAACTTTTTTGGCCGTTTCATCACGCGAACCGTCGTCCACCACGATGATTTCATAAGAACGGTAATCAAGTTCCAGCAGGGACTTTACCGTTTCCACTACGGTTACTTCTTCGTTATATGCCGGCACCACAATGGTAATAGGCACAAAATAGTCGTTCGGGAAAAAATTCTTAAGCCGCTTGCGTCTGTACGTTTTGTAAAGTTCCGAAGAACCCACCAGCACCGAAAGAAAAAGAAATGTGGAATACCCTATCATATAAACGATAAAAAACACGCCTACGATTTTTAAAAATATGTCAAGCGTTTCTATCATATATAAATTGCCTCCTTTTCTTCCTTGTTGTCGCGCTGCAGACAGTAACGCGTTATCTCTGCGGCATAACGGTCGTTTCCGTCGATAATATCGGTAAGTTCGGGGTACGTAATACCTAAATTTTTTAAACTTAACGCGGAATTAAGCCGTATATACCATTTTCTGCTGTACAGATTTCTTTTAAGTATGTCTACCGTGTTATCGCCGGGGTACGAACCGAGAGCCGTTGAAGCGACGGCGGCATACTCCCACTTCTTTTCCGAATTTTCCGCAGCAAAACGGCAGAGTGTTTCATAGGCCCTTTCAAAACGATATTTGCCGAGATACCGTATTGCGGCATAACGTACTTCATCGTCCGCATTCTCGTTTTGTAAAAGGGAAAATGCAAATTCCCGATATTCGCCGCCCGAAAAGCGCAGAAAATCCAGCAAAGCCACCTGTGTGTCGACCGAAAAATCAAAAAATCCGCCGATAAATCTTTCGCTCAATGCATTGCCGCTGCCGGCAAAATTGAGCAGTCCGTCCGACAAAAGTTTTCTGTGAAAAAACAGATCGCTTTTGTCAATTATTTTTACCGCCTTAAAAACACAGTCAACGTCTCCGGTGGTATAAAGCGCCTGCATTGCGTTTTCACGGCAATAAATGTTCGGTTCGTATAAAAGTTCAAGCAGCGCCCCTTTAAGGCTTTCAAATGAACGGTGCGCAATCACGCGGTATTTTTTTAAAATATACGGAAAATACGCCGCCTCTGTTTTGTTGCGCTTTGCATAATACGCCATAAGCGATATAAACACATCGTCGATACTTTTTAAATAGTTTCGTATTTCCTGCGGATGATTTGCGTACTCCGCCTCCAGCATTTTATCAAACGCCGCCATATTGCCGACCCTGCGCAGTTTTCGGCTTAAGTTTGCCTTGTGTTTTTTATCTGTCGGCGCGCCGTTTTCCGCTTCTTTCAGTCTTACAAGCACACGGTATCGCAGATTTCTGCTTACTTTTTCCGTTTTTCGTTCGCTTGCCCTGAACAGCAGCGCTGCCGCTATATTAAAACCTATCATTGCAGTGCATACAAACAGGTAGACGTAAAGCATTATTTCCACTCTCACGGTGCCGCCTCCCCGTTCCAAAGGCTTTGCAGTATGTAATAGGAACTTTTAAGCCTTTCATGATAGGTTACTTTATTGCCCCGGCCCTTCAGTTTATATGAAGAAAGACTGCACCTGCCGCTTCCTTCTGACATAATGCCGATGTTCATTTTATTTATATTTATATATTTGATTCCGTAATTTCCGCTGTAATAATCGTCCAGAATTTCCATCTTTGAAGGGTCGGAAAAATTAAGTATCTGCCAGGGAAGTTTTATCTCAATAAAATCTCCGCTGCACGCAAAATCCGCAAGAGAATCGAATTCCGGCGACTCCGGATTTGCGTTGCCGTATTTAAGTTTGCCTGTTTCAAAGGACGGATCGCCGAAATTCAGGAGGGTTTTCTTCCTTTCTTCCTCCGTTACGTTAAAAATTTCAAGAATCATATCTATGTTTACAAATTCCGAAGAGTTTTTATCGGGAACATTATCAACAAGATAGGTGTCAAACCCCTTAAGATTCTGAGAATAGGTAGACCTTAAAACTTCGTACCTTTCCTGTACCATAAGGCGGCTGTTGTCTTTTCCGTTTATTACAAGAACAAAATCCGCCGCTTTATCGAACTTCAAACCGAAATTTTTGCAGTAATTACTGCCCGACTTGGGCGTTGTATCAATAGGGATATAAATTTTATCGTTTTCAAAATCAAGATTCTTCTTGTTTATAAGAAAATAAACAAACTTTTCATCATAGCGTATGCTTAATGACATTTCTCCCGCTTGTGCCGTAGGGTTTACGTCCGACCATTCGGAAACGTCGCCGTCTACATAGCAAACGGATTCTTTTTCGCCCGGGTCAAAGGAGAGAAGTCCGAAGTATTGTTCATTTGTCTGGTAATCTGACCAATACGGATTGCGCGTAAGATTAACGGCATACATGGTGTTCCAGGTGCGTTTAAACCATTCGTCCTGCCACGAAAAAACGCAGGAGCCGGCACAACCTGCCGCCATAATATCGTTATAACACCGAACAAGCGCCTCTCCCTGATCTTTTTCCGACATATTACCCTGATTTCGGTTTGTATTAAGGTCGCGGTGCGCCATTCCCCTGCCCGTGGAAACGCCGAACTCCGATATCACTACCGGCATCGTGTGGTGGGCGGTAAGCATACTCAGATACGCGCGGTAGGTGTTAAGTTCTTCGCCGTCATAAAACGGCGTTTTGTCCGCAAGACCCGAAAAGGTCCAGTCGTCCGTCCAGTTAAGATAGTCGGGGTAATACGGATAAACGTGGTAGGAGGCAAACTGCCCCGTAAGCAGTTTATCGGTGGTTTTAATGTGTTCAACATCCACATAAGCGCATTTCATATACAGTTTTTGAACCGATTCGGGATACTCAAACGGGTCAGTGGTAGGCCAGTTTGAAAAAGCGATAAGTTTTTGCGTTTTATAACGCTTTGTTTCATAGTCGACAATATGGTTTCCTATTTTACAAAGCAGCGTTTCAAAAACCGAGGCGTTTTCGTCGGTGTAAAGAAACTCGCCCTTAAAGGAGGTGTATTCCGCCTTTTCCTTATAACTTTCATCGGTATAGGCTACCGTAATGTCCTCCCACTCTACGCCGAGAATATACCCTATCACCCACTTTGAAACGTCCTTGCGGTAGGTACCGTGCCCCGCGCTTGCCACACGGCCGAGCGACAGTTTTTTCTTTCCGTGAATAACGTCTATCATGGTAATGCAGTTGCGGGAAAAGGTGTTGTAAAAATCGCTGTCGTATGCGTCCCTGTGCGAATTCTGCACATAATCGTTCACCCAAACTCCGTGAATCATATAAAGCGGGTCGGGGTTATTTAAGTTATATTCGTAAAAAGCGTTATAAAAGGTATCGTTTTGTATAGTATAAACACGCACGGTGTTTGCGCCCATTTCCTTTATGTACTTAAACCACCGCTTGTATGTTTCTTTATCAATACTAAAGTCCGTAGCCCATTCGCCCGGCTCGCCCGAGCCGAGGTTTACGCCCCTTATTTCAAATTCGGCGTACCCTTTTCCGCTGTCAAGCAGAATTTTATCCCCTTCTGTTTTTACAAACGTTTCCGCCTGTTTTTTAGGGTTTAAATCAATGTAAAATCCAAAGCGGTAATAGGCTGCGTCTATCCCGACAAGCAAAAGCGCAATGCATAAAACAACTATGATAAATTTTTTCATAGGCGCTCCTTTCTTAATCGGTTACTTCGGTATATTTTTTTATTTTAGAAGAGGCGGAGTACTGCTTAAGCGTTTCGATATTTTCGTCAAGCCATGCGGTGCGCTCCGCAAAAAAAGTTTTTAATTGCGTTACCGCCTCGTCGTACGAATGAAGATTTCGGTTTTCAGGGTAAAGCAGCGTATCATCGGCAAAAGAGGACGCCCACCGCTTGTTGTTTCTTTCTACCGCAGGGCCCAAATATTCTATTACCCCGTCGATATACCCTTCTAAATATTCGTCGCTGAAAACGGTTTTGCGAAGATTTTTATACATTTTTATAACCCTGTTTACAAAATCTTCGTCCTTCATAAGCATTCCGAACCATAATTTATTCTGAATTTCAAAATGCTGCACTTCCATAATGGTGCGTTCCTGATAATTATCGCAGGCGTTGTTAAAGTCCCAAACGCATAATTTTAATTTGCCGCTTGTGTCTTTGTAAAGATAGGTCGAATAGGAACCTGCGTCATAATTCACCACAAGTTCGTGGATTATGAAATATGCCGCAAAAGAGTCAACGTCTATATAATTCTTATACCCGTATTTTTTATTATTAAAATCGTACGAATAAAGCGCCTTTTCAAAACGCGAAAAATCGATTTCTATTGTTCTTCTAAGCGCGTCGTTTAACTTTTCGGGACCCGGGTACTCCACTTCTAACTTTAAGTCCGTGTCCATTCTTAAAGTATAAGCGGTAAGATTGTTTGCCCGGTCACTTTCAATTTCATTGTTGCGGTCCAGCCTTAAAAGATATCCCGTGTAGGTGTTGTCCTTAACATCTACCGACATATCAAGCCTTGCCCCGTCTTTGCCGGCGGTTATCAACTCGGTCAGCACATACACGCCCTCGTAACTGCCGTTTATAATAACCTCGCAGAACCGCACGTTCGGGGAGTAGTCCATAATCTCGCCCGTTATGTTGTACATCATATAATTGCGTACAAGGGTCTTATCAAGATAAGGCCCGTGCAGCACCCAGTCGTGGTGCGTATCCATTCCGAGCAGCGATTGCGGATTGTTGTTCCCGTCTTTGTCGATAAGTTTAATACGGTATCCCGATTTCTCGAAAAATCTTGAACTGTTGCCGCGCGCATGGATAACAATATCGCTTGAAACGGAAGGCGTATCCGCCGCGTGATTGTACTTGGTTTCGGAATCCATCACCTGCATTGAAGCGGTGATCCTGTCTTCCCCGTCGGGCGTAACGGTAAAATACGGATTTTCGCCGTTTTCATCGGTTTTTCCTTTTCCCGGGATTTCAATGCCGCCCGTGTCTATGCAAATAAGCGGCAGATGGGTGCAAAACGCGCCGTCGTTGTGGGTCTGTCCGCATTCTTGCTTTACCGCCGCCGATAAATGCTGATGATAACGCTTTTCCGTTGTTTTCCCGAACAGAGAACTCCAGTTTACTATGCTTACAATCAACACCGCGGCGCACGCGATTGCCCCTATGGATTTATATTTCATACAGATATCCTCCGTCAGTTGGATATTTCATCGTTTTGCATTACCAGATTTACATACTCTATATTTTCAAGCCTGTAAATGCTGTCTATAATATTCGGTTCGCTCTTTTCCGCTTTTTTAACGGTTTTTTGCGTTAGTTCGTAAATCAGTTCCACCGTGTCGGGCGCGGTATTCTCCACCCTTAGTTTCGCTTTACCGGAAAATAGTTTGTACACCTGCGATTTTATCATCGGTTCCTTTAATCGGGCTGCACGCACAATTAAAAGCATTCTGTTATCACTTTTTATGCAGCCGAGAATCAGTATGGCAACAAATGTAACCGCACTTCCGACCGACGCCACAAGATAATCACCCACACCGCAGCAAATGCCGATTATAATTGCCCAGAATATGTACACGGTGTCGCGCGAATCCTTTATGGCGGTACGGAAACGTACAATAGACAGTGCGCCCACCATACCCAGCGATAAAGCAATATTATTTCCGATAACGGTCATTACCGTGCCGGTAAGCACTGTTAAAATAACAAGCGAAGCGTTGAATTTTTTGCTGTATATCGTGCCCCTGTGGGATATGCAGTATGAAATAAATATGAACGTTCCAAGCACTGCCGCGGCGGATATATTCATCAGAATCTGCTGCCACGTCATATCGCTGGGGTTGGTAAAAAGGCTGTAAATTTTCTCTCTCATATTTCTTTTCTCCTATAATTTTGTCTGATAACCGTTTTGGCGGGCAAGCACATATTTGCTTACCGAAAGTTCGCTTCTGTCAATCGGGTTTATCAACCGTTTTATATACTCAAGCAAAAAACCGTTGAATTTTACTTCAAGCACCACGTTGTACGGGTCAAGCACCGGATTCATATTAAGTTTTCGGCTGAACAAATCAAAGCAGCTTTCCGTGGAAACAATGCGGTTGTCAAAAGTCACCCTTATTTTGTTTTCCTTTGCAATGTACGCCTTGCGGTTATATTCCACAATGGTTTTCGGTCTGTAACACCTTGTATGCATAAGGGCATAACATTCCGCAGCAAAAGGTTCTTTATAAGAAAGCAGCGGCGAGTAATCGCCCGTTGTCAGCAAAACGGCGTCCCTGCGCTTTAGTTTAAGCGACCTTTTAAGCTGGCTTACACCCTGTTTCTGCTTCATTTCAAGCATTGCATAATCGGCTGTCGGGTCGTAGCAGCGCAACCTGATTTTACGCCGCAGTTCAATTCCCGCCTGCTTTTCAAAATAATCGCCGTCATAAACGGTATCAAAATAAAGCGAACGGATAGTATAACCGTGCGTGCCGTTATGCGGATCGGGCAACATTATGTTTTCAAGATTGTGCGAAAGTGAAATAAATTCATCGGCACTTATCAAAAATTTCTTTTCTTCCCTTAAAACGCAGTTCAAAAAATCACCTCACAAATAAAAAACCGACCGCACTTAAAAATGTGCGGTCAGTCAATCATACGGAATATTCCGGTTAGACACTAAACTTTGCGTCCCTGGCTTTCGTCAGGTTTGCCGATATTTTAATATTTAAATTCAGGTTGTTTTTGCAGACTTTTTGTAAGTTTTATCAGAATACATCCGGCGGTCTGCCTCTTTTATCACATCGTAAATTTTTGTTTTTTCGGGTTCGTAGAACGCGTATCCTATCGCTATCGACGGCATTACAAGATGGCAGTTGCTCTCTAATGCGAGCTGTTCTTTTAACCTGTTATTCAGGTCCTTTATTTTGCAGGGGTCTATTTCCCTGTCTATAACAACGCAGAATTCATCTCCGCCTACCCTGTAACAAAGCCCGTGCTTTCCGTACACCTTTCTTATCACGGTCGCCACGCTCTTTAAACATACATCGCCTACGGTGTGGCCCATCCTGTCGTTAATGCCTTTAAAGTTGTCCACATCAAGAACAATAATATATGCCTTTTTGTTAAGCGATGTTTTTAACACCTCAAACGCCCTGCGGTTTAAAAGTTCCGTAAGCGCGTCCAATTGATAGACCATGTTGCAGTAATAAATATAAAACAGTATCATACCTATCGCCACAGTAAGCCATACGATTCTTACGTCGCTGTCTATAATATAAAACACAACGCTTACCGAAACAAATCCTAAAATCATCAGCAAAGAAATACCGTTTCGGTTCTGAAAATGCGCGCCGTCTTTTGCCACCGTATAGACAAGATAAATAATACTTAAAAATACAAACAGAAAATAAATCCAGTACGCCCTGCCGCTGTGATAAACGTTCTTTTCGTCTATGTAAAACACAAATCCGAAAAACAGCGACAGCGTTTCTAAAACAATATGAACGATATTCGGAATAAATACAGCCGTCTTGTATTTTATCGGATAAAAAGCGGTAACAAATACAATCGCAATTGTCGGTGCCAGGCAAAATTCCAGATATTTTGCAATAATGCTTACGGGTCTTAACCGCACCGCAAACTCCTCAAGCATAACGGCCGTAAACTCCGCGAAAGCACAGGTCATTATCAGCGCCGCCGCAAGTATGATCCTCGACTTTTTATTTTTGGGCAAAACTTTGTTTTTTGTTATCAGCACAATTAAGGTCAGCAACGATAATTGCGTTGTGATTACAGAAGAAATATACGTCTTCATTTTGCCCTCCTAAAAAGTTTTGTTTGTCGCCTCTTTTCTTCAAGGCCTTTTAAATGTATTACATATCTGCTGTATCACACTTAAAAAGCCGAGCATACACCATTATATGATGATATATAATAATATAAATTCGGGCGTAAATTTGTCCTTTTTCGCGAAATGTAATTTTTGCGGAGTGAAATGCAGAGCAAAAAATTTCCGCCGACAGATAAATATATACGCAACATAATCAATATTATGTTGCAGTTTAAATTAAAGAATTAAAGTTTAAATGTCCGGAATATAAAAAACAGGTATAACAATCCAAACCCTTTTAAAACAAAAAATAAAAGGGCTTGTTATCCTTGCGCTTTTTAGTATTTAAATAGATTTTTTATTCCGGAGATTCTTTACAACCGAAGAATATCGTGATATAATTACTGTAAAATTATGTAGTTTTATGCGTTTTTTTGCTTTTGCTGCAACATAATATTGATTATGTTTCTGCCGCCGATTCGGGTGGCTTTTTTATATTATAAGCCGCATATTTTCCATTCTTTTGCGGTGTTCCGTGCCTGTTGAGATGATATAAATTCTTGTGGTATTTATGCTTGAGTGACCGAGAATATCCGCAAGTTTTGCAATATCTTTTTCAATACCGTAAAACACACGGGCGAACAGGTGGCGCAGATTATGCGGAAACACCTTCCCGGGATTTACATTTGCCTCTTCGCACAAGGCTTTCATCTCACGCCAAATGTTCGTGCGGCTTATCGGCTTGCCAGTCCTCGTCACAAAAATCATACCGCTTTTAATATTTTGCTCTGCTGCATAGCGGAGCAATTTTTGTTTTAATTCCTTTACGATAAACACCGACCGTGTCTTTGCTTTGCAGTTTACGATTGCTTCACCACACCTTGCTGCCTCAACGGTAATAAATTGCAGTTCGCTGACGCGGATACCTGTGCCGCAAATCGTTTGTAAAATAAGATTAAGCCGTTCGTTGTGCTTGCGTTCGGCGGTTCTGCAAAGCCGCGCGTATTCTGCTTTTGTCAGTTCCTTTTCCTCGGGGCAAAAGACCTGCTGCTGCAGTTTTAAAGATTTCACCCTTAAATCGTGCCAGCCTAAAAAAGAAAATAAACTGTTTATACTTGCAAGCATAGAATTAACGCTCCGAACGGCATAATTTTCCTGCAGATGTTTTTTATATGCAATAACGCTTTCTTTTGTTATTGCCGAGCCGCCCGAAAACTTTGCAAACGCCCAAACATCACGGATATATTTTTCAACCGTTGCTTTGCTTCTCTCCTCTAAAATCAGGTATTCCTTAAATCGGGCAATTACATCTGCCGTAATAACTCTTCCTTCCACCTTTTCTACCTCCGGATATTTTCTGTTATTTTACCCGAAAGTCATAAAAATAAAAAAATATCCTGCCGTAAAAGCGGCAGGATACTGTTTTTTGTTGTCCGTTTCCCTAATCGGCAGGTCTTTCAGCAGAAAATGGTGAATGGCAAAGAGTGAAAAAAGCAAAATCGGCAAGCATCATAAGATACTCGCCGATTTTTTGGTGCGGATAACAGGAGTTGAACCTGCACCGAGTTGCCCCGACTAGAACCTGAATCTAGCGCGTCTGCCAATTCCGCCATATCCGCAAATTTTCCGTTTTTAAGGCTTGCGCCGATTGGTATTATACCGCCTGCGGCGGTAAAAGTCAAGTTAAAAACGCTAAGCCCTAAAGCGGAAATTTGATTTTCTATTATTTTTTAATTTCTGTTATATCATACGGCGTTGTTTGATAAACAAAATAGTTAAGCCAATTTGAAAACAGCAGATTTGCGTTTGAACGCCAGGTAACTATCGGCTGTTTTTCGGGGTCATCGTCGGGGAAATAGTTTTCCGGCACTTTTATGCGAAGTCCCGCGGCGCGGTCGCGCAGATATTCATGTTTTAACGTGTCGGAGTCGTATTCGCTGTGACCCGTTATAAATATCTGCCTACCCTTATCGGCGGTTACTGCATAAACACCGCAGCGTTCGCCGGACGCGAGTATTTTAAGTTCGCTTACCTTTTCTATATCCTCTCTTTTTACGGTTGTATGCCGCGACTGCGGTACCATAAACACATCGTCAAAACCGCGGAAAAGAATGGAATTCCTGTACTCTACCCTGTGCGGAAAAATGCCGAAAAGTTTTTCAGGCAGCTGCTGTTTTTCTATTCCGTAATGATAATAAAGTCCCGCCTGCGCGCCCCAGCAAATATGAAGTGTGCTGTGCACGTTCGTTTTGGTCCATTCCATTATACGGCAAAGTTCGTCCCAGTATTCTACCTCGCAAAAGGGCATATTTTCAACCGGTGCGCCGGTTATTATCATTCCGTCAAAGGTGCGGTCCTTTACCTCGTCAAAGGTTTTATAAAAGGCAAAAAGGTGTTCGGACGCCGTGTTTTTGGAAACATGACTTTTTGTATGTATGAATTCAAAATCCACCTGCAGCGGCGAATTGCCGAGAAGTCTTGAAAGCTGGGTTTCGGTTTCAATCTTCTTCGGCATAAGATTTAAAAGCAGTATCTTAAGCGGCCGTATATCCTGCGTTATGGCGCGCTTTTCGGTCATAACAAAGATATTTTCGTCTGCAAGAGTTTTTACCGCCGGCAGATCGTTCGGTATTTTTATAGGCAAGAAAAACGCCCTCCGTTCGGTTTAAATTGAATCGAGCGCCGCTTTTATATCCTCTATAAGGTCTTTGCTGCTTTCTATGCCGCACGAAAGGCGGATAAGATCGGGCGATACGCCAGCAGCGGCAAGTTCGGCATCGTTCATCTGGCGGTGTGTGCTTGAAGCAGGGTGCAAACAGCAGCTTCGCGCGTCGGCAACGTGGGTCTCAACCGCGGCGATTTTAAGCGATTTCATAAACTTTTCGGCGGCGGCCCTTCCGCCCTTAATACCGAAACTTACAACACCGCAGCTGCCGCACGGCAGATATTTTTGCGCCCGTTCGTAATATTTATTTCCTTTAAGCGACGGATAATTTACCCACAAAACGCGCTCGTCCGATGCTAAGAATTCCGCCACCGCCTGCGCGTTTTCGCAATGTCTTTTCATTCTTACATGCAGGCTTTCAAGTCCCAGATTAAGAATAAATGCGTTTTGCGGAGACTGTATCGCGCCGAGGTCGCGCATAAGCTGCGCGGTAGCCTTTGTTATATAAGCGCCGCCTATCCCGAACGCTTCGGTATAGGTTATACCGTGATAACTTTCGTCCGGAGTGCAAAGTCCCGGGAATTTATCGGGATATTTTGTCCAGTCAAATTTGCCTGAATCCACTATGCATCCGCCCACCGCGGCGCCGTGACCGTCCATATACTTCGTGGTTGAATGGGTAACTATATCGGCGCCCCACTCAAACGGGCGGCAGTTTACGGGGGTGGCAAAGGTATTGTCGACTATAAGCGGAACGCCATGCTTGTGCGCGCAGCGCGCAAAAAGTTCGATAGGCAGCACGGTAAGCGCCGGATTTGCTATCGTTTCACCGAAAACCGCCTTTGTATTATCGCGGAAAGCGGCGTCAAGTTCCTCTTCCGTGCAATCGGTAGAAACAAATGTAAAATCTATTCCCATCCGTTTCATGGTAACGGCAAAAAGATTGTATGTACCACCGTATATTGAGGAGGAGCATACAACATGGTCGCCGTTTGAAGCAATGTTGAAAATCGCATAAAACGAAGCCGCCTGACCCGATGCGGTGAGCATTGCCGCGGTTCCGCCTTCCATTTCACATATTTTGGCGGCTACGCTGTCGTTAGTGGGGTTTTGAAGGCGCGAATAAAAATATCCCGACGCCTCAAGATCGAACAGTTTACCCATATCCTCGCTTGTGTCATACTTAAACGTTGTGCTTTGTACAATGGGTATCTGACGCGGCTGACCGTTTCCGGGGCGATATCCGCCCTGAACGCATTTAGTTTCCATTCTGTAATCGCTCATTGCTTTATCTTCCTTACTTTTTGGCTAAATATTCGTCTATTGCCTGCGCGGCCTTTTTGCCGGCACCCATGGCAAGTATTACCGTAGCAGCACCGGTTACGGCGTCGCCGCCGGCGTACACGCCCTCTTTTGTGGTTTTCATATTTTCATCCACAACAAGGCAGCCGCGGCGATTGGCCTCAAGTCCTTCGGTAGTGCTTCTTATAAGCGGATTCGGCGTTGTACCGAGCGCCATAATAACCGCGTCTGTATCTATAACAAATTCGGAACCTGCTATTTCAACCGGTCTGCGGCGGCCGGAGGCGTCGGGTTCACCGAGCTGCATTTTAATACACTCAACGCCCGTTACGGCACCCTTATCGTCGGTCACTACACGCACAGGATTGCAAAGCAGTTTAAACTCTATACCCTCTTCCTCTGCATGGTGAACCTCTTCTTTTCTTGCCGGCATTTCCTCTCTGCCGCGGCGGTATATAATATACACATGCTCGGCACCGAGACGTTTCGCGCAGCGCGCAGCGTCCATGGCAACGTTTCCGCCGCCTACAACGGCAACACTTTTTGAATGTTTGATGGGCGTATCATATTCGTCAAGATACGCTTTCATAAGGTTTATTCTTGTAAGAAATTCGTTTGCGGAATAAACGCCTACGGCGTCTTCGCCCTCTATTCCCATAAACATGGGAAGCCCCGCGCCGGAGCCTATAAACACGGCGTCAAATCCCATATCTATTATTTCGTCAACGGAAAGAACTTTGCCTATTACCATATCGGTCATTATTTTAACGCCCATTTTGCAAAGACCGTCTATTTCACGCTTTACTATACTTTTGGGCAGACGGAATTCGGGAATACCGTAAACAAGCACGCCGCCCGCGGTGTGGAAAGCTTCGAAAACCGTAACATCGTAACCTTTTCTTGCAAGTTCGCCCGCGCAGGTAAGTCCCGAAGGACCGGACCCTATAACCGCAACCTTTTTGCCGTTGCTTTCAGCCTTTTCGGCGTCCGCTTTGCAGTTTTCGGCATACCAGTCTGCGGCAAAACGTTCAAGGCGGCCTATGCCTACGCTTTCACCCTTTATACCCCTTACGCATTTGCCCTCGCACTGGGATTCCTGGGGGCACACCCTGCCGCACACGGCAGGCAGCGCCGACGATTCTGATATAACCTTATATGCGTTTTCAAAATCTCCCTCGGCAATATGGGAAATAAACCTCGGGATATCAATATCAACGGGACAGCCCGAAACACAGGGCTTGTTTTTGCAGTTAAGGCAGCGTTTTGCCTCGCCTACCGCCATTTCCGGCATGTAGCCGAGCGCTACCTCCTTGAAGTTTTTATTTCTAACATCGGGCGCCTGTACGGGCATTTCCGTTTTTTTAGGTGACATATCAGCCATTTTTGCTACCTCTCAATCTGCATATATGCTCTTCTTCCTCGCGGTAGAATGAATTACGGCGCATAAGTTCGTCAAAATCTACAAGGTGACCGTCAAAATCGGGGCCGTCAACGCAGGCAAACTTTGTTTCGCCGCCCACTTTAACCCTGCAACCGCCGCACATTCCTGTGCCGTCTATCATAACGGGGTTAAGACTGACAATCGTTTTAACGCCGTATTTTTTTGTAACCGCCGATACAAATTTCATCATCGGCACGGGGCCTATCGCTATTACAAGGTCGTATTTATCGGCTTTGAGCAGGCGTTCGAGAACATCGGTAACAAAGCCTTTTTCGCCGTAAGTGCCGTCGTCGGTTGTAACATAAAAACTGTTGCTTACCTTGCGCATTTCCTCCTCAAGTATAACTATATCTTTTGAACGGAAACCGGCTATAACGGTTACATCCGCGCCCTGCGCGTGCAGCGTTTTTGCCTGCGGATATGCAATCGCACAGCCCACGCCGCCGCCTATAACTATCGCCTTTTGCGCGTTGTCAAACTCGGTCGGTTTTCCAAGAGGTCCCACAACGTCGGCTATAAAGTCGCCCTCTTTAAGAGCAGCCAATTTTTTGGTGGTATATCCTACCGCCTGAACCACAATCGTAACGGTACCCTTCTCACGGTCAAAGTCGGACACGGTAAGCGGTATGCGCTCGCCCGTATCGTCTACGCGGATTATAACAAACTGCCCCGCTTTTACTTTGCGCGCCACAAAAGGTGCTTCAAGCGTGTATGAAGTGACCGCCTCGTTCAACTGTTTTTTGCTTATTATTTTGAACATACTATTCACCTGAGTTCCTGTTTTAATATTTCTGCCTTATCCGTCTTTTCCCATGTGAAATCTTCGTCGTCGCGGCCGAAATGACCGTAATTTGTCGTCTTTTCGTATATCGGACGGCAAAGTTTTAAGTTTTCGATAATCGCCGCGGGTCGCAGGTCAAACACACGGTTTACGGCGTCGGCAATTCTTTCTTCGGATATTTTTCCCGTACCGAAAGTATCTATTCTTACGGATACCGGGTGCGCCACACCTATGGCATACGCTAATTGCACTTCACACCTTTCGGCAAGTCCTGCCGCCACAATGTTTTTGGCAACATATCTTGCGGCATAAGCGGCGCTGCGGTCTACCTTTGTGGGGTCTTTGCCCGAAAAAGCGCCTCCGCCGTGGCGCGCCGCGCCGCCGTATGTATCAACTATTATTTTTCTGCCGGTAAGACCCGTGTCGCCCTGGGGGCCGCCTATTACGAATCTGCCCGTGGGATTTATGTATATCTTTGTATCATTATCAAGCAGTTCTTCGGGGACCGTGGGTCTTATTATCTTTTCATATACGTCACGGCGCAGAGTGTCCATATCAACCGATTCCTTGTGCTGGGTCGATACCACTACCGCTTCTATCCTTTCTGGGACGCCGTCGTTGTACTGAACGGTCACCTGAGTCTTGCCGTCGGGTCTTAAATAAGAAAGTTCGCCCGATTTTCTCACATCGGTAAGTTTTTTTGAAAGTTTATGCGCAAGCGAAACGGGAAGCGGCATAAGTTCGGGCGTTTCGTTGCAGGCATAGCCGAACATCATACCCTGGTCGCCGGCACCGTGAAGGTCATATTTGTCGGTATCGTCCGTTTTATATTCAACCGATTTGTCAACGCCCATTGCGATATCGGGCGACTGACCGTCAATAGAAGTAACAACGGCGCAGGTATTTCCGTTAAATCCGGCGTCGGGACTGTTGTAGCCGATATCACAAAGTACCCTTCTTGCTATTGCGGGAATATCGGCGTAAGAAGTAGTGGTTATTTCTCCCATTACCGTTATTATACCCGTGGTGCAGAAGGTTTCGCAGGCAACGCGCGCGTTTTTATCCTCTTTTAATATCGCGTCAAGCACGGCGTCGGAAATGCGGTCGCACACCTTATCGGGATGCCCCTCTGTTACGGATTCGGATGTAAAAAGTGTTCTTGCCATAATTCTCTCCCTTTTTGTGCCGCGCCCAAAACCGCGGCGAAGCACATAAATCTTGAATTTTTAAAAAATTAAAACCGCCTGTTGAAAGACGGTTTTGTAAACAAACCTCATCTTTCGGATATTCCGCAGGATTTGGCACCTTGACGATTGCCAGGTTGCCGGGCTTCACAGGGCCTGTACCCTCCGCCACTCTTGATAAGGAAAATAATATTCTGTTTAAATTTATTATACACGCCTTTTCGCCTTTGTCAATCCTGTTTTTTAATTATGGGGGACAGTCTTTTATAAACCAAAAAACAAACGGCGGCGTCTATAAGACCTTTAAAAAGCGTAAAGGGCACGTTGAATATCAAAAGCGCTTTTAAAAGCGTGTCGGCAGCGGGCAGTATCGCCTTATACATAGCAAGTATTGAGTCCATCGACAGACCGTAAATAACGCTGTATGCAGGATAAACGATAAAGTAGTTTGAAACCACCGAAAGCGCCGCCATTGCCGCCGCACCTATAAGGGAAGATATAAGCGCGCCCTTCCTTGTTTTGTTTCTTTTGTATATGTATCCGCAAACGCCGGTAAAAACCGCACCCAAAATAAAGTTTGAAAGTTCGCCTACGCCCGCCGAGGAGCCTGCGAAAAGATGCAGCAGGTTTTTTATAAAACACACCGCAATTCCCCACACGGGGCCTAAGGCAAACGCCGCTATAAGCGCCGGTATCTCCGAAAAATCAAGTTTTATAAAGGCCGGTATAAAGGGAATCGGAAATTCAAGCAGCATAAGCACGAATCCGAGACCACCCAAAATCGCCGTTACCGCAACGGAGCGCAAATTCTGTTTTTTCATATATACATCTTTCCTTTCCGGAAGGCAAAAAAAGCGCCCTCCTTTTTCAGAGGGCGCGCAAAAGCGCAAACGCATCAGCGTCTTGATTTCTTTCATCCGGACTTTTCCGCCGTGCAGATAAAACTGCCGTGCTACCGTCGGCTTTGGAATTACACCAAATCCACCCTGTAAAGCAAGGGCTCGTGGGCTGTACCACCGGTGAGGAATTTCGCCTCGCCTCTGAAATCCAAATACATTATATGCCCATAAAACCGATTTGTCAATAAATCAGACCGCTTTTTCGATTTGTTTTTTTAGTTTTCCGATTATTCTTTTTTCAAGCCTTGAAATGTAGGACTGCGATATTCCAAGCGCGTCCGCCACCTGCTTTTGCGTGTATTCCTCGTACCCGTTCATACCGAAGCGCATTTCCATTATCTGCCGTTCCCTGCCCGGCAGGCTTTTTACGACCCTTTGCAGCAGATATCTTTCGTCTTCCTGCTCTATATGCAGGCCTACGTCGTCGCTTTCGCTGCCGAGTATATCGGAAAGCAGCAGTTCGTTGCCGTCGTAGTCTATGTTAAGCGGTTCGTCGATTGAAATTTCATTTTTTCGCGAAGAGGTTTTTCTTAAATGCATAAGTATTTCGTTTTCTATACAACGCGAAGCATATGTAGCAAGTTTTATGTTACGGTCGGGGCAAAACGTGTTGACCGCTTTTATAAGTCCTATCGTACCGATTGAAATAAGGTCCTCAAGACCCGTTGCGGAATTATCAAACTTGCGGGCAATATAAACCACCAGGCGAAGATTGTGAACAATAAGTTCCTCCCTTGACTTCTGGCACGGATTTTCAACAAGTTCTCTCTCCCTTTCGGGCGAAAGCGGCTCCGGAAGGGTCTCGGGTCCGTTTATGTAGTATATCGGGTCGATAAGACCGAGTTTTACAAGAATTCTAAGTATAAGGGTTTTAATGCTCATATAATTTGCTCCTATTCAAGCGACGCCGGATCTATTATCACCGCGTTTTCCGCTATTGTTACCTTCGATACCGCCACAACCGGCGATTTTATAACGTATTCTTTTTCGCCGCACAAAACATCGGCGCGGTCTATTCTGAATCCCTCAAGCAGAGCCACTCCGTTTACCGTTTTACAGGGTATTGTACGGTATTTGTTTTCGGGTATTTTTTCGCCGCATAAAACGTGCTCTGCCACAGAGGCGTTTACGGTTATTACGGGCGACCCGTCAAACGGGTCGCGCACGGAATTGCCCGTATCAAGCAAGCCTTTAAGCGCAACGCTTTTTCCGCCGCGCAAAAGCGTTACGGTACATTCCGCCGCCGAAGGGCTTTTTTTGCCGAAAAAATGCCTCAGCGCCCACACCGCAGCATAAAACGCCGCTGCCGAGGTTATAAGCACAAGCGGCGAAATATTAAAATATGCCACCGAATTATTTACCGCCATACCCTTAGGTTTCAATATGCCGCAGACCGCCGTCATAACGCCGCCGAAAGCAAAAGTTACGCCGAAACAGGCGGCGGTCGCCCTTACAAACGCGGCACGGTTTGCAAATCCGAACGCCGCGGCGGTAAGCGCGGCGCAAAGAAGGATTTCAATAGGTATGTGAAAATAAACAGGCATCGGCGGCAGAAATATGTAAAATGAAAAAAACGCACCTAAAAACGACGCCGCCAACAATCTCCGCAGCCTGCATCCGCGCCGCAGAATAAGGCCGGTAAGTCTTAAAAGAAAATAGTCGGTTATAAAGTTTACGATAAAGAGTATATCCGCATATATTACCATGCTTACCACCCGTTTTTATAATACCGCCGCACCGGTGAAAAAAGGGTCGAAAGCGTGGGATAAAAAAAGCAATTTACCGTCGAATTTTTGCGTTCTTGATTTTCATCGCGTTTTGGGATATAATCTACGAGAGGTGTTTTTATGAAACTTAAATACAATTTTGTTATAAATAACGTTGCAGGTTCCGTTGTTGCCGTCCCCGTAGGGACCGACAGCGCGGCATTCAAAGGATATATCAAACTTAACGACACGGGCGCTTATATTTTTAAATCCCTTAAAACAGGCGCTTCGCGCGAGGAACTTATAGAGGGTATCCTCCGTGATTTTGAAGGCGCGCAAAGACAGGAAGTTGAAAAAACGGTAGATGAATTTCTTGATAAACTTCGCGCAAGCGATATAATTACGGAATGAAAAAGGATAATTATGCCGGCGCCGAAAAAGCCCTTTTGGAAAACGGAGAGTTTTCAAGCAGAACGCGCGGGATAAGTATGTATCCGATGCTGCGCGAGGGAAAAGACATTGTTGTTATAAAACCGCCCGTTTTTCCGCTTAAAAAGCACGATGTGCCGCTTTACAGGCGAAAGGCTTACGATAAACTTATACTTCACAGAATAATAAAAACGCCGAAAAACGGCGTTTACATTATAAGAGGCGACAACACCTACGAAAAGGAGACCGTAAAGGAAACCGATATTGTAGGCGTGTTAAGCGGATTTTTCAGGAACGGCAGATATTGCGGCTGCAGCGGAGCAAGATACGGTGTGTACGTCTTCTTTATGCGTCTTTTCTACCCTGCAAGATATGTATGGAAAAAGGCGCTTCGCCCCATCCTTTCAAAAATAAAACACGGCATATTAAAAAAATAATCGGCAGAAACGAACGCGTTTCTGCCGATCTTTTGCTTTTTTTCTGTTTACATCAGTTTGCCTTTGCTTCTTTTTTCTCTCTGTGTTCACGCCAGAGCACCCAAAGGGGTCCTGCCACGAAAAGTGAGGAAACACAGCCCGAAGCCAGACCGAATGCCATGGGTATTGCAAATGTGCGCAAAGATACAAGACCGTATATTTCGGAAACCGCAACTATTGTAAGAACCGCAAGCACGGTAGTTACGGAAGTTACGATGTTTCTTGTAATAACACCCTTGATACTCATATCCATATTTTCCCTAACGGTAAGTTTGGGATAAAGTTTCTTGTTTTCACGCACACGGTCGTAAACCACTATCGTATCGTTAAGCGAATAACCGAGTATGGTAAGAACAACCGCTATGTAGTTTGAATCTATCTGCAGGCGGAAGAATACGCACGCAAAGAAGGTAACAAGCAGGTCAAGCAGTAAAGCGCAAAGTGCGGTAAGCGCTGCGGAAACGCCGCCTATCTTTCTGAATCTTATGCCCACATAAAGCACAACAAGAGCCGCGGTTATAAGCACCGCAACAAGACTTTTACCGAAAAATGTGCCTGCAACCGTAGGACTTACGGAGTTTGAATCGTAAAGTTCGATATTATTATCGGCAAATTTTTCTTTCAAAGTCGCCATAAGATTTTCCTGCGTTTCGGCAGAAAGCGATTTTTTACCCACAAGGGATATTGTAACCGTTTTTGCATCGCCTGCAAGGGAGGTGTTTTCGCTTACGGTAAACTTACCGTCAAGCACCTCTTTCGCAGCGGACTCCACATCGGCAGTTTTTATATCGCCGGTGTAGGAATAAGAAATTCTTGTACCGCCTTTGAAGTTTATATCAAGCGAAACGCCGAATATAGCGGCTACCGCTGTGCCGGCAACTATAACGGCAAGATAGATTATAAGCAGGGTTTTAAGTATTTTTACGGAGTTAATGTTTTTATCAGCCATTTTTCTTACCTCCGTACAAAGCAGGATTTCTTAAAAACTTTATCTGTGAAATGCTCTTTAACATATACTTGGAAGCCACAACGCCCATTATAAGGTTGAATATAACGCCTATAAGCAGTGTGTAACCGAACGAGTATATAGAGCCGGTTATTGAAGAACCGAAGAGCGACATAACGGGAGAAAGTATCTTTGTAAGGATATTGTCGCTTGTTCCGAACGCGCCCATAAGGACAAGGGAGACTATAACTATGGTCATATTACCGTCGATAACGGCGGAAAGGCTGTTCTTAAAGCCTGCCGAAATCGCGCCGTCGATGGTCTTGCCCCTGCGGAACTCATCCCTTATGCGTTCCGCCGCGATAACGTTACAGTCAACGCCTACGCCGATTGAAAGTATAATACCAGCAATACCGGGGATTGTGAGGGTGAAACTTGAACTGCCGGGGAAAAAGCCCGATATGCAGGCGATTGAACCGGCAAGCTGGCCCAAAAGCGCAATTGCGGCAATAACGCCGTGCAGGCGGTAACGGATTATCATAAGCAGGCAAACCACGCCGAACGCAACGGAACCTGCAATTATCATAACGTCAAGCGCGTCCGAACCGAGAGAAGGAGAAATTATCTGAAGTTTGCTCTCGTCTACCGTAAGCGCAAAGGGAAGCGAGCCGGCGTTTATTTTGTCGGCAAGTTCCTTTGCCGCCGCGGCGTCGCCGATACCGCTTATGTACGCTTCGCCCGTTGTGATAGCCTCGTTAACGGTCGGGGCGGATATTTCGGTATCGTCCATCCATATGGATATTTTTTTGCCCGTCTGTTCCTCGGTAGCGGTGGCAAACTTGGCTTTGCCGGAAGCCGTAAGTTTCAACTGCACTATGCTGCTGCCGTCCTCCTGGCTGATACCGGCTGTCGCCTTTTCGATATCCTCTGAGCCTTTAAGTATAACGTCGTCTTTGTTCTCGTCCCTGCAGAAAGTAAGCAGGGCCGTTTCGCCGAGTTCTTTTACAGCCGACTGCGCGTCAAAATCGCTTTCATCCGCCGCCCAAGGGAAACGCACGATTATCTGATGATTACGGTTGTCCGGAAAAACTTCGTAATCGGTTATGTTTTTGTTTACAAGACGCGTTTCTATTATTGCCTTTGCCGCGGACATATCGTCCTCGGTAATATCAACGTCTTTTTTGTCGGGCGAAAATACAGCCTCAACACCGCCGCGGATATCGATCCCCCAGCGGATATCGCCGGCGCCTTTGACGTAGACCTTCCTTGTATCGCCGTAATAATCTTCAATACCGAAAAGCGCGGTGTAAGTAAGCGCTAAAATAAGCACTAAAATGATAAAAAACACCGGTTTTCCTACCCTTTTGGAACTCATTGGCAATCCTCCAATTTAATAACTTCCGAGCATCCGAACGGCAACCGTTCCCCGCACGGCGGCCGCCGACGGCGAAATACGGTTTAAAAGCCTTAAAACCTGCTAAGTTCTATACGGATACAACATAGTTCATTATACTATCGGGAAGCCTGCTTGTCAAATAAAAAAGCAACGGCAACCCCCCGCAATAGGACAAGCCGCCGTTTTTATCTTTCTTTTTATCGCTTATTTTCCGCAAAGCTGCTCGAGTGCGGCAAGTTTTACCGCAACGCAAAGCACTTCCGACGCCGTTTTCAGATTTTCAAGCGAGGGATACGTAGGTGCGATTCTTAAGTGACTGTCGTCCGGATCGTTTCCGTAAGGATAGGAAGCGCCCGCCGCCGTAAGGGAAAGCCCTGCCGCTTTGCAAAGCGCATGAACGCGTTTTGCACAGCCTTTTTTAACGTAAAGGCTTATGAAATATCCGCCGTTCGGCGTAGTCCAGCCGGCAATGCCCTTGCCGGAAAGTTCCCTGTCGAACGCCGAAAGCACCGTTTCAAATTTCGGTCTTATAAGTTCGGCATGCTTTTTCATCTGCTCCTTTACCGCCGCCATATCGGGCAGGAAACGGGCATGGCGCAGCATATTCATTTTATCGGGACCTACGGTCTGGTAAGATATGCGGTTTTTGATAATGGCGATAATCTTTTCGCTTGCCGCCACTGCCGACACGCCGTCGCCCGGGAAGGTTATCTTTGAAGTTGAAGCAAAAAGTATCGGCATATCGGCGTTGCCGTTTTTCTCGCATTCCTTATATATTCCGAGCAGTTTGTCGCCGTCGCCGTAAAGGTCGTGAACGGCGTAGGCGTTATCCCAGAAAATGTGGAAATCTTCTGCTGCGGGTTTAAGCGCCGCAAGTCGGCGTACGGTTTCATCCGAATAGGTGTAACCATCGGGGTTGGTGTACTTAGGAACGCACCAGATACCCTTTACCGTTTCGTCTTTTACGTATTCCTCTACCGCGTCCATATCGGGGCCGCTTTCGGTAAGTTTTACGGGGATAAGTTTAAAGCCGAAATATTCGGTCACCGCAAAATGGCGGTCGTATCCCGGAACGGGACAAAGGAATTTTCTCTCCTTACATTCGTACATCGGTTTACCGCCGAGTCCGTGCGTTACCGCCTGGGAAACTATATCGAACATAAGATTAAGCGACGAGTTGCCGCCTATAAGCACCTGCGAAGGCTCTACCTCAAGTATTTCGGCAAAAAGCCTGCGCATTTCTATAAGGCCCTCAATGCCGCCGTAATTTCGGCAATCGATCCCCTCTTCGTTTTTGTATCCCGTTTCACGGCTGACCGCCGTCAGCAATTTTTCCGAAAGTTCGGTGTTTTCAAAACCGGGTTTACCCCTTGTCATATCAAGGGAAAGTCCCTTGGCAACAAACGCGTCGTATTCTGCACGAACCGCCGTGTACTCCTTTTCAAGTTCCTCGTTTGACATTTTTAAGTAGTCGGTCATATAATATTACCTCCGCTTCGCAACGGCAAGAATCCCGTCACATACAATATTTTCACATAATATAATATATCATCGGACGGCCAAAAGCAATACCGCCGAAAAAAATTTAAAAAAATTCTTGACAAAGAGTTTTGGCGGTGTTAGTATACTTGCATAAGATAAACCTGTGAATAAGAGTAGTAGCGTTTATCTGCGTTTAAAGAGAGTCGCAGGCGGTGGAATTGCGGCAACGGCGGATTTTCGTGAATGGACTTATGAGGGCGACCGAAAGAACTTTCGGGTTCAAGTAGTAATCGACGGTTTGTACCCGTTAACGTACAGCGCTTGTTTTCATGCAGGCAGTGAGTGGGCTTTATGCCAATTTGGGTGGTACCGCAGGATTTCAGATCTTGTCCCTTCTGTTTAGGAAGAGACAGGATTTTTTGTTTTTGTCTGCAAAATAAAAATTCAATTCGGGAACAATCCCGATTTTAAAAAGGTGATTTTAATGTTTATTATGAAAAAACGATGGCGATGGCGAAACGAAAACCTTTAAAACATCCGCCGGCAGAACCGGCAATACAGAAATTAAAAAATATTTTTACGGAGTGATTAAAATGAAAAAAACAATAAGCATAGTTTTATCTTTAATAATGATTTTGGGCGTATGCCTTTCACTTACCGCTTGCGGCGGCAAAACTTCCTCTAAACCCACAATAGGTATTATACAGTTCGGTTCGCACGATTCGCTTAACAACTGCTATGAAGGCATTAAAAAGGGTCTTGCGGAGCAGATAAATCTTGACGACTATAACATTGAATATGTAAACAGCAATTTCTCTGCCGAAAACTCACTGGCGCAGGCAAACAAACTTGTAAATAAGGGCGCCAAGGTAATAATCGCCATAGCAACCCCCTCTGCAATACAGGCGGCAACCGCCGCAACGCCTTCGGGCATTCCGGTCGTTTACTGCGCGGTTACCGACGCAACACAGGTTGCAAACTTCGCAAATATGACAGGCACCAGCGACATCCCCGACTTTGCGGCTCAGCTTAACCTTGTTACAAAGTTTATGGGCAAGGAAAGTCTTAAAATCGGCGTGCTTTCCTCTACCGAGGAATCAAGCGACGCCGCGCAGATAGCCGCACTTAAAGAAGAAGCAAAACAGTACCAGGGTATGGAAATAAAGGTTGAAACGGTAGCCGATATAACCACGATAGACGCAAAAACCGATTCGCTTATTGCCTCCGGCATAGACTGCATGGTAAACCTGCTTGACAACACCGTTGTTGGCAAACTGCAGAACATTCTTGTTAAAACCGACGCTGCAAAGATACCCGTGTTCGGCAGCGAAATCGAACAGGTAAAGGCAGGCTGCCTTGCTTCTGCTTCGATAGACTACGTAAAGGTAGGCGAACTTGCGGGCAAACAGGCGGCGGAAATACTTTCCGGCAAAAAGATAAGCGAAGTAAAACCCCTTACAATGGAAAACGAAACCTATCCCTACTACAATTCCGAAGTTCTTAAAAAATTCGGTCTTTCCGTGCCCTCCGGCATTGACGGGCTTAAAGACGTAAAGGAGTAATTCTTAAATGCTGTTTTTAAACACGACCGTATACGGTTTGCAGTTGGGTCTTTGCTATGCCGTGCTGGCGCTCGGAATGTATATTGCCTACTCGGTACTTGATTTCCCCGATCTGACGGCGGACGGAAGTTTCCCCTTGGGCGGCGTTGTAGGCACTATACTTATCTACCGCGCGCATTTACATCCGATAGCAGCGCTTTTAGGCGGATTCATAGCAGGCGCCGCAGCAGGATTTTTTACGGGTCTTTTGCACGTAAAATTCAAGATTAACAAACTGCTTTCAAGCATAATAGTTATGACAGCCCTGCTTTCCGTAACGCTGGCGCTTACAAAGGTACTTACGGGAACGGGCGCCACAACAACCAACTTTTCCTATATAGCAAACGGTATGAACGGTCTGTTTAACGACGGCAACACGGCAAGGGGCGAACTTTACACAACGGCGGTACTGCTTGTTACGGCGGTAGCGGCAAAAATAATTCTTGATTTGTTTTTCGCCACAAAAACCGGATTTATGCTTACCGCCACGGGCAATAACGAAACGCTTGTAACGTCGCTCGGCAAAAACTGCGGATTTTATAAGATACTCGGTCTTTGCATAGCAAACGGATTTACGGCGCTTTCGGGCGCGGCCTACGCGCAGTTTACAATGAACTATGATAACACCTGCGGCAGCGGCAAGGTGGTTCTGGCTCTGGCGTCTGTTATAATAGGTCTTGTTATCTTTTCAAAGGCGCGCCGCGTGCGCCCGACCACCGCGGTAATCGTAGGCGCAGTTATATATTCGCTTTGCCTTAACTATTTTACACTTATCGACACCGACGGCACATATCTTAAAATAATGAACGCCGCCTGCTTTGCGGCAATACTTATAATAAACAGCGGAATTACCGGAAAACGCAAAAAGCACCGCCGCGATACGGTTTGCGAAAGCGAGGTTTCAAAACTGTGATAGAACTTAAAAACATAGAAAAGAAATTCAACGCGGGCACCGTTAACGAAACCACGGTTTTCACAAATTTCAATTTTTCGGTAAACACGGGCGAGTTTGTTTCGGTCATCGGCTCCAACGGCTCCGGTAAAACCACGCTTTTAAATCTTATTGCAGGTTCTATACTGCCGGACAGCGGCGCCGTTCTTCTTGACGGCAATGACATAACGTTTAAGCCCGAACATATACGCGCGGCGCGTATGGGACGCGTTTTTCAGGATACCGCAAAGGGCGTGGCTTCTAATATGACCATTGCCGAGAATATGAGTCTTGCGGACAACAAGGGCCGCCGTTACGGTCTTACCCGCGGTCTTTCAAAGCACCGTATAGACGCTTTTAAAGAAATGCTTTCCTCCCTTTCTCTGGGTCTTGAAGATAAAATGAACGTAAAAATGGGTGCCCTTTCGGGCGGACAGCGCCAAGCGGTGTCGCTGCTTATGGCAACGCTCACACCTATTGATATTCTTATTCTTGACGAACACACGGCGGCTCTTGACCCCAAAACTGCCGAAACCATAATGCAGGTAACCGACAAAATAGTAAAGGAAAAATCCCTTACGGCTATTATGGTTACCCATAATTTAAGGTACGCCACCGAATACGGCAGCCGCCTTGTTATGATGGATAAAGGCAATGTTATACTTGATAAATCGGGAAAAGAAAAAGAAAACGTCAATATCGACGACGTTCTTAAAATTTTCAACGAAATAAGCATTGAATGCGGAAACTGAATCGGGGAGTAAAAATTTAATGCGAAAAAGCGGTATTTTAATGCCGATATTTTCCCTGCCGTCAAATCAGGGAATCGGAACGCTCGGTAACAGCGCATACAAATTCATAGATTTCTTAAAGTCCGCAGGGCAGAAGGTGTGGCAGCTTCTGCCCCTTTGTCCCGCGGACTTTTTTAATTCGCCCTATCAGTCGGACTCTTTTTTTGCCGGTAATCCCCTTTTTATAGACCTTGAACTTTTAAAAGAGGACGGACTTTTGAAAAATGAGGACTTTTCAAATAAAATCTTTACCGTAAACGAGGTGGACTACGCCGCAGTAAAACCTTATTGCGAGGATATGCTTAAAAAAGCGTTTTCGCGTTTTCGGTATGAAGATTTTAAAGCGGATTTTGACAGTTTTACCGAAACCAATTCCTTTTGGGCAGAGGATTATGCCCTTTTCTGCGCGATAAAAAAGAATTTCGGAGGCGTGCCTTGGACGGATTTTCCAAGTCCGCTTAAAAGCCGCGAACCGGCGGCGCTTGAAAGCGCAAAAGCGGCATATTCGGAAGATATCGCCTACACGCTTTTCGTGCAGTTTATATTTTACAGGCAATGGGAAAAACTGCATGCGTACGCCGCCTTTAACGGTGTGGAACTTTTCGGCGATATGCCGATATACCCCTCGCACGACAGTGCCGACGTATGGGCGCACCCCGAATTTTTTATGCTTGATAAAAACGGCGCTCTTACCGAAACGGCAGGTACGCCGCCCGACGCATTTTCGCCCGACGGTCAGCTTTGGGGAAACCCCGTTTACAATTACGATAATATGAAAAAAGGCGGCAGACCGTACAGCCTTTGGACGGACAGAATACTTCACGCCGTAAAGATATACGACCGCGTTCGCATAGATCATTTTCGCGGCCTTGACGAATTTTTTGCCATTCCTGCAGGCGATAAACCCGCCGCAAACGGCGTTTGGAGGAAAGCGCCCGGCTCGGAAATTTTTGCCGCTGCCGAAAAGGAATACGGCGCTACCCTGCCCGTGGCGGCGGAGGACCTCGGTACGCTTACAGACGGCGTCAGACAACTGCTTAAAACGACCGGCTTTGCCGGAATGAAGGTGCTGCAATTCGGTTTTGACGGCGACTCCCAAAACCCGTATTTGCCGTATAATTTTACAAAAAACTGCGTGGCGTACTTAGGCACGCACGATAATCCCACGATTATTTCTTTTAAAGACGAAAACCCGAAAACCGCCGAAAGGATTTTACAGTACACGGGGAACACCGGCGAGGCGTTCAACTGGGCTGCCATCAGAATGCTTGAAGCATCGGTTGCCGACACGGTTATACTAACGCTTCCGGACATAATGGGACTAGGTTCCGCGGGTCGGATAAACACGCCCGCCACAACCGAAAACAACTGGAAATGGCGGATAGACGGCGGCTGCCTTAACCCGTGGCTTGCAGGAATATTAAGGGATATTACCTTACTTTACGGCAGATGAGTCCGCGAACCACACTACCGGCGTTTTCAATAAATGATAAAACGATTAAAAACTGCAAGTATCATCGGATACTTGCAGTTTTTTAGAATTACGCAGAGGTCCGCTCGGCACACTTGACGATGTTATCCGGCGTTTTCTGCAGCTTTCATGGTTTTTCTGCCGTCCGTTCTGGGGGCGGCTTTTTTATTTTTCGAATACATCTTTAATACCTGCCGCGTCCGCTACCGCGTATAACTGCTCCAGCGTAGCCTTTAACGGCCTATTCACCACTTTTAATATAGTGGGTACAGAATACCCTGTTTTAATGCGTAAGCGCTCATAACCTATGCCGTGCTTTATCTCGGCTAAATTTCGCTTTATTATGCGTTCTCTTGCAGCATTGTCTCTTTCTTGTAACGTTAAATATACCTTTCCCATTGCGTACCTCCTATAATTCAACATTCAGTGCGCTTGCTGTTGCAGGAAAATATCCGGTTATTCCAGCAAGTCGACGGTTGTTGATGTTAAGTTCTGTCTGTTTGCGTTTGGTCTCCGGCTTAAATAATTTATCCCTCATTCTTTCACCCCGCTTTCTATAAATTTTTAACAACCGTCTACAAAAAGTATAACATAAGTGTAAACTTTAACAGAATTGCAAGCAACGGCGGCGCATTTGTTAAGCGCTGTACATTCTTTCTGCGGAAATCGTGCTCTCGGTGATTATAGACGCTTGTATCGGCACAATATGATACATAAGACACTAATGGGATACATACTGTCGGCAGGTTAGGTTTTTTGCTTTGCAATCGTTGCCGGTTTAACGTCTTTGGCAACGATAATTGACCAATTACTGATATCCGAAGCAACACAAATAAAAGAAAACACAAATACGTAAAGAAAGCCGCCTGCACAGACGGCTTTTATTAAAAAGTGTTAAAAAAACAAATCAAACGCTAAAAATCCGCATAAAGAAAGAGCCGCTGTTTAAGCGGCTCTTCTTTTGGCGAAGATGGAGAGATTCGCCCGCCTCGCTGCCACGGTCGGCACGCACGCGGACTTTAGGACCGTCCGCCGGAAGGTCCTAATTTTGACAAATGTCAAAACCGTCCTGTTCGAATCTCTCCGCCGAATAAAAAAAAGAAATCGCAGACCCTAAAGCCTGCAATTTCTTTTTGGCGGAGATGGAGAGATTCGAACTCTCGAGAACGTTTCCGTCCTACACGATTTCCAATCGTGCGCCCTCGACCGGACTAGGCGACATCTCCGTGCGACCTACCTATTATAAAGGAAAGTCGGCTAAAAATCAAGAACAAATTTAAAATTTATTGCTTTTTCAGTTTGAATTTCATTACAACCGGCGCGTGATCGGAATAAGCAAAGGAAACATCCATATTCTGCACATATGTACATTCAATATTATCGGTCACAAGAAAGCCGTCAAGCACTACCGAATACGAGTCTTTTTTATAAACATCGCCGGTGTCGCGGCAGGTGGGATTAAGCCCGTCACGGTAGTTTGTGCACTGTTTTATACAGTCGGGCAGATATTGTACGGGGAACGGCTGGGACCAACCGTATATCGGGGCGTCGTCTCCGTTTAATTCCTTTGCGGAAGTTCCGGTAAAATCATGATTAAAGTCACCGCCGCAAATGCAGTAGTTGCCCTTTTCGTATTCCGATTTTATATCGTTAAATAGCATCGTCATCTGTGATTTGCGTATTTCTTCGCTGCCGCCGTAGGCGGAAGTATGAACGTTATATATAACAAGGTCTTTTCCGCTTTCCGTTTTTATGCGGCTTACCGAGTAGCAGCGGTCAAGGTCCAAAAACTTTGAAAACCCGGTTGAAATGGGCAGACTGCGGCGAACCGAACTTTCTATGCCGTATTTGCTGTATGTAAGTATACCGCTGTTGGAAGCGCCGTGCGGTTTCGTAAGCGGATACATTAAAAACGCGGAATGGTAGTTAACGGCATAAACGCCCGAATATTCCGAATAAATTTTATCAAGCAGTTTTTGCTGATCTACATGATGCGAACGCGTAGAATCGGTGTCTACTTCCTGAAAAAGGGCAAAGTCGGGCTTGTATCCCAAAACCGTTTTACCGCCTTCATTTATGGCGCCTGTCACGCTTTCCTTGCTTTTTGCCCACGACTCGGTGCCGCCGTCCATAAAGAAACTAAAATCGGGCAGATAAGCGCCGAAGCCCATATTCTGCGTTGTTATCGTATATTCTGTATCTGTTTTAACACTTTCCTTGCCGGCGGTGTTATAAGGAACAAGGCTTTGATTATCCGATATGCGGCTGTAACTTAACATTACATAGGCAAGATAAATGACCGCTGCCGCCAAAATCGCCGCCAATACAACAAGCAGAATTTTTACTATGCGTTTTACCATATTTGCATCACCGACTATATTTTAACATATTGATGTAACTTGTCAAGCAAAGGTATTTATGGTATATTTAAACAAAGACAGGTGTGATGTGATTTATGAAAGATTTTCTTGAAAGAACCGAACTGCTTTTGGGAAATGAAAAACTTAAAAAATTAAAAACCGCGCACGTTGCGGTTTTCGGTGTAGGAGGCGTCGGTTCGTATGCCGCCGAGGCGCTGATACGTTCAGGGATCGGCAATATTACCTTTATAGATGGCGACAGGTACGCGGTTTCAAATATGAACCGCCAGCTTTACGCCACGCTTGACACTTTGGGTGAATATAAGGCTGAATCCGCAGTAAAACGCGCGGCGGCGATTTCTCCGCAATGTAATGCGGTTGCCGTAAACCGTTTTTATACGCCGGACACAGCCGATATGTTCGACCTCGGCGCGTTTGATTACATTATAGACGCTATTGACAGCGTAAAGGATAAAACCGCGCTTATTGCGGCGGCGCACGCCACAGGCACGCCTATTATCAGTTCAATGGGTGCCGGAAACAAACTTGATCCCACGGGATTCAGGGTTGCCGACATTGCCGACACTTCTGTTTGTCCATTAGCGCGCATAATGCGCAAACAGTTGCGGCAGTGCGGAATCCTGCATACCAAAACGGTCTATTCGCCGGAAAAACCGCTGAAGCCGGATAACAACGGCGAAGTGCCCGGGTCGGTTTCTTTTGTGCCGTCTGTTGCGGGACTTATAATTGCCGGCGAAGTGATAAAGGATATAGCAGGTTGAAGGGTGAACGCTCGTACAAAAGAAAAAAGTTAAAAACTTTGCTGCTGCATATAGGGGGCACCCTTTATTTGTTTGAAATAAAAGGCTTGCGCTTTAAAACCGTTTTAAAAACCGGTGCGCTGCACGGCAAAAACGGATTCACGGCTTTTAAAAAAGAGGGGGACCTTAAAACCCCTGTCGGTATATTCAAAACGGGCGTTGCCATGGGAATGATAAAAGATTTTTCCGCGGCAATGCCCTATTTTTATATAACCGACGATTTAATTTGGGTGGATGATACCGACAGCCGTTTTTACAACAAACTCTTGTTTAAAGACAGCGCCGACCGCGATTTTGACAGTTTTGAACACCTTTGCCGTTACCGTTTTGAATACCGACTTTTATTGGAAATAATAACAAACCCGAAATGCAAAAAAGGAAAAGGCTCCGCCGTGTTTTTGCATTGTACGGGCGAAAAACCCTACACCGCCGGATGCCTTGCGGTAAGCACGGCGTCTGTTGAAAAAATACTTAAAAGCATTCGCTTTTGCACGCGCATAATAATATTGCCGTAAAACCGCATACACGGTTTTACGGCAATATTTATCCGGCATCGTTGTTTTCTTCGTTGGGTGGGGTTGAGTCTTCCGCCGCTGATGATTCAGGTTCGGCAGCGGCGCTTGCACCGTCGGCCTGTTTTATCTTGGTATCTCCGACTTCAGCGGGCGTTTTATTCCCGTCTGACGGCGGTACTGTCGGCAATGCGTTTTCCGATATTGCAAAAGTGCCGCTGTTTTCTTTTGCAACGGTTATTGTGCCGTTGACCACGGTTGCGGCAGCACTGCCCCAAACAGGTTCGATTTTAAGCGTTACGGCCTCTTCCGTTATAATCTTTACCGTACAGATACCTTTTCCTATTTCTTCAGTACAGTACAACGTTCCCGCGGTATCGCCGTTCCTTGTCACGGTAATGCGGCAATATCCTTTTGACGAGGTATTGCTGCCTGACGCTTTAAAGGAAAGCGTATATGTACCGGAGTTCAGATTTTCGATTATATAGTTACCCGTTTTATCGGGCTGCGGTGAAACAGGCTGGGAATCCTCCGATGTTATACTTACCTCTTCAATTCCGAAAGTTGCGGAACGGATGGCGGCGGTGCCTGTGCCCACACCGGCAGTAAACCACGCCCAGCTGGCGCCGTACAGGCAAGCGGCACAAACGCAAAGTCCGATAAAGGAAGGCGCCAGAATATGCAAAACGCTGTCAGGCTGTTTTTCGCGTTTGCCGCGGTGATACAACCTGTGGTACAGGCGCATAACGTTTCTTTCTGTTACAAAGGGTATAAGGCATAAATATAAGCAGCGCAGTTCGCGGCGCCAATAACGGTATTCATCATAGTCCGAAGCGCGGCGCATCTCGATTTTAAAATATCGTTTTTCCCGATTGAAAACAATAAAAAACTGAACAACTTTAAATATTGTAAGAAGAAAGGCGATTGCAATCAATACGATTAAAAGTATGACAGCGCCGTTATCATATTCCATTATATTTCTATCTCCTTTCTATTGTCCGGGCAATCAAAGAACACATTTCAAAAACAGAATATGCCCTTTGATTGCCCCTCCGCCTGTGTGAGGCGAAGAGGACTTTGGTTTATATTATTGAACAACAGTGCAGCCGTTTTCAATTTCACCGATATCTTCGGTTGCGGTGGTAGTGCCTGAGAAGGTATTGTTATTGCAAGTACCGTTAGCGGCGTTCCAGTTACCTACTATTTTACCGATAACAAAGCCGTTCTTTTCCTTGCCGGGCCAGATGTTTTCGCCCTTAACCGTTACTCTGCTGAGTTTGTTGCCCGTAATGTTTCTGTGCTGAGATGCATTGTCCGTGCAAACATAACCGACTATACCGCCTGTTTTGTACTGTCCCGTAACAACGGTGTTTGTTACTTTGCAGTCTGTAATGTCGCCGTAATCGTAACCCGCAACGGCGCCTGTGTATTTGCCGCCTGTAACGGAACTGTTCTTTATGGTTACGTTTTTGATAAACGAGTTGGGCGAGCCTGCAACAATGCCTGCGCTGTCGCAGCCGGTTGCCGTAACGTTTATGTTATCCAAGGTAAGATTGCTTACGTTAACGCGGCTTACAAAGAATCCCGCATTGCCTGAAGAGGCAGTAATTTTTGCGTTTTTAATTGTGTGACCGTTTCCGTCAAAATCAAACTCGTAACCGCCGAATCCGAACGGTTTAACATATCTGCCGAGCAGATCAACGTCGCAGTTCATCTTCACGGTGATTCTTGAGCAGTACGGACCGTACCACATATTAAGGGAACTGATGTTGTACTCGTAAGGATATCTTGTGATTTCGCCTGCGTCCCAAGCCGCTTTACGCGCATTGAATGCCGCTTCGCGATCAAATACCTGCGTAAAGTAAATAAATGATTCCTCATCGTTAAGCGTGATATCAAACGTGCCGTCCGTATTGTTTACAATTTCCACGCCGGCAGGCATTCTCATACCGTCGTTGCCGTATTCATTTTCTATTTCGTTAACGGACAAAGGATATTCCGCGTTAATATCATAATTCTCGTCCTTGCTGTCCTTTTCATAGGTATACTGCGCAGCAAGAACGGTAACACCTATACCGTCAAGCGAAAGACCCTGATATCCGTTATCTGCGGAATCATGCATTTTTGCAATTATTTCTATTCCTACGATATCGGGTTCTGTGGTCTGTGTGTCCGTGGTCATTCTTTCCGACTGGGGAAGAAGATGACCTTCATACGCATTGAAACTGTCAAGACCTTCAATAACCTGCGTCTTGTTGTCAACGGTATCGCCGGTAAGACGGAAAGAGAAGTCAAGAACCTCAAGAAGTTTCTTATCGCCCGTAAAACCGTTTATATTTACCTTATACTTTAAGGCAAGGTTGCCGGTGTTCTTAATATAAAACTTTTCGGTAGTGTAAGAAGCGCCGGGTTCCCAAAGGATTTTGTTCTGTTCACGGCCGTCTTTCGCAACCCACTTTATAGCGCGTTTTGTTAAATCTTCACCGTTCTCGTCTACAAGAGCAAGTTTAAGACTGCCCGACTGTATTCTGTTTACGGCAGTGCTTGCGCTGTCGGTAAACCATGCAAAAGTAGTACCCATAAGCATAACTATGCATATCGCAATTGCCGCAACGCTGCAAAGTAATGCCTTTTTTGTCGCTTTAATATTTGTCATTTTTAACACCCTTAAAATTTATTTCGCCACAACGGTGTACCAGTCGCCGTTCTGTACAACCTTGTATTCATCGGGAACAATTATTTCGCCCGCGCCTACGTTGGCGTTGGAGGGGTCGAATTTATAGAATGTGCCGCCCTTAACGGTTATCTTGGAACCGGAGTTATCTTCGCAGTTAAGCGTCCACTGCGGAGTGGCAGCCTTGAATTTACCGCCGTTTATTTCTATCTGACCATTGTTTGAAGCATAGATAAAATCGTAATGTGAATCATTACCGGGCTTATCCTGTGTAAAGTTGCCGCCGTTGATGATTATTTTATCGCCGCTTCTGAACTGGCTTGCCCATACCGCAACGGCAGAGTTATCCTGCGCTACGGCGTGTACGTCGGCGTCAATGATTATCGTGCCGCCGAATCCGTTGGCAACCGTACCGGATTTGCTGTATGCGCTTACAGTCTCGGTAAGGGTGTAGGTTCTGCCGGATATGGAAACAGGATTAAATCTTGTGGGGGCTTTTGCGTCGTAATCGTCACCGAAACTGTCCTTTTCAACAGTTGCCTGCGTTGCGTTTACAACAACGCCCACCTTAATGTAGGGAACATAGCTGTCGTTCGGGTTGGCATCGTTTGCTTCGTTGCCTACGGTAGTGGGCATATAAAGCACCATTGCCGAGATAACAGAAGTCTCTCCCGGGAGAACTACTTCCTGTTTCTTTATGGGAATATCGTTTGTGCCGATAAGCTTTTCGTTAGCCGATACTGCAGCGATTGCTTCCTCACGGGTTGCAAATGCCGTTTCGGTGTCGGTGTGACCGAACATAAGATACTTATAAAGTGCGAAGGTTTTGCCGTCTGCGTTCTTCCCGTTGCCATAAGCGCCTATGGTAGCCGAAAGATCGTAACGCAAAGCAAGACTGCCGGTGTTTGTCACCTTGAAATAAACGATTTCGGTATGACCGGGCTCCCAAAGGGTATCCTCGTCAAAAAGTGCTTTGTCGGACTTTACTTCAGCCCATTCGGTCATGTCCTTGCTGTACTCGACCTTCATTTTAAGCGAACCGGATTCTATCCTGTTCACTGCTGTGGAAGCGCTGTCGGTAAACCACGCAAACGTGGTACCGATAAGCATTGCAATGCACAAGATTGTTGCCGCAACGCTGCAAAGCAATGCTTTTTTGGTTGATTTGCCGTTTGTCATTATAAAATCACCTCAAAATTAAATATTTTAATGATAATAGTATGTAAGAAACGATCCCGCACGGGGAATATGCGCTTACTTATTATCAATAAATTCAGCAGTGCTGGGGCCGTAAGTCTTTTTGATTCTGAAACCATTCAGGGGATTTTCAAAAGACTGTGTATAAGTGCAGGAATTTCCCGTAATCGTATAAACGGATTTTCCCGACTTTTTCGCATTGTCAAACGTAGCGGTAAATACATCGCCGTTTCCGCAGGTCATATTTTTTGCAACGTTGTTTTTGATAACAATATCTGTTTTAATATCGTTTGTTGAGTAATTGTTGCCCACGGTATTTATGGCAAGAAATCCTTCGGTGCGGTCGGCTGTGTTGTCGCTTACAATCACATTGCCGGCAATATCACTGATATTAAGCGCCGCTGCGGAAAGATTTATAAAATTGCAGCCTTTTACGGTCATATTGCGTACTCTTCCCGCCTTAACCGCGTAACGCACATTTTTAAAAGTGCAATTTTCAACTGTCAGACCGTTCAAATATGCGTTTGTTTCCTTTTCTTCAGTAATAGTGCCAGTTACCGTAACCTGTTTGTGCGAAATTGCGTCCTTATATTTTTCGGCAGACGCAGACATATCAAATGTGCAGTTTTTAAAGGTAACGCCCGAAACACGCGACGCGCCGTTGGTCATACTGCTTTGACCGATACTTACCTGATCGGTAAAGGTAACGTCTTCAAATGTGACATTTTCCAAAGTAACTTTGGTTGCAGTGCTTGCCGATGTAAGTTTCAAGCCGTTAACGGCAACGCCGGCAGCCGATTTAAACGTAACGTCTTTAAGGGTTAAAGGCTCGGTGTTGTTAAGTATTATGGGTTCGGTTGTGCTTTCGTTCAATACAATGGTATCGCCGGATTTTGCGGAAGTAACAGCCGTCGTTAATTCTTCGCTTGTTTTAACGCCCGTTCCCTTAACAACGGTGTACCAAACGTCGCCGTTCGATTTTGTTTCGGAAACAACGCAATAACCATCGGCTACAAAGTTGCCGCCTAAATTATCGTCGCCCTTTGAAGGATCGTAGTTAACAAACGTGCCGCCCTTTACGGTAATTGTGCCGGGATTGCTGTTATGCTGGTTAAGCACATAGTAAAAACCGTTCCATGCATAATCGGTCCAGAAAAATCCGCCTTCGATAATTACGGTACCGCCGCTGCAGAATATAACGGAGTTTCCTACGCCCGTAGCGTCTTTACCAACGGTGAAGGAGCCGTCTTTTATAGTAACGGTCGAACCTGCACCTACCGAAATACATTTGTTGTCGCCGCCTGAGCCGCCGTCATAATAACCGCCTTTTATGGTAACTTTGGTGCCCTGGCCGGTTACCTTAACCGCCGTATCGTTGGGGTTAAGCGCAACGCCGCCTTTGTTCAAAGTGTGGCTGCCGCTTGTAAAATCCTGCGTACCTTTATAAGCAGCGTCTTTATCGTACTGGTTACCGCGGCTGTCATTTTCAACCGTGTCCTGGGTAGCGTAAACGGTAACAGAAACACCGTCTATACTGAGGTTCTGATACTCATTACCGGCAGTTGTCTGCATTTTGCCTTTAATGGTAAAGGGAGCGCTTTCCTTATTCGGAAGCAAATACTCTTCGGCAAGGTTAATGTCAACGTCATTGATTGTCCAGTCAATCACATCGTTTAACATTGCGTCGCCCTGAATACCGGTAATTTTGATTATGTACTTTAACGCAAGATTGCCCTTGTTTACAACGCGCAGCTGCGGCAATTCATAGGTACAACCGGGTTCCCATAGCACCTTTTCATTTGCGCCGCCCGCTTTCAGAAAATCGAGGGTTTTGCCTTCTGCGCTTTCCCACGTTGCGCCGCCGTCCTTTGACATTTCAAGCGCAACGTCAAGCGAACCCGACTGTATTCTGTTTACGGCAGTGCTTGCGCTGTCGGTAAACCACGCAAAAGTGGTGCCGATAAGCATTGCAACGCACAGAAACGTCGCCATGGCGCATGTAAACAATGCACGTTTTGTTGATTTGCTGTTTGTCATTACACAAATACCTCCTGATATAATCTCTTTAATGGCAAATATGTAAACACAGTCCCCGTGTGTTTATATCGTGGAATTATCGTCAAATCGGCAATCCTGCGGCGGCGTTTGCCCCGCATTTGCCATCTGCGCTTTCATTTGCAGCAGTTCCTGCATCATACGCTGGGTTTCCATACGGTCGGCTTCTATTTTATCTCTTTCCGCCTGCAGTTCTTTTTGCTGTTCCGCTTTATATTTACGAAACAGGTGTATACAACGTATCCCTTCTGTTAAAATAAGGAAAAGGAAAGGAATCAGAATGCAAACAATATATCCCGGCGTGGTTTTAAGAAATTGGAAAAAGGTGCCCACTTTAGGAATGTGCTTACTGTATTTTCCAAGCACATATGGGTAGGTGACGATCGTTTCGTCATCCGTATCGGTAGTTGTTCCGTAGGTAACAAAACCCGGCTGACCGTTTGAATCAACAGTTAATTTGCGTATCTTATGGGTAACGGTTTCACCGTAATTTGCGGTGTTCTGCGAAGTATAGGCAATAATGTCGCCCTCTTTAAGCGTTTTCGGGTCGGTTTCCTTTATAAGAACAAGATCCCCTGCCTTAAAATCGGTCTTGCTCATAGAATCGGACAAAACAACAAAAGCCTTATAGCCGAAAAGATTTCTGTCGGCACGGTCAAAAGTGGAAACGGATATAACGGTGAATATCATCATTCCGGCGGCAAGCGCCACCACCGCCCACACCAGTAAATTGCGGATTACTTTTAAAACTTTCACGTCCGGAACTCCTTAACGTTTATTGTTCTCTGCGCACATTTTAATAAGTTCGTTCAACTCGTCGTCTGATACAACTGTTTCATCGTCGTCCTTGCGGATGTATAAATCTACATAGCAGTCGCTGCACAATTGACCGCAACCTTCTATGTAATACATACGGTCATCTATCGGCACATCTTTTGCAATCCCCGTATCACGGCCGCAGCAAGCGCATTTTTCATTCTTTGTTTTCAACATTGCGCGACCTCCTTATGTTCAGCCGAACAACCTATTCGGGTTATTCTTGCTTTGCGTTGCTTCGGCGCACATATTAAACGAAAGATCAAGATTCTGCGTTTCATTCCCTGCGTATTCGGGATAGTGGAAAGATATGGTAAGATTCTTCTTCTGTCCTATTCCGAGCACGTCGTCCGCCGCTTTTACATTTATTTTGTTAAGTCGGCTTGCCGTACCCGAAAAAAGAGTCTTTTCGCCATCCTTTATCGTAACAACAAGCACGTCGGAAAGTCCGCCCGAAACATTTTCAAAATAAATTCGGTAGTATACGTCCCAAGTGCTGTTATTTTCAATAAAAAAGTTTTTAACAACCGTCATACCCGGCTCAAATATATACTCGTGCTCATCAATTACGGGCTTGCCGTCGTTTAAGTTTATTTCAACTTTGCCGGTGGTAAAAAGATTGTTTTCCACCGAAACGGTCGCGTAAACCAAAGCAAAGGTGGTTATTGCCACGCAAACGGCAAGAACAACGATTGTAATGATACCGCCCGTCAGTTTTTTAGCGGTTTTTGAACTATGCATCTTTCCCGTCCTCCTTGCGTTTGCGGATTATAAACAGGAAAAGCAGGGCACTGCCGCAGCAAACGGCAACTGTCGCCCATGGCACAGCCGAAGAGAAATCCCCTGTCATCGGAGAATCGTCAAGATTTCCGGTTTCCTCAACCCACCATTTAAAATCGGCGCATAAGTTTTTGTTTTGATATTCGTTGCCTACGTTTGTATCCAGGTACGCGGTAACCTCGTAATACAGTTCCTCAAGCGCCTGATCGCGCGACTGCAATTTGTGCGTAACACTTTCCGGCATATCTGCAATTACGCCGTCATAAAGCGTTTCGCCCGTAGTAAGCAGTTTTACGCGCACTTTAAGCACCTCGGCCAACTTTTCAAAGCCGGGGCGCACGGTTGCTTTATAATGTACCGTAACTTTATCGTGATAGGAAACCCGAACGCGGAAATACTTTGTTATGCTGTCGCCGGGGAACATATTTTCAACCTTAAACGCTGTGTTTTCTTCCGGCTGTCTGTTGTACAGTTCGATTGACGCAGCCTTTTCGGCCTTTTCGGACGTGGCAGCGCCCGTTTCCGCGGCAACGGTTTTGTTCTCCGTTTTGGCAGAATCGGTATTTTTCTCATCGCCGTCCGATTTTTTTGAATCGCCCGACGGAGTAATAAGGTTATCCGGTACGGTTACGGCAGCAGGATCACCATTTGCAAGTTTGTTGTACAAAAGCGTGCCGCCGAGCGCCAGCAAACTGAGGCAGAGCAGAACAGCCAAAACAACAATAACAACTTTAATTTTCTTTTTTTGTTTCACTCAAACTCACTTCTTTGACGTAAAATATCAACCCGCGCGGTGCATAATTTAAACATATCGGGAAATAATAACGATATCCGCTTTAATTTAACTTTTATAATACGGAATTTTATTTGCCGCAATTTTCGCAGAGTTTATCACTCTGTTAAAAAAACCGATAAAACGCCGCTGCAAAGCAGATTTTTAATTGCCGTACCTGCGTATGACACATTTTTCTGACTGCTTATACTCAGATTGCAAGAGCCGACAGTTTGTCCATATTTATGCGCTTTTGTTCCATTGATGAATGAACATATCTGTTTAGAGTAATAGAAGTATTGGCATGTCCTAAAACTTCGGAAAGCGATTTTATCTCGAAACCTGCTTCAACTGCTCTTGTTGCAAAAGTATGGCGGAACGTGTGAGCATGCACGCCTTTAAGTCCGCATTCTTCCGTATATTTTTTTATGCGGTACTGCAGCGTTCTCGGTTCCATATAGCGTTCCGTTCCCGTTAATACATAGTTATTTTTGTTTTTACATTCAAACCGACTGCACAAATCGGAAATATAATCGGTAATCGGTATCTTACGAAGTGATGTATCGCTTTTTGGAGAGCCGATTATTATTTTTGTCTTTTGTGCGGAATCGGCGTCTGTGTTTTGCAGCCTTTGCATGGTTGTTTTTACGGATATAATCTTTTCTTTTGTATCTATATCCGACCACTTAAGCGCGCACGTTTCTCCTATGCGAAGTCCCGTGAGCAGCATAAGCAGAACTCCGAATTTACAGGTATCCGTATCCTGCAGAAGATATACGGCAAATCGCTTTTGTTCATCGCGTGAAAGCACACGCATTTCTTTACGGCCCCCTTTGGGGTAGCAGATCTCAATTTTCGGGAATATTCCCGAAAATTGTTCCGCGGTATATTTAAAAATACTTTGCAGTATAACCAAAACGTCGCGGACGGTCTTTTGTGACAGACCGTCGTGTAGCAGCAATTCCGATGAAAAGGCATTTACGGTTGCCGTGGTTATTCCAAGCGGAAAATAACCGCCGAGTTTCGGTTTAATACGGTTTTTAACTATATGGCTGTACTTTATATAAGTGGATTCCCGTATTTTGCTTTTCCGATTTTCCAGCCATTCATCACAAAAGTAGGAAAAACGATGTTTTGTTGCGGTATCGGGTGGTGGAGTTCCGGTAGCGATTGCGGTTTTGAATTTTTCCACCTTTTCTTTTGCTTCTTTGTAGGTTTTTCCGTAGCAAAATCCGTATTTAATCTTGCCGGACAATTCATGACCTTTAACGTACCTTGCCTCCCAGCGTCCGTCCTTTCGTTTAAAAATATTTTCGCCTTTTTTCATAATGTATTACCTCCGAAAAATGAAATTACGCCGATTCCGGCGTTATTTTATTTTAGCGAAAAGGCGGTACAATCGGCTGTACAATGCCTTTTCTCCTGCAGCAAAAAACCGACTGCGGCAGTGACTGTTAATAGCAGTGCCGAAAAGCACTTTTTTGAACGGCTGCATACTTTTTAGTTCACTTGTTTTAAATAAAACTCTTAAAAGCGCAAATAGGGTCTTGTATTTTTCTGCAAATGTGCTATAATATACAAGCATACTGAGTATTTTAAGTTTCACAGAGTGATAAACTCTGCGAAACTTTTTTGGTGTTTTATGAGTAATCTAAGGCGAAAATATAAAACCCCCCGAAAAGCGACAGATAATAATCTGTAACTTTTTCAGGGGGTTTATTTTTGTTATTCCGACAACCGTTCACGCGCGGCTGTCTTTTTTATTTCTGCGGTTTTACAGGGCAAAAAAATAAAGCACCGAACGGTTTTCGTTCGGTGCTTTTGCTCTATATTCAGTTTTCTTCGGTCTGTGTTTCTTTTGAATCGGCATCTTTTTCTGCTGTTTCTTCAAGAGTTTTTATTTCTTCAAGCACTTGTGTTGCTTTATCACAGTCCTTTTGTGAAAATGTATTTGCAGCATTTTCATTCCTCAAATCAAGCGTTTTTTCAAGGGCGACAAGCGCCTCATTTTTATCATCAACCTTAAGCGTGCCCGTTTCTATTTTTGAAATAAGACTTTTTACCTTGATTTCGCCGTTTTCGTTTAATTTGCCTTCCTTTATCTGATTTTCAAGGTGCGCAAGCGATATCTGTTCGGTATTAAATACAAGATTTTTATAACTCACCGCCATACACGCCGTTACAACACTTAAAACTACCACAGCGGTACCGAGTACACCAATAAGGGGCGTTGTTATTTTTTTGGCGTCAGTTTCAAAGCCCGGTTCTTTTTTCAGTACAAATGCGAAAAGGATTTCGATAAATGAAAGCAGCGCGATAAGCGCGTAAACGGCAAGTTGGAACTTCCAGGTGGTTCCGGTACGGAAAATATCAATAAGCGCAAATGTTAAAACCCCTGCAACTCCGTAAACTGCGCCGTAAAAGGAAACCGCGGCGCTTCTACGCTTTATCGCAAACAGTATCATTCCGAAAATTCCGCCAAGAATCATAATAACGGGCGCAAATACAAACTTGTTTAAATTTATTTTGCTGCCGTCGGTCACAAAAGCTTTTACCGCAGTTTCTTTTGATAAAAAGTTCTGAAGTTCCGCGTTTTCATGCGGGAAACCGATAAGATTATGTATGGACGCTACTCCGCCGTCAAATTTCCAGAAAACGGAATAGTAACATACAACCGCAGTAAACATAAGCAAAATACATACAAAGTTAATAACGCTGTTTAAGGTCACCCTTGTGTTTTTCATAACGACATTTCTCCCTTTCGATATCTATTTGTATTCTTTTTTTGATATCTATTTTTGAATATATTATTAGTTTAACATATGGGATACAATAATGTCAAGAGGTGTTTTATCATGGAAATGTTTGTACCAAAAAAGTCCGATAAAGAAGTAATATCGGTACGTCTGTCGGCTCAACTTTTAAATTCTGTTGATGAACACGCCGAAAAATACAAGATAAGCAGGAACGAACTGATAAATCAATGTCTGCAATTCGCACTTGACCACATTGAAGAAAAGTAACCGCAAAAAAATATCCCGACCGTACTTTTAAGTACAGTCGGGATTTTCTTATTTTACTTACATATCAAGTTCGTAGACTTCCGCTTCCCACGGCATAAGTTTGCCGCTTTGTACGGCAGGAATATTTCCCTTTCTGTTTGAAAGAATACGTTTCCAGATACTGTTTTTAAGTTCTTCCGGCATCTCGAATTCCACTTCAAGGTCGGATTTGTTTGCCACTATAAGCAGCGTCTGCCTTGCGCAAGACCTTGTATAAACAATAAGTTCGTCACTGTCATTCAGATAGAATTTAAGATCACCGTCGATAATTGCAGGTTCGGTTTTACGCATTTCGGTCAGTTTCTTATAAAAATCGAAAATAGAGTTTTCCGAATTTCTGTCCGCCGCGTAATTTATCTCCTCTGCCCTGTTGCTTATTTTAAGCCAGGGCTTTCCGCTTGTAAATCCTGCGTTTTCGCTATCGTCCCAAAGGTAGGGCGAACGGGCGTTATCGCGGCTTTTTTCCCTGATTGCGGCAAGCGCTTCTTTGGGGTCAACGCCGTTTTTGACCATTGAATAATAGTCGCCTTTTGTATAGCAATCGTTATAATCTTCTATATTATCAAAGGCTATATTCGTCATACCTATTTCTTCGCCCTGATAGATTATAGGCATACCTGGGGTTGTGTGAACAAGAGTTGCGAGAAGTTTTGCCGATTCCACCCTGTATTCCCTGTCGTTACCGTAATGGGAGACCATACGCGGCTGGTCGTGGTTGCACATATACTGCACAAGCCAACCGTTGCGGCGCATTATCTTTTCGTACCATGCCGATTCCTGATTTCTGAAAATCGCGGGCGTAAAGGGCGGTTTTTTTCTGCCTATCATGGTAAATATGTAAGCCGAATCAACCTCTTTGCGGTGCTGGCCCACATAATAAACGGCGTTATCGGCATTAAGACCCGAGCCCTCACCCATCGAGAAACAGTCCCTGCCCTCGAACACATTTTTGTGTATTTCCTGCCAGATTTCGTGAATACCGTCAACACAGGTGCACATATCCCTGTCTGCAACAAAACCGTTTATATCAAGTTTAGGGTCGGGAGTTTTCAGGGAGTCGGGAAATCCCGCCGGCTTTTTAAGACGTGTGAAAATATCGAACCTGAAGCCGTCAACGCCCATATCAAGCCACCAGTTAAGCATATCGTATACCGCCTGACGCAGCGGCTGATATTCCCAGTTTAAGTCGGGCATTTTTGCGGAATACTGATGGAGGTAATATTCGCCTGTCGCCTCGTCAAAAGTCCATGCGCTGCCGTCGCCCTCCTGAAAATAGTTGCCCCAGTTATTAGGCGGCGTGCCGTCGGCTTTCGGGGGCTGCCATATATAAAAATTTCTGTAAGGATTGTCTTTTGACTTTTTCGATTCGCGGAACCATTCACATTCATCGGAAGAGTGATTCAAAACCATATCCATAACCACACGGATTCCCATGGAATGTGCCGTATCAAGCAGGTCTTTAAAATCGTCCAAAGTGCCGTAGGCAGGGTCAATATCCCGATAATCGGCAACATCGTAACCGTTATCAACCTGCGGCGACTTATAAATAGGGGTAAACCAGATAACGTTTACGCCCAACTCTTTAAGAATAGGAAGTTTTGATTTAACACCCTTAAGATCGCCTATACCGTCGCCGTTGCTGTCGCAGAAACTTTTCGTATAAATTTCATACATCACGGCTTCGTGCCACCATTTCTTGTTCATAATACCCTCCGAATTTTCATTTTTAGTACGTCATACAGATTATATTTTACTGTAATTACATTCTTTTGTCTACATCAATTTGATAATTTTCTTAAAAAATGATAACTTTTGCGATACATAAAAAATCAAGCCCCCGCTTAAAAGCGGGGGCTTTTCGGCAGTTTTAGCACACATGTTATCCCGCAAACGGTATACATTGCGGCTGCGGAAATATCCGCCGTGTGAAAACATGAGAACTAAATATTAAACTAACTCGATAATTGCCATTTCGGCAGCATCGCCGCGGCGCGGACCGGTTTTTGTGATACGGCAGTAGCCGCCGTTGCGGTCCTTATACTTAGGAGCAATTTCGTTGTAAAGTTTTGCTACAACTTCCTCCTTAGTTATAAACGCCATTGCCTGACGCTTGCTGTGAAGTGTGTTGGTCTTAGCGAGTGTGATATACTTTTCTGCCATAGCGCTTACTTCTTTTGCTCTGGTCACTGTGGTTTCGATCTTGCCGTTTTCAAGCAGGAAAGTTACCATAGCGCGGAGCATTGCGGTTCTGTGAGCGCTGGTTCTACCAAGTTTACGTGTACCCGGCATTTATGTTCACTCCTTTAATCGTCGTTCTTTTTAAGGCTGAACCCGAAAGAATCAAGTTTGTTGATAACCTCTTCAAGAGACTTTCTGCCCAAGTTTCTGACCTTCATCATATCCTCTTCGGATTTTTCAATAAGGTCCTCTACCGTGTTGATGCCGGCGCGCTTTAAGCAGTTATAACTTCTTACCGAAAGGTCAAGTTCATCAATTGTAAGGTCAAGAACCTTCTCTTTGGTGTTCTCGCTCTTTTCAGCCATAATGCTTGCCGCTTCGCTTGCACCCTCTGTAAGATTTAAGAATATCTCAAAGTGTTCGATAAGAATCTTAGCCGAAAGCGATACGGCTTCCTTGGCGCTTAAAGAGCCGTCGGTCCATACCTCAAGGGTAAGTTTGTTCTTATCTACAACATTTCCTACACGGGTGTTGTCAACAGTAAAGTTTGCCTTGAGAACGGGGGTATAGATAGAGTCCATCGGAATAACGCCGATAACGGTCTCGCCGCCCTTGTTCTGTTCGGCTGATACATAACCTCTGCCCTTATCGAGAGTCATCTCCATATTCAGCTTTGCGCCCTCATCGAGAGTGGCAATGTACATATCGGGGTTAAGAATCTCAACTTCGGAATCGGGCTTTATGTCCGCAGCGGTAACTACGCAGGGACCTTCCGCCTCAATGTAGATCTTCTTAGCGCTTTCCGAATGAAGTTTCGCAATAAGTCCCTTTAAGTTAAGGATTATTTCGGTAACATCTTCCTTAACGCCGGGGATAGTGGAAAACTCATGAACAACGCCGTCAATCTTAACGTGGGTAACCGCAACACCGGGAAGTATGGAAAGAAGAACCCTTCTCATACTGTTTCCGAGAGTGGTAGCGTAACCTCTCTCAAGCGGCTCCATTACGAATTTACCGTAGGTACCGTCCTCGGTAAGTTCCAAAGTCTCTATTCTGGGCTTTTCAATTTCTATCATTTAAAAGCTCCGTTTCTCCGCACCGGATTATTTTATGCGACGCCCTCAAAGTGCGGAAGAGGGCACGCAAGGAAAATTAGCCTTCTATTACTTAGAATAGAACTCAACTATCAGTTGCTCTTCAACAGGAGCCTCGATCTGCTCGCGTGTGGGAAGATTGTTAACTGTAACAGTCATAGCGGTCTTATCAACCGACATCCATTCGGGTGTGGGACGTGCGCCGTTTGCTTCCACTACATTTTTGATCTTCTCAAGACCGCGGGATTTTTCGCATACGGAAACGGTGTCGCCTGCCTTCAAAATATAAGAAGCAATGTCAACACGCTTGCCGTTTACTTCAAAATGACCGTGACCTACAAGCTGACGCGCTTCCGCACGGCTGCTTGCAAAGCCTGCTCTGTAAACTACATTGTCGAGGCGGCTTTCAAGAATACGAAGAAGGTTATCGCCTGTGATACCCTGTTTTCTCTCTGCAACCTCAAAATAATGATGGAACTGATTTTCCTGAACGCCGTAGAAACGTCTTGCAGTCTGCTTAGCGCGGAGCTGCATACCGTATTCGGATGACTTCTTTCTACCCTGTCCATGCTGACCGGGCGCATAGCCGCGGTTACCGATGGAGCATTTTTCCGAGTAGCAGCGTTCGCCCTTGAGGAACAGTTTCTGACCCTCGCGGCGGCAAAGTCTGCAAACTGCACCGGTATATCTTGCCATCTGTTACACCTCCAAATAATTTAAAACAATAATCAATTAAACGCGTCTTCTCTTGGGAGGACGGCAGCCATTGTGCGGAATCGGGGTAACATCTTTGATCATGCTAACCTCAAGACCTGCCGACTGCAGCGCACGGATAGCGGCCTCGCGACCGGCACCGGGTCCCTTAACATAAACTTCAACAGTTTTAAGACCGTGCTCCATGGCAGCCTTTGCAGCCTTCTCCGCAGCGGACTGTGCCGCAAAAGGAGTGGACTTTTTAGAACCGCGGAAGCCAAGCTCGCCTGCGGATGCCCACGAAAGAGCATTGCCCTGAGTATCGGTTATTGTAACTATTGTGTTGTTGAAGGTTGACTGAATGTGCGCGGCACCGCGTTCAATGTTCTTTTTTTCACGACGGCGTCTGACGGTCGTCTTTTTAGCAGTAGCCATTAGTTCTTCCTCCTACTTACTTTTTTTTGTTAGCTATCGTTCTCTTCGGGCCCTTGCGGGTACGAGCGTTTGTTTTGGAACGCTGACCTCTTACGGGTAAACCTTTACGGTGACGAAGTCCGCGATAACTGCCGATTTCGATAAGTCTTTTGATATCCAACGCAACGGTACGGCGACGGTCACCCTCAACCTGAAGGTTATGGTCGATATACTCACGAAGCTTTGAAATATCCGCTTCAGTAAGGTCCTTAACGCGAACATCGGGGTTAATGCCGGTTTCGGCAAGAATCTTTTTAGATGTTGTAAGACCTATTCCGTAGATGTAAGTGAGTCCGATTTCAACTCGCTTCTCGTTAGGAAGGTCAACACCAGCAATACGTGCCATTTATCAAAGCACCTCCATAATTTTTTGGCTAGCGCGGGATTAACCCTGGCGCTGCTTGTGCTTCGGGTTTTCACAGATAACCATGACTTTACCCTTACGCTTGATGATCTTGCATTTTTCGCAAATCTTTTTTACAGAAGGTCTGACTTTCATTTGGATTTTACCTCCTAAAATTTCCTTTGTCTACTTAGAACGCCATGTAATGCGCCCTTTGGACAAATCGTACGGGGACATTTCAACCGTCACCTTATCGCCGGGAAGTATTCTTATGAAATTCATACGAAGTTTTCCGGAAATATGGGCAAGTATCTGATGTCCGCCCTGGATTTCTACTTTAAATACTGCATTAGGCATTGCTTCAACAACGGTGCCTTCAAGTTCAATCATATCTGATTTTGACATTAAATTTCCTCCTGATAGAGATATGTTCCCTCAGCGTAAATTCTTAAATTTTTTCTGATGGAACTGTCACTGTTTAACCGTTCCGCCGGGAGAAATGCGTCGGTAAATTCAAGGTGTTTCGGATTTTTGCGTTTCGGATTTTTAAGTCTGCGCTCCTTCCCGTCACACACAAGCGGGAATTTGCCGCAAAAACCTACTATTACCATAAACCTGCCGCGGTCGCGCCCTGCCGCCGAACATACAATTCTGCCAACCATAGCCTTCCTCACGCAATCGTCATAATCTGCGGTCCGTCGGGTGTGATTACTATCGTATGTTCAAAATGGGCTGAAAGCGAGCCGTCACGGGTAAGAACGGTCCATCCGTCGGGTAATACTTTAACTCCGCATTTTCCTGCGTTAACCATCGGCTCTATTGCCAATGTCATACCCGGCATTAGGCGGATTCCTCTGCCCGGCGTGCCGTAATTCGGCACTTCGGGAGATTCGTGCAGGTCTGTACCTATTCCGTGACCTACAAAATCGCGGACCACGGAAAAGCCCCTGTCCTCAACATACTTTTGCACAGCGTAGCCTATATCGCCGAGTCTGCCGCCGACCACCGCCGCTTTTATGCCTTCATAAAGGCTTTCTTCGGTAGCGGTCATCAGCCGCTTTGCCTCTTCGGATACGTCTCCGCAGGCAAATGTGGCAGCATTATCGCCGTTATAGCCGTCAAACTTTGCGCCAAGGTCCACCGAAACGATGTCCCCTGCGCAAATTTTACGCTTTTTGCTCGGTATGCCGTGAATGACCTCGTTGTTGATTGATATACAAGCGGTTGCCGGATAACCTTCGTAATTTTTGAAGTTGGGCGTTCCGCCCTGACTTAAAATGTACTTTTCCGCCAGAGCGTCAAGCTCGGCAGTAGTAACACCCGGTTCAACCGCATTGCCAACCGTTTTTAATGCTCCGGCCGAAATTCTGCAAGCTTCTCGCATTATCTTAAGCTCGCGACCGGTTTTAAGGACTATCATACTTATATCTCCGAAAGTGCGCCGAGCACGGCTTTAACGTTGGTTTCGTAATCGTCTCCAACGGTAACGCTCAGCAACTTTTCCTGACCCTTATAATAATCAACAAGAGGTTCGGACTGTTCGTGATAAACCTTAAGCCTGTTAAGAACGGTTTCGGGTTCATCGTCCTTTCTTGTAATAAGGGTGCCGTCGCAATCGTCGCACTTGCCTTCCGTTTTGGGTCGCATAGACTCAATATGGTAACTGGTGCCGCAGTTTTCGCAAACGCGTCTGCCCGACATACGACCGATTATAAGCTCGTCGGCAGCGTCTATAAGAAGCGCTGCGTCAATTTTCACGCCCATTGCGTCAAGCGCCTGCGCCTGAGGAATGGTACGCGGAAAACCGTCGAGAATAAAACCGTTTTTGCAATCTTCCGCACCGAGGCGCTCTTTAACGATGCCTATTACGACCTCGTCCGGTACAAGCGCTCCGGCTTCGATATAAGCCTTAGCCTTATTTCCCATTTCCGTACCGTTTTTAAGAGCCTCGCGGATCATATTTCCGGTGGAAACAGTGGGAATATTATATTTATCCGATATTACAGCCGCCAAAGTGCCTTTTCCGGCACCGGGGGCGCCTAAAAGTATAAGATTCATATATATCCCCCGTGTCAATCAAGGAATCCCTTGTAATGACGCATCATCATCTGCGACTCAAGGTTCTGTACCGTATCGAGGGCAACGCCTACCATAATCAGTACCGACGTGCCGCCGAGAGAGATGTTTATTCCGCCTACATTGCCGAGTATTATCGGAAGAATCGCGATAACGCTTAAGAATATAGCGCCCATAAGGGTTATGCGGGAAAGAATCTTTGAAATAAAATCGGAAGTGGGCTTTCCGGGACGAATTCCCGGAATAGCGCCGCCGTTTTTACGAAGATTGTTTGCCATCTCAACGGGGTTGAACTGTATTGTCGCATAGAAGTAAGCAAATGCTATGATCAATATAAAATAGATCACCGCGTAGAATGTACCTCTTGTGCTGAAAAGTGCCAAAACCTTTGCAAAGGATGTTGTTGTATCCTTCATAAAGCCCAGAATCATCGTAGGCAGCATAAGTATGGACGAAGCGAAGATTATCGGCATAACGCCTGCCATATTTACCTTAATCGGTATATGGGTATTCTGTCCGCCATACATCTTATTGCCCACTACGCGTTTGGCATACTGGATAGGTATTCTGCGTTCTGCATTGGTCATCCAAACGATGAATCCGATTACCGCAAGGAACAGAAGAACTATTCCGACAACGGCAACCTGACGGTCGTAATCTCTCCAGTAAACGACAAGCGTTCTGAGAGCCTGCGGTCCGCGGGAAAGAATACCTGCGAACAGGAGAATGGATATACCGTTTCCTATGCCCTTAACATCTATCTGTTCACCGAGCCACATAACAAGCGCCGAACCTGCGGTAAACGCAAGCACGATAACAAACGCCACAAATACGACCGCACCGCCGGATACGCTTAAATAGTTACTGCCTTTAAGGTAGAAGAAGTAAGCCGTACCCTGCAGAAGTGCAAGACCTATCGTTACATAGCGTGTGATGGAAGCGAGTTTTTTCTGACCCTCTTCGCCTTCTTTTGAAAGGCGTTCAAGTGCAGGAATCGCAACACACAGCAGCTGGATGATAATCGAACTGTTGATATACGGTGTTACCGACATTGCGAAGATAGCGCCGTATTCAAGACCGCCGCCCGTAAGAATTGACAGGTAGCTGAAAAATTCGTTTGTGGCGCCCGTTTCCGTAGCGGATTTAAGCGCCGCGACATTGATATAAGGTACAGGAATGACCGAGCCTATGCGGAAAATCGCGATTATAAAGATTGTAAAAAGAATCTTGTTGCGGAGTTCTTTTACAGCCCACGCATTTTTTAGCGTCTCCAGCATACTCAGATCACCTCTGCCTTTCCGCCTGCTTCTTCGATCTTCTTGGCAGCGGTTGCCGAGAAGGCGTTAAGCTTTACGGTAAGTTTCTTGGTAAGTTTTCCGTTACCGAGAACCTTAATTCTTTTGTCTGCCTTTTTGATTATTCCTTTTTCTGCAAGAGCAGCGGCATCTACGGTAGCATCGTTCTCAAAAACTTCGAGTGCTGCTACGTTTAAAGAAACCGTTTCCTCAGCAAAAATATTATTGAAGCCGCGCTTAGGTATACGGCGCTGAAGCGGCATCTGACCGCCTTCAAAACCGATTCTCATTCCGTGACCGGCGCGTGCCTTTTGTCCCTTATGTCCCTTGCCGGCAGTTTTGCCGTTACCGGAACCGTGACCTCTACCGATACGCTTTGACTCCTTAGTAGAGCCGAAAGCCGGAGACAATTCGTGCAATTTCATTTTCGCACCTCCTTGCTGGATTAGGGGCGGCTGTAAGCCGCCTTGCATTTAAGCAAACTTATATTAGCCTTCTATGATTTTAACAAGATGTGAAACCTTGTTCAACTTGCCGCGCGTTGCCGCATTGTCGGGCTGAACACTCGAATCACCGACCTTGTGCAGGCCGAGTGCTTCTACGGTTGCGATCTGATCTTTCTTAGAACCGATCACACTCTTCACGAGTTTTACGGTAAGGCCGGCAGCCTTTTTCTTTGTTGCCATAGTGCTGCTCCTCCTTAACCTATAATTTCCTGAGCGGTCTTACCGCGAACTGCTGCAACCTGCTCGGCATCACGAAGAGCCGCAAGTCCTGCAACGGTAGCGCGAACCACATTGCACGGATTGTTTGAACGAAGAGCCTTGGTACGGATATCCTTAATACCCACGGTTTCAACAACCGCACGAACCGCACCGCCGGCAATAACGCCGGTACCGGGAGCAGCGGGCTTCATAAGCACGCGGCCTGCGCCGTACTCTCCGATGATCTCATGAGGAATGGTAGTGCCTTTAAGAGAAACCTTTATAAGGTTCTTCTTTGCGTCCTCGATACCCTTGCGGATAGCGTCCGGAACTTCGCCTGCTTTTCCGAGACCGTAACCTACGGTGCCGTTGCCGTCACCTACTACAACAAGCGCCGAAAACTTCATTATACGGCCGCCCTTAACGGTCTTGGATACGCGGTTTATTGCAACTACGCGCTCCTGTAAATCCAATGTTGATGCATCAATATTAGTAGCCAAAGTATTTCCTCCTTCTTCTTAGAACTTGAGGCCGCCCTCACGGGCACCTTCGGCAAGCTCCTTAACGCGACCGTGATAAACATAGCCGCCGCGGTCAAATACGACCTCGGTGATATTCTTCTTCACTGCGCGTTCAGCGATTAACTGTCCAACCTTACGGGCACCCTCGCAATTGCCGCCGTTTCCGCCGAAATCCTTTTCATTGGAGGAGGCCGCTGCTAATGTTACACCGTTTACATCGTCGATAAGCTGGGCGTATATATTGCTGTTGGAGCGAAAAACATCAAGACGGGGGCATTCTGCCGTGCCGCTGATTTTAGAGCGAACACGCGCATGACGCTTAAGTCTTGCTGCGTTGCTGTTAGTTTTGCTAACCATCTTACATACACTCCTTTATTACTTGGCGCCCTTGGCGGCTTTACCTTCTTTACGACGGATATGCTCGCCTTCGTACTTGATGCCCTTGCCCTTATACGGCTCAGGCGGACGCTTTTTGCGAACGTCTGCCGCAAACTGACCGACCAACTGCTTATCAGCACCGCTGATAACTATCTGGTTAGCAGACGGTACTTCGATCTTTATGCCCTCAACTTCGGGTACTATTACCTGATGTGAGTAACCCAAGTTCATAACAAGGTTATTACCCTGCTTCTGCGCACGGTAACCTACGCCGTTAACTTCAAGAGTTTTCTTATAGCCTTCGGTAACGCCTGTTACCATATTGGCGATAAGGGTACGGGTAAGTCCGTGAAGAGAGCGATGCTCTTTATTGTCATCGGGGCGGGTAACGATTATTTCGTTATCCTGAACCGCGATGCCTATTTCCGGTGAGAAGGTGTTTTTGAGTTCGCCGTTTTTACCCTTAACGGTAACAACGTTGCCTTCAATTTTAACCTCTACGCCCTCCGGAATTGCTATAGGCTTTTTACCTATTCTTGACATCCTTACACTACCTCCTTACCAAACGAAAGCGAGAACTTCGCCGCCTACGTTGGCGTTGCGAGCCTGCTTGTCGGTCATAATACCTTTAGAGGTGGAAAGGATTGCTATGCCGAGGCCTCTCATAACCTTGGGCATATCCTCTACGTTTGTGTAAATACGCAGACCGGGTTTTGAAACACGGCGTATACCGGTTATGGTCTGTGATTTGTTGGCGCCGTATTTAAGAACAATACGAATAACGCCCTGCTTTCCGTCTTCTACGACTTCAAAGCTTTTGATGTAGCCTTCATCAAGAAGTATCTGGGCAATTGCCTTTTTAACCTTTGACGCAGGTACATCTACCGAATCGTGTTTTGCCGAAGATGCATTACGGATTCGCGTAAGCATATCAGCTATAGTATCGGTGATTTGCATACCGTAAACCTCCTTAAGCCTTACCAGCTTGCCTTCTTAACACCCGGGATCTCGCCTTTGTAAGCGAGCTCACGGAAGCATACGCGGCAGATTCCGTATTTACGAAGATAAGCGTGGGGACGGCCGCAGATCTTGCATCTGTTATACTCTCTGGTTGAAAATTTAGCAGGACGAGCCTGTTTTACTTTCATAGATGTCTTAGCCATAATTCCTTCTCCTTATCTGGCAAACGGAGCGCCCATAAGCGTTAATAACTCGCGAGCCTCTTCATCTGTCTTGGCGGTAGTAACAAAAATGATGTCCATACCGCGTACCTTATCGATCTTGTCGTACTCGATTTCGGGGAATATCAACTGTTCTTTAACGCCCATGGCATAGTTGCCGCGTCCGTCAAAGGAGTTGGGGTTGATTCCGCGGAAGTCTCTTACGCGCGGAAGAGCCGCGTTAAAAAGACGGTCGACAAATTCGTACATTCTTTCGCCGCGAAGCGTTACCTTAACACCGATGTGGCTTCCCTCACGGAGTTTAAAGTTAGCAACCGACTTTCTTGCGCGGCAGGGAATAGCCTTCTGACCGGTAATCTTCCCAAGATCCGCAATTGCGGCGTCGATAACTTTGGAGTTATCTTTTGCCTCGCCGCAGCCTACATTTATAACGACCTTATCGAGCTTCGGAATCTGCATGACGCTCTTATAGCCAAATTTGGTCATCAATGCAGGAGCAATCGAACTTTTGTATTCGTTTCCAAGCGTTGACATTTGTCATGTCCTCCTTATCTCTTAAAAAGTCTCGCCGCATTTCTTGCAAACGCGGTCTTTCTTGCCGTCCTCGTAAACCTTAACGCCTACGCGGGTGGGCTTGTTGCACTTGGGGCAGACTAACTGCACCTTGCAGGCGTAAACGGCGCTTTCGGTTTCGATTATGCCCGAAGGATCGCCCGCCTTTTTAGGTTTAACGTGCTTTTTAACCTTATTTATACCTTCAACGATTACCTTACCCTCTTTAGGGCTGACCTGCAAAACCTTGCCGGGCTTATTGCGGTCTTTGGCGTCTCCCGTAAGGAGAACTACGGTATCGCCGGTTTTAATGTGAAGCTTACTCATTCTTTTCTACCTCCCATTAAAGTACTTCCGGAGCGAGCGAAAGAATCTTTGTGTAATCCTTGTCGCGAAGCTCGCGGGCTACCGGCCCGAAAATACGCGTGCCGCGGGGGCTTTTATCCTCACGGATGAGAACTGCCGCATTTTCGTCGAATCTAATGTATGTGCCGTCATCGCGGCGAAGACCCTTTGCAGAACGAACTACAACCGCCTTCACAACGTCGCCCTTCTTAACCGTACCGTTAGGCGTAGCCTTCTTTACGGAAGCAACGATAACATCGCCGATGTTGGCATACCTCCTTTTGGAGCCTCCAAGAACACGGATGCACATAATTTCTTTAGCACCGGTGTTGTCGGCAACCTTGAGGTAACTCTGTTGCTGTATCACAGTGGTTTCCTCCTTATAGACTTACTTAGCCTTCTCGATTATCTCGGCTACGCGCCATCTCTTGTCTTTCGAGAGAGGTCTTGTTTCCATAATAAGAACTCTGTCGCCGACACCGCAGCTGTTGTTCTCGTCATGAGCCTTAAGTCTGATTGTGTTTTTGATGATCTTCTTGTAAAGCGGGTGCTTAACATTGTCTTCAATGGCAACCACTACGGTTTTATCCATTTTATCGCTGACAACCTTGCCCACTCTTGTTTTGCGAAGGTTTCTTTCCATTACATGCTACCTCCTGTTCAAGCGTTAGCGCTCTCATCGAGCTGCTTTTCGCGGATAACGGTCTGAACGCGAGCGATATCCTTTTTAACAGCTGCAATGCGCATCGGGTTGTCGAGCTGGTTAATGGCGTGCTGGAAACGGAGTTTATAAAGCTCATCTTTCAAATCAGCCAGCTTGTTCTGAAGTTCCTCAACGGAATTTTCTCTGATTTCCTTTGCATTCATTACTGCTCACCACCCATCTCTTTGCTTACAAACTTGCACTTAATAGGAAGTTTGTTTGCCGCAAGACGCATAGCCTCGCGCGCAAGTTCCTCCGAAACGCCGCCGATTTCAAACATTACGCGGCCGGGTTTTACCACGGCTACCCAATATTCGGGAGAACCTTTACCGGAACCCATTCGGGTTTCAGCCGGCTTCTCTGTTATCGGCTTGTCGGGGAAAATCTTTATCCATACCTGACCGCCACGCTTGATGTAACGGGTCATCGCGATACGGGCTGCCTCGATCTGATTGGAGGTTATCCATGCAGGCTCAAGCGCCTGAAGACCGTACTGACCGTGAGTGATCGTAGTCCCTCTTGTAGCCGCACCCGTAAGTCTGCCGCGCTGTACGCGACGGTGCTTTACACGTTTAGGCATTAACATTATCGGGCACCTCCCTGACGTCTGTTCTTTCTGCGGTTCTCATCAAGAACCTCGCCCTTGTATATCCAAACCTTAACGCCGATTCTGCCGTAGGTCGTATTTGCCTCTGCAAAACCGTAGTCAATGTCTGCACGAAGGGTCTGAAGCGGAATAGTACCCTCGTGGTAACTTTCGCTTCTTGCAATTTCCGCGCCGCCCAAACGGCCGCCGCATTTTGTTTTGATTCCCTTAACGCCCGCACGCATCGCTCTGCCTATACAGAGTTTCATTGCACGGCGGAAAGATACACGCTTCTCAAGCTGAGTAGCAATATTTTCCGCAACAAGCTGTGCGTTTGTATCGGGGTTCTTTATCTCAACAATGTTGATGATAACGGGTTTTCCGAGCATTTCCTGGCATTTAACGCGGAGTTTTTCAATCTCTGCGCCGTTTCTGCCGATTACCATACCCGGTTTTGCACAATGGATGTGCAGTCTTACTCTCTTTGCATCACGCTCAATCTCTACCTTGGCAATGCCGGCGCTGTAAAGCGTCTTTTTAAGGTATTTGCGGAGGTTATAGTCCTCTACCAGCGTGTCACCGAAGTTTTTATCCTCGACAAACCAACGAGAGTCCCAGTTTTTGATAACGCCTACACGTAAACCGTGCGGATTAACTTTCTGGCCCATTTTAAAACCTCCCTTTCTCAGATTTCACGCTCTTTAAGAACGATGTTCATATGGCTTGTTCTCTTAAGTATGCGGTGCGCCCTGCCGTGGTCCTTGGCACGGATTCTTTTCAGTGTGGGACCGGGGCAAACGGAACATTCCGCAACATAAAGGCGAGACATATCCATATTCTTTTCCTGTGCATTCGCCATAGCCGAATGTAAAAGCTTCTCTAAATACTCGCAAGCGGACTTAGGAGTAAATTTGAGAATAGCCATTGCCTTTTCGGCTTCCTCGTTACGGATGATGTCCATAACGATTTTCACCTTGCGGGGTGAAATACGGGCGTATTTAAGTGTAGCCCTTGCTTCCATGTTTTACTCTCCTTTCGGCCGCTTAGCCGGTTGTCTTGGAACCGGAATGACCCTTGAATGTTCTTGTCGGCGCAAATTCACCGAGTTTATGACCAACCATATCCTCCGTTACATATACCGGAACATGCTTGCGTCCGTCATGTACTGCGAAGGTGTGTCCGACGAAATCGGGGAATATGGTGGATGAACGGCTCCAGGTCTTGAGCACGCGCTTTTCGCCGGCTTCGTTCATTTCTTTGACTCTCTTGAGCAGCACGGGCTGCACGAAAGGTCCTTTTTTAACGCTTCTTCCCATTGTTAATTTCTCCTTTCGTCGATTACTTACGGCGTTTTACGATATACTTATCGCTTGCCTTATTCTTCTGTCTGGTCTTGTAGCCCAGTGTGGGTTTACCCCAGGGAGTAACAGGACCGGGACGTCCGATCGGTGATTTACCTTCTCCGCCGCCGTGCGGGTGGTCGTTCGGGTTCATTACGGAACCTCTTACCGTAGGTCTCCAGCCCATGTGACGCTTACGACCGGCCTTGCCGTAATTTACGTTAGCGTGTTCGGGGTTGGATACAACGCCTACTGTTGCCATACAGCCTTCGGGAACGTTACGGAGTTCGCCTGAGGGCAGACGAAGAAGTGCCATACCGTTTTCCTTAGCCATAAGCTGCGCCATATTTCCGGCGCTGCGCGCCAACTGCGCGCCTTTTCCGGGGTAAAGTTCAACATTGTGAACAACAGTACCTACCGGAATATTAACAAGCGGAAGTGCGTTGCCGGGTTTGATATCGGCATCGGGACCGCTTACTACCTTGTCGCCAACCTTTAACTCCTGCGGAGCAAGGATGTAACGCTTTTCGCCGTCCTCGTACTGAACAAGGGCGATGAATGCAGAACGGTTAGGATCGTATTCAAGGGTAAGAACGGTAGCGATATCGCCGAAACGCTCACGCTTGAAATCAATTATCCTGTACTTTCTGCGGTTGCCGCCGCCTCTGTGGCGAACGGTTATCCTGCCGTAACTGTTACGGCCGGCATTTTTCTTTATTGCTTTAAGCAGACTTCTTTCGGGCGCTACCTTTGACAGTTCGGAATAATCCATGGTTGTCATATTGCGGCGACCGTTTGTAGTCGGCTTATAATGCTTTATTGCCATTTGTTTCACTCTCCTATTTTGGCTTAGCGAAGCAATCTGCTTCATACATCACCGGAAAACTTAATTTCCCGTACGCTTAATTACATAAGTCCGTCGAAGAACTCAATCGTCTTGGAATCCGCTTTAAGGGTAACGATGGCTTTCTTCCAGGAGGGAGTAGTTCCTTCGTATCTGCCCATTCTGCGTTTTCTTCCGCGTACGCTTACGGTGTTTACCTTGGCAACGGTCACCTTGAAAAGCTTTTCAACCGCGTCTGCAATTTCAAGCTTGTTTGCGTCTTTGGCAACCTTAAAGGTGTATTTCTTGTCGGCTATGCCGGTCATGCTCTTTTCGGTGATTACCGGAGCGATGATTATATCCTGCGGAGCTTTCATTATGCGTACACCTCCTCGATCTTCTTGGCGGCACCCTTAACAAGGACAAGTTTGTCCGCGTTAATGATGTCGTAGGTGTTGATGGTGTTTACCTGTGCGGTCTTTACACCGGGAAGGTTTGCAAGACTCTTAACTGCAAAGGCGTTGTTGTCCTCAAGAACAACAAGTGTCTTGCCTGCGGCGCCGATTGCGTTCATGCAAGCAGCCGCGGTCTTGGTCTTGTATTCTTCCATAACAAATTCTTTAAGCACAATAAGGTTTTCCGTAAGTACCTTGTCGGAAAGTGCGGAAACAAGAGCAAGTCTTTTAACCTTCTTGTTGAGTGCGTAAGAATAATCACGGGGCTTCGGAGCATGAACAATACCGCCGTGTCTCCACTGAGGTGCTCTGATAGAGCCCTGACGGGCGTGTCCGGTGCCCTTCTGTCTCCACGGCTTTCTGCCGCCGCCGGAAACTTCCGTGCGGGTCAGAGTGGACTGGGTGCCCTGACGCTGATTTGCAAGATAATTAACAACTGCCGCATGCATAACCGCCGCATTGGGGGTAATGCCGAATACTGCGTCGGAAAGTTCGATCTTGCCCGATTTCTTTCCTGTCATATCTACAACTTGTATGCTAGGCATTAGTAACACTCCTTCCCTTATGCTTTAACGCTGTCGAAAAGAACTACTATACCGCCCTTGGGACCGGGAACGGCGCCCTTAACTGCGATGATATTCTTTTCTGCGTCAACCTTAACTACGCTGAGGTTCTGTACGGTAACGCGCTCGTTTCCGAGGTGACCTGCCATTTTCTTACCCTTGAATACGCGGGAAGGACTTGAGCAGGCGCCCAGAGAACCGCCGTGACGGTGAACAGGGCCTGTACCGTGAGTCTCCTTAAGACGGGCAAAGTTCCAGCGCTTTATGGTGCCGGCATAGCCCTTACCTTTGGAAGTACCTCTTACGTCTACCGCTTCACCTTCTGCGAAGATGTCAGCCTTAACTATGTCGCCTACGTTCATTGCGGACGAATCCTCAAGACGGAATTCGCGGAGCACCTTTTTGGGTGCTACGTCACCTTTTGCAAAGTGACCTTTCATAGGCTTGCTTACCTTCGATGCCTTCATTTCGCCGTAGCCTATCTGAACTGCATCGTAACCGTCGTTTTCAGCGGTTTTTTTCTGTGCTACCACGCAGGGACCTGCTTCGATAACAGTAACCGGAACGACGTTTCCGTTCTGGTCAAAAAGTTGTGTCATACCAAGCTTTTTGCCGACGATTGCCTTTTTCATTGTTTTTCCTCCTTTGGTTATTGGTCAGTATTCACTGACTTGACCTGCGGTGCGAGTCCTTAAATTTTAAGGAACGATTACTTTTGATACGGTATATATTATATAGGTATCAGAGTTTAATCTCGATCTCAACACCGGCGGGAAGCTCAAGGCCCGTAAGCGCTTCAACAGTTTTGTTTGAAGGTCTGATTACGTCGATGAGTCTTTTGTGCGTCCTCATTTCGAACTGTTCGCGGCTGTCCTTGTACTTATGAACTGCGCGAAGAATGGTAACGATTTCCCTTTCGGTGGGAAGCGGCACGGGGCCGGATACCCTGGCGCCTGTGCGTTTAGCGGTTTCCACTATCTTTTCAGCGGACTGGTCTACAAGCGCGTGATCGTAACCTTTGATACGAATTCGGATTTTTTCTTTCACTGCCATGTGAATTTTCGCCTCCTGTTTTGGTTGGCGGGCAAAACTTACACCGCACCGTGTTTTTCGTCACAGTGCAATATAAAAGCCGGTAATTGCCTTGGGTCGTTGCAATTCCGGAGCAGCAACTCGCATTGCCGCCGGCACACAGATTTCGCAAGTATCACGGTGCCGTTTCCATGTTCTTTCGCCCGGTTTAAAATCGGACATACTCCGCGGAAATTTCCCGACTCGAAGGTCGGCCACCTCCCGCATCAACGCATGTATACGCCGCAATTCCGCAGCGTGCCTGACTATAATAGCACAAGTCGCCCTGGTATGTCAAGAAAAATATAAAAAATTTTCAGTGCAATTACTTTTTTATTTACCTGCGCGGGGTAAAGCCTTCACCGATTATATCTCCGGCATCGCAAACCGTGATAAAAGCGGCGGGATCGGCATCTTTTATCACATTTATCACGCGGTTTATTTCGTCCTTTCGGCAAACGCAGAATACCATTGTTTTTTTCCTGCCCGTGTATCCGCCGGCGGCGGTAAGTTTTGTAACTCCGCGCCTCAGGGTGCTTGATATATCGCGGCACACGGCGTCTCCGTCTTCACACACGGCGTACACGGCTTTGCCCCCGCCGCTGCCGTAAAGTATAATATCCGTAACGCTTGCTGCAGCATACATACAAATAAGCGAATAAAGCGCGCTTGAAATATCTTTGTAAACAAAAGCCGAAAGCGAAACCACCAAAACATCGGAAATAAGGGTCACTCTGCCCACCGTAAGCGAAGGCAGGCGATTGTTCACAAGTTTTGCTATTATATCGGTGCCGCCCGTGGTAGCGCCGCGAAGCATTATTATGCCGATTCCGGCGCCCATAAGCGCTCCGCCCGCAAGGGAGGAAAGCATTCTGTCGCCTTCAAAAGAAAAATCTATCTCCTCGAACACATTAAGCGCCGCAGATATTAACAGCGTTACAACAGAGGTTTTTATAACAAGGGGGAACCCCATTTTTTTAAAGCCCAGATACAAAATGGGTATATTAAGCACAAATGTAAGCGTGCCCGTTCCGGCACCTATATAATGCGTTACCGCGGCGGCAATACCGGTAACCCCTCCCGGCAGTATTCCGGCAGGAAGTATGAAAAGACTCACAGCCGTGCAGTAAAGCAACGTCCCCAGGATAAAACACAGTATGTCTGCAACATAATAACGGGTTCTTTCGGTACGCACGCGCACACCACCTCCGATATATATTATGTACAGAATGTATTTCAATATTGCTGTTGTTACCGCGGCACACGCGCCCCCCTTAATCGAACTTCTCACCGAAACTTGCCGAAAAATTCAAACAGACAAAATAATGAACAGTGAATAGCGAGAAGTGAATAAGTAAAAATCGGCAAGTATCATAAGATACTTGCCGATTTTTGGTGCGGGCGACAGGACTTGAACCTGCACATCGGTGACACCAGCTCCTAAGGCTGGCGCGTCTGCCAATTCCGCCACGCCCGCAGGTAATGCATATTTTAACGCAGCCTGCAGCAAAAGTCAAGCAGGGAATAAATTGCCGAACGGCAGCAATAAAAATCCGTTCTTGCCGTTTTATTGGCGAACCGCTATGCGCTCACCCATCTTTATCGGGGTCTCAATACCGTTTTCGGTATTTTTTATAAATTCCGGCAGCGGGGTTAACGTATCTGACTTTGTAAGCAGTATTACGGTTGAGCCGCCGTACAGGAACATTCCTTTTTCCTCGCCCTTTTTAACTGCAGCGGGCGCGGCATTGTAATTCTTAATTTTGCCTACAAGCATTGCGCCTACTTCCATTTGAACTATACTTCCGAAAGCGCCGGTATCTATAACCGTATACTCGCGCGAATTTTCGCAGAAAACGCGTATATTTCGCTGCGCTATCGGCCGCACCGTATGGAGCGTTCCGTTTATATATGTGTTTTTGCTTTTCACACCGGACACCGGATACGCATAGCGGTGATAATTATCTACGCACAATCTGAAAACAAAGGCGTATCCGTTCTCATATTGCGCGGCAAGTTCCCTGCTGCAAAGCAAACTTTCAACCGTATAAAGCGACTGTTTTACCGGCATTACGGTACCGCCGTTTATTTTACAGACTGACAGTCTGCCGTCACAGGGTGCGGCAAGAACATCGGGGTCATTATCAAAAGGCCGCATACCGTCTTTTATTTTTCTTGTAAAACAATCGTTAAAACAGGCGAAATTATCGCTTTCATATTCCGAAAGGTCAATATTTCCGCTTTTAACAAACGGCTTTATAAAAATTTTTGAAAGCCGCGTATCAAGAAATGCGCCCACCGCCGCAGAGAGCCGTTTTGCACGAAGCGGCCGCAGGATTATCCTGCCTGCCGCCGTACCGTAGAGGAAACGCAAAAACGCGCTTTCTTTTTTAATTTTTTCGTTTTCGGTCGATTTCCTGCCCATAATCACCTTGAAAACGCACGCAGCAGAACAATCAGCACAAATTCAACTATGCCTATTCCTACCATTATAAGGATACCGCGAAGTCCCGGTTTGGTTATTTCTATTTTAGAAAGAAAAGCAAACGCCGTAAAAAGCATAACGGCAAAATACACGGGAGTTATATCTATAGGGCAAAGATAGCCGATAAGGAGTACCGCGGGGAATATAAGCGCAGCGGAAGTAACGGGAAGTCCCGTATACTTTTTGCGTGTTCCCGTTTCGGTTTGCTGGCGTTCCTCTTCGGTTACGTTGTAATATGCAAGCCTTATCATGGCGGCAAGCACATATACCACTGCAACGGCAAAAATAAGTATGCTGTACGAACGGTTCACGGTACTTCTGCGAACAGAAAGCAGCCTGAACATGGCAACGCCCATGCACGCCGGCAGAACGCCGAACGCCACAAGGTCGGAAAGCGAATCTATCTGTATGCCGTATTTCATTTCGCCGTCGGTACGGTCGGATTTGGTTCTTGCAACCTTTCCGTCAAATGCATCGCAAAGACCGCTGAAAAGCAGAAAAAACGCACCGATAAACGGATGCCCCCTGCCCGAAAGCGAAATAACAATCCCGAGCGTGCCCGATATAATAGAAAGATATGTAAGATATACAGTGTAATTGTAAAATCCTATCACTTTGCTTCCCCCTTTACATTATTGTGTTTTTTTAGGATAAGCCTTGCAAGGAACAGCCCTGCTTCCGCCGCTGCTATGCCTGCCGGAACATCCGCAAGGGCATGCTGTTTTACAAGCAGGACAGACGCAAACACAAGGCAGGAAAAAGCCGCGTTTGCATATTTTACCGCACGCGGAACGCCTTTAAGCGAGAAAACCATCCGCAGGCATATCCAACTTTCAAGGCAGTGAATAGACGGAAGAAGATTTACAGGCGGCGTATCGGCTGCAAAAATATATCTTGTAAGCATATCGGTAATGCTGCCGCCGTTAATTTCGGGGCGAATGGTCATTATCGTGGGATATGCTATAAAGCACACCATACAGATAAGATTCGCAAAGGACGCGCCGAAAGCAAAATATCCGCATTTTTCACCGTCTTTAACGCAGGCGGTAATATAGCATATTATCCACTGTAAAAACGCCAGAACATAAACATATATAAAAGGTTCTATAAAGGGTATTTTACGGTCAACTGCCATAACAACGCTGTGATAAGCCCTGCCGTTATTTATAATATGCGTTCCGTAGTACGCTATCATATTGGTTATGAAAACAAGAGCCATCGGCAAAACCCGATAACGCCTGCAAAAGGATTTTATCTGCAAACTTAAACGCCCCATTAAATCTTTATTTCAAGCCGCCGTACCGTGGCTGTAACTGATATTATTTAATATAATACCACATAACGGACCGAATTACAAGCGAAAGCAAAAACGCGGCGGCGCGTCCGCCTTTAAAAAGGTGAGCGTGCCGCCGCTGATATACAGGTAAGGAATTATTTTATATAGCAATGTTTCATAGGTGAATTTATTGCAAACTCGGGTTTTGAGGAAGATATAAACTCCTCTGCGGTTATATCAAGATACTGTTCCGCATTAAGCGCGCCCGCTTTTGCCGAAACCGACATTGCCGTGCCGTAAATCTTGTTGTTTTCAATAACAATATTGAATATACGGTCGCTTTCGGTTGCTTCAAGTGCTATCGCAGGGCTTTGGGTCATAAGGTCGCTGTCTTTAAGTATAACAAGCGATATTTCCGCGCTTTTGCCTATCACATACGGATTTTCGGTCTTGGAAGTATCCATAACAACGGCAGCACCGCCCGTTTCGGCTTTGGTGTTTTCTATTATGAAGTTATTGCAGCCGCGCGCCAGAACAACCGCGTTTTCACCGCGAATTTCGTTGTTCTGAACCCTTGATTCGCGCGTAAATTCAAAATACATTCTGCCGTTTAACTTAACGCCGTTCACAACAACGCGGTTTGCGTTATAGAAAACTATGTCGCCGCAAAGGTCGGCATTTTCGCCCTCAATGTAAAATCTGTCCTCCTCAAAAGCATAGCCCGCCTGCTTGTTGTTTCTGCCAAAGTTTTCAAAAAGAGGGAAATCGCCGGTCACGGAAAGATTTACATCCTTTAAAACGATATACATATTTTCCGGTATAACCAAAGTTTTATCGGTTTTATATGTGCCTGTGATAACCACCTTGCGGATGTCTTTTTCCTCCGCCGTAAAAATGGCTTTCTGTATTTTTTCGGCGTCGGTGCCGCAAAAATCTTCAGGAGTGACAAAACCTCTTACTTTCATTTCATCCATTATCGTTTTACCTCCCCGTTTACTGTAAGCGTGCTGTCCTCATCAATCGCGAACTCTTTATATGCGTCTCTGCATTCATACCCTTCCACATCGGCTTTAAGTCCGCCGGTTATGCGGAACACAGTCTTAACCGCGTCTACATGAACATCGCGCATCTTGATTTCGCCGGTTGTTTTAATCAGATTAAACACCGTTCCGTGATAATCTTCAGGTTCAAGCACACGGCTTACACAAATCTCTTTTTGCTCCGAACCGTAGAAGATATGCTCGAAATTGACATCTTCAAAGTGGCAGCCCTTGTAAAATTCAAGCGAACCGTAACCTACCGAGAAACAGTTAATGTTATCACCGAACGCGTGAACGTTTGATATATTTATATGTTCCGCCGAAAAATTGAAGTAGAAGGTGTTCTGGCTGCGCGAATAAATATTCTTTGCGTTTATATGGTGCAGATCCCCCCTGCCCATAGGCTTTTTGGAATAATATATCGGGGAGGAAAACGCAAGCGTGCTTCCGCTGCGCGTTTTGGTCGCAAAATCGCCCGTGTCAAGAATCGTATCAACGTCTATGTTGTAGATTTTGTTTCCGTCATGTGTAAGAAGCCGCAGACAGTAGCACTTGTGCGGATCGGCTTTAAGACTTCTTATGCGGACATCGTGTATATCGGAATCCTTGCCCTCTATCTTTCGCTCAATTTCGCCGGCGCCCCACAAAGCGGTAAGGGCTATATTATCGTCGCCCGTGCGCCCCGTTATGTTTTCGATATCAAAGTTGTTGCAGCCTACGCGAAGGTCTATACCATCCATATTGAATACGTGCGGAATGGCAAAGAAGTTTATGTCGCGTATTTTAACGTTGCGGCAGAAAAGATGGGTTATCGCCCACCAGCGCTGGTTCTGTATGTTAAGGTTTTCTATCCGCAGTCCGTTAACGTTCAGCCATAAAAACATCGTATTCTGCCATATAGAGGGCAGACCGTACCTGCGCGCTGTTTTTTCACGCAGATTGTTAAGTTTTCCGCCGTCTATAACGGCGTTGCCCTTTCCTATCACGGCGATATTCGTCTGTTCATACTTAACATCGTGCTTGGTTTCGTCATCTGCGTAAGAGTTCATAAAAACCTGTTCGTAAACGCCGGTTTCCTGAACAAGAAAGCAGTTGTCAAGCACAACGGTAAACTCGCTGGGTATTCTGATTGCCCTTGGTATGCGCCATTCGGTGGAATCGGTACGCAGGTTATACCTCGGTATAACTATTTTGCGGCAGCCGTCCTGTTCGGCGGCGGCGATTGCGTTTTGTATTGTAGCGCTGTCATCGGCACCGAAAAGTTTTTCATCGTTAGGTGATATGTACTCTCTCATATTACAGCCTCCCTTTTCAAGTACATTATACTTGCCGTAAATTTTAATTACAAATGACTTATACATCGATTATTTTACAAAAATTGCTGTAAAAAAGTTTCGGTTTGGGATCAACCCAAACCGAAACTAACCGATATCGCCTTGTCCACCATATTCATAGAACCGCTGTCCAGCGTACCCATTTTTTCCTTTAAGCGTTTTTTATCTATTGTTCTTACCTGCTCCAAAAGAACTACGGAATCCTTTGAAAGACCGCAGCCCGAAGCGCTTACGTTTATATGTGTAGGTAACTGCGCTTTATCGCTGCGGCTTGTTATTGCCGCCGCAATAACCGTGGGACTGTAACGGTTTCCCACATCGTTCTGTACTATAAGCACGGGCCTTATGCCGCCCTGTTCAGAGCCTACCACGGGACTTAGGTCCGCATAATAAATTTCACCGCGTTTAATATCCAATTTATTTCACACTCCGAAGCATGCCGCACTTTAAAACTTATCTCCGTTCGGCACGGCATATATTATTGAACTGATATTATTTTTACCCTCCGGTCCTTTTTTTAATCAGACCTTCAATAATATTTTATGCCGATTGTCCCACGGCGTGAAAAAGCACTGCGGCGTCCCGAAAACGGGACGCCGCCGATTTATACTTTATATCATTCTTATTGCCGCTACCGCGATGATTATTATACCAAACACCACGCGGTACAAAGCAAACACGCCGTAACTGCCGCGTTTCAGGTAATTCATAAGGAATTTAATAACCAAAAATCCGCTTATAAAACTTGCCGCAACGCCCGCAAAGAACGCCGCCGAAAACTGAAATTCCTTAAGCGACAGCAAAACGGCGCCCGCCACCATAGGGGCCGAAAGCAGGAAAGAAAACTTTGCCGCAGATTCACGGTTAACGCCGTATGCGCGCGCCGTAGTCATGGTAATACCGGAACGCGAAACACCCGGTATCGCGCCTGCGATACTTTGGGAAAGACCTATAAAAAACGCCTGTTTAAAGGTCATTTCCTTAAGGTTTATATCCGACTTTGAACGCTTATCGACTATGTAAAGCAAAACGCCCATTATTATAAGCGCCAGCGCTATAACCGTCATCTCGATATTAAGATTAACGCCGATAAGTTTGTTTACGCCCTTTTCCATAAGTTTGCCGAGCAGACCTGCCGGTATTGTCGCGATAACTATGTACCAAAAAAGCCTGCCTTCGGTAGAGCGCTTGCCGCGTGCTACGGACAAAACTCCGCCCTTTACAAGGGCAACCCAGTCTTTAAAGAAATAAACAAGTATTGCTATCAGCGTGCCTGCGTGCAGCGCAAGGTCGAAAGACTCGGTTATTTCCCAGCCCATAAGCCACGGAAACACATTAAGGTGCGCGGAACTGGAAACGGGCAAAAACTCGGTAAGTCCCTGAATAATACCCAAAAATACGGATCTTAAAATTTCAATCACGGTATACACCACCAGGAATTTAGTTATTTGGCAAGTTCACGGTATATTTTTATATACGCGCCTGCCGAAGCGCCCCAACTGTTATTGCAGTTCATGGCACGCTTTACAAGTATACTCCAACCGTCCTTTTTTGAGAACCCCGCAAGCGCACGCCACACGGTATTTTCCATATCGTGAGCATTGAAAGCCGAGAATGTGAATCCGTTTCCCTTGCCGTCGCCGCTGTCTTTTACGGTGTCGTTAAGTCCGCCTGTTTCACGGACTATCGGTATAGTGCCGTATCTTAGCGCTATAAGTTGGGAAAGGCCGCACGGTTCGCTCTGGCTCGGCATTAAAAACATATCCGCGCCGGCGTATATTTTCTGCGCAAGCGCATTATCAAATCCGAGTTTTACGGCAACCTTATCAGGATATTCGGCGGCTTTGCTTGAAAAGAAACTTTCAAACTCGTACTCGCCGCTGCCCAGTATAACAAACTGCAGGTCAGCCTTTAAAAGTTCGTCAAACACCCTTGTTACAAGGTCAAAACCCTTATGTTTTACAAGTCGGGATACTATTCCTATGACCGGAACGCCGCTTTTTTGCGGAAGCCCCGTAAGTTTTTGAAGATCGGCCTTGTCCGCCGCCTTTCCGGCAGTGTTTTCCGCCGAATAGTTTTCCTTAATATCCTTATCCGTTTCCGGGTCGTAACGTTCGGTATCTATGCCGTTTACAATACCGGCAAGTTTAAACTCGAACTGTTTTAAAATGGAGTCAAGTCCGTGGGAGTAGTACGGGTCGAGTATTTCGCGCGCGTAGGTAGGCGACACGGTGGTAACCTTATCGGAGCACTGTATTGCGCCTTTCATAAGGTTTACGCAGCCGTCGTACTCCACTATGCTTTCCCTGCCCTCGGGCAGACCTAAAACATCGCCGTAAAGTTCCATTCCGTATTTGCCCTGATACTGTATGTTATGTATCGTAAACACGGTTTTTATATTGCTGTACAGCGGGTCGCCGCGGTAAAACTCGTTCAAGAAGACCGGTACCATCGCAGTCTGCCAATCATTGCAGTGGATAATATCGGGATTAAAGCCTATATGCGGTATTATTTCAAGCACGGCGCGGGAGAAGAAAGCAAAGCGCTCGGCGTCGTCATAATATCCGTACAGACCGTTTCGTTTAAAATAGTACTGGTTATCAAGCAGATAATAGATCACGCCGTCTATATGCGCCTCGAATATGCCGCAGTACTGGCAGCGCCATGCAACCGGAACGGTAATACTGCCGATAAAGGTCATCTTTTCGCGCAGTTCGGCGCTTATGCACTCATAAAGTGGCATTACCACCCTGCAGCCTACAAATCTTTTTCTCAGCGCTTTAGGCAGCGCGCCTGCAACATCCGCAAGACCGCCCGACTTTGCAAACGGAACGGCTTCACTTGAAGCAAACAGTATTTTCATAGTATTTCTCCGTTATATTCTCTTGTTCTTTTCCGCGAACACATAATTTTCCTTTGTGCCTTTAAGCGAGATTTCCGCACCGAGTTCCGCATTCTTATCAAACACGCTGTACTCTACGCAGGCGTTTTCGCCGATAACGGCGTCCTGCATAAGTATGCAGTTTTCGACTACGGCGCCCTTTTTAACCTTAACGCCCCTGAAAAGCACGCTGTTTTTTACGGTGCCTTCAATAACGCATCCTTCGGCTATTACCGAGTTTGTAACGGAGGCGTCTATGCCGTAACGCGTGGGCATATCGTCGCGCGTTTTTGTATATATCGGCCGTTCCGGCGGAAACAGTTCTCGCCTTACCTTTTCGTTTAAAAGCGCCATATTCGCGCTGTAATAACTTTCCTTTGAATCCATAATGGCGGCAAAACCGGTATGTTCAAACCCGTATGCTTTAAGTTCTTTAAGATTTGCCGCTATCATATCTTCTTCTATATTCCGACTGCCGTTTTCATAAGCGGTTTTAAGCAATTCCGTAAGTTTTTCGCGCCTGAAAATCATAACGCCGAAAGAGGTTGCGGCACTGCCCTCCACCGTTTCGGGAAAGTCTGCGGAAATTATTCTGCCGTCGCTGTTACATTCAAAGGTCATAGCCTGCGTTTTGTTGGTATAGTTTTCAAGCGTTTTATAAAGCAGCGTTACGTCGGCTTCCTTTTTGCAGTGATATTCTACGGCTTCCGAAAGATCTATATTACCCACAACGCAGCCGTCAGTAAGTATTATATGTTCGGCGTTGGAGCGCTCAATAAAGTCTCTTGAATTATAAAGCGCTTCAACATATCCGTTATATCTTCTTGCACTGCTTGTGATAAACGGAGAGAGGATTCTTATACCGCCGTTTTTACGGTCGAGGTCCCAATATATTCCGCTTCCCACATGGTCCATAAGCGAACGGTAGTTGTTTTTTGTTATAATGGCGACGTTGGTTATGCCTGCATTCACAAAGTTTGAAAGCGAAAAATCCACAAGGCGATATCTGGCGCCGAACGGCACCGAAGCCATTGAGCGCTTTTTGGTAAGCGCTTCAAGCACTTCGTCATGCGAGTTTGCAAAAATTATTCCTGCTACTGCCGATGCTCTCATACCTTTTCACCGTCCCCAACATTTTCGGTTATCATTTTTTTCGCGCCCACGGCGGCGCCCTTGCCAACCGTGCAGCCCTCGCCTATAACCGTTATTCCGAAATCCTCCGGCGGTATTTCCTGCGGGTCCTCGCCCACAACGGCGTTTTCACCGATTACCGTATTTTCCGCAACTATCGAATATTTTATATGCGCGCCCGATTTTATAACCGCGCCCGGCATAATAAGCGAATATTCCGCCTTTGCGCCGCTTTCTACGCGCACGTTTTCAAAAAGCACGGAATAATCAATATTGCCGTAAACCTCGCACCCGTCCGCAACAAGCGAATTTTCAACTGCGGCGCCGTCGGCAATATACTGCGGCGGCAAAACAACGGTGCCTGAGTATATTCTCCAGTCCCTGTCTGCAAGATTGAGATTTATTTTCGGATTCAAAAGGTCAAGATTTGCTTCCCAAAGGGAATCGACCGTGCCCACGTCCTTCCAGTAATCCCCGAATCTGTAAGTGTAAAGTTTTTCGCCGGACGACAGCATCATCGGTATAACGTTTTTGCCGAAATCGTTCTGCGAATCGGGATTCTGCTCGTCAAGAGTAAGGTATTTTTTAAGTTTATCCCAAGAAAAAACGTAAATTCCCATAGAAGCGAGATTGCTTTTGGGATTCTTCGGCTTTTCTTCAAATTCATATACCATACCGCTTTCGTCGGCATTCATTATTCCGAAACGCGAAGCCTCCTCAAAAGGAACTTCAAACACGGCTATGGTGCATGCCGCGCCCGTTTCGGCGTGCTGCGCTATCATTTTGGAATAATCCATTTTGTATATATGGTCGCCCGAAAGTATAAGCACATATTCGGGAGAATAGCGCTCGATAAAAGCGAAGTTCTGATATATTGCGTTTGCGGTTCCCTTGTACCAGTCGCCGCCTTTCTGCCCCTGATACGGAGGCAGAATGTGAACGCCGCCGCTTTGGCGGTTTAAGTCCCACGGTCTGCCCGAACCGATATAATCGTTAAGTTCCAAAGGTTTATACTGGGTAAGAATACCTACCGTATCAATACCCGAATTGGTACAGTTTGAAAGCGGAAAGTCAATTATGCGGTATTTTCCGCCGTACGGAACGGCGGGCTTTGCTATTTTGCCGGTAAGTACTCCGAGTCTGCTGCCCTGACCGCCTGCAAGCAGCATGGCAATGCACTTTTTCCTGATCACAAAACATCCCCCATTTTAGTTTTCTGCCCGACTTTTTTTGCTGCGCGCGGCAGGCGCTTTAAGATATGTAACCGACATCGCCGGTATATCCATACTTATTGAATTTTCATACCCGTGCATGGGTATTTTTTCGGAAAGGTATTCTTTTTTACCGGAACCCCTTCCTCCGTATTCTTCCGACTCGCTTGAAAAGACCGTCTTATATGTACCTGCATGCGGCACACCTATGCGGTAACCCTCACGCGCAACGGGTACAAAATTGCACACACAGATTATTTCGTGTCCTTTAAGATCGATTCTTCTGAAAGAAATAATGCTTTGCGCGCTGTCATCGTTTGATATCCATGAAAAACCGTCCCATGAATAATCCACTTCCCAAAGCGGCGGCGTTTTAAGGTAGAAACGGTTAAGCGCCTTAACATAATTCTGCATATTTCGGTGGGAATCATAATCAAGCAAAAACCAGTCCAGCTGCTTTTTATAATCCCACTCTATAAACTGGGCAAATTCCTGTCCCATAAACAGAAGTTTTTTGCCCGGATGCGCCGTCATATAAGCATAAAATGCGCGCAGATTTCTGAATTTCTCTTCATACTCGCCAGGCATTTTTTCTATCATCGAACATTTGCCGTGCACCACCTCGTCATGCGAAATGGGAAGCACAAAGTTTTCCGAAAAGGCATAGAAGAAAGAAAACGTAAGACAATCGTGATTGTCCTTCCTAAAAAGCGGGTCAAGCGACATATACCTTAACATATCGTTCATCCAGCCCATATTCCATTTGAAATTAAATCCCAGTCCGCCGTCGTAAGCGGGTTTTGTAACCATAGGCCACGCGGTGGATTCCTCCGCAATCATAAGCACCTGCGGGTCCGCGGCAAAAGCCGCCGCATTTACTTTGCGCAGCAGTTCGACCGCCTCAAGGTTTTCTCTGCCGCCGTAAGAATTAGGCAGCCACTCGCCGTCTTTCCTGCCGTAATCAAGGTAGAGCATTGAAGCCACCGCGTCTACGCGCAGACCGTCGGCATGGTATTCCCTTATCCAGAAAGCGGCGGATGAGTACAGAAAACTTATAACCTCCGGCTTTCCGTAATCAAATACGCATGTGCCCCATTCTTTATGCTCGCCGCGGCGCGGGTCGGAGTATTCGTAACAGGCGGTTCCGTCGAAACGGTAAAGACCGAACTCGTCCTTCGGAAAATGCGCCGGAACCCAGTCAAGAATAACACCTATGCCGTTTTCGTGCATTATATCCACGAATTCCTTAAAATCGTCCGGTGTACCGAAACGCGAAGTCGGTGCAAAATATCCGGTCACCTGGTAGCCCCACGATCCTTCAAACGGATGCTCCGTCACGGGCATAAGTTCAACGTGGGTATATCCCATTTTTTTAGCATACTTTGAAAGTTCGCGCGCGGCTTTTACATAGTCAAAACAGTTGCCGTTATCATACCTTTTCCAAGAAGCCAGATGAACTTCATATATATTTACGGGCGAAGCGTATATGTTGCTTTGACGCTTTTTTTCATACCATTCGCCGTCACGCCAGATATGATTTGAAACATAAATTTTTGAACCGTTTGCCGGCGCTGTTTCAAAATGACGCGCGTAAGGATCGCTTTTAAGAACCGTTTTTCCGTTCTGTTGTTTTACGGCGTACTTATAAGTGTCAAAACACTTTACACCTTTTAAAACGGCTTCCCACACGCCGCCCCCTACCTTTTTCATAGGTGAATGCGAAACATCCCAGCCGTTAAAATCACCGACTACAGAAACCGCCTGAGCCGCAGGTGCCCAAACGCGGAAAACAGCCCTGTCCCCCGAAAGAAACGAGCCTAAAAAAGCGTATGCGCCGTCCGTGACCGTACTGCCGAAATTTTTAACGTCCGTCATTCGCCGAATTTCCTTTCAAAAAACATAATATTACATCGTTTATTATAACAACAAAGGCCTTGTTTTTCAATAAGTTTTACAAAAAATATTCATTTTTCAGCGCACTTTTATCATCAATTTTATGAAAACAGCACAAAAATTTTATTTGTTTTACAATCCGTTGGGAATTATTGCTTTCTAATGTTTAATTTTGACAGCAGCGGCGTACAGTCGGTCTTTACAAGTATTGTCTCGTCTCCTATCACCTCGATATCCGACCACGGGATAACAATATCGTCCTCCCTGCCGAAAAATCCGAAAAGTTTGGGCCTTCCGTATATTATTACCGAAGTAAGCGCTCCGCTTGACGTGTCAAACTCTATATCGGAAACAAAACCGAGCACCGTACCCGAGTTAATGCACACTACCTGTCGCTGACGCATTTCATCTATCCTGCATACCAAATCCGGTTCCCCCTCAAATTATATTTAACGTTAATATATATGAAGGTAAGCCCGTATTTAAAACACAATTAAAAGAACAGCCGTAATAACAGCTGCCGCTGCCGCGGAAACGGCGCATATAAAAAGCCTTCTGCGCAGTATCATTTTTCTTCTAAGCGTTTTATATCCCCTGCCTGCCCTTTTATCAAAGTTGAAGGTGAATTTGTCGGTTTCCTTTATAAGTTTTGCAGGGGTCAAGTTGCCGTACTTCGGAGAAACGTAAAAAACTATCCTTTCAAACACTTCACTGCCGGTATCGTTGATTTCAATAATGTTTTTGTTCACGCCTTTAACCATAAATAAACTTCCTTTCACCGTTTGCTTAGACAAAACAATCGAGATACAACGGTTTTTTTGGAAGAACAGCGCAGTCATCGGCTGCGTTGCCCTCCACTCGCAATACGACAGTATTACTCGGTCGGGACGCCTTGCCGCTAAAAGCGCTGTTTCTTACAAAAATCTTCGACCGAAAGCGAGAGAATTTTTTTGCTTTTGAAGTCGAGAAACGCAGGAATACCGGCGTATTTCAAGTGGCGAGACAATAAAAGCGGACAAATTAGCCGCTTTCGGAATCGTTGTATCCCGATTGCTTTGTCTGTCTTTTTGAGTTTATTCTTAACGGCAAAGCGTTTTTATATACAGCAAAAGCACGGAGCAGTATATACTCCGTGCCTTTTTTATTGCTCTGTTTCCGTATTTTCCGTATTTCCGGCGTTTTCTGTGCTTTCGACATTATCTGCGTTCTGCAGCGGTTCTCCGCTGTCCGATATCAAAATCATATCCGATAAGTCGGGTGCTTGCGCAGGTATGGCATTTACTTTTTTACCGCCCGCTTTTTTGCAGAGTTTTATTATAAGCAGCAGTATAACTGCGATTATGCCGAGTGCCGCAAGAAGAACCAGCACCACCACCGCCTTGCCGACCGTGTTCATGGCAAGAAAACGACCGATTATACCGGCGATTGTTCCGGCAATCATTCCCGGTTCCCGAACGGGTGCGTCGGTAGATATGCTGCCTGCCGCGGCGCCTATTTCGGGCGCGCGGGCAAAAGTGTTTTCAAGTTTATCATAGCGGTAATACTGCGTAACGCCGTTAAAATAGCAATACACCACAAATATATCTGCCGCCGCCGAGTTTTTGAACTGAAGCGCCGGAACGCTGTCGACAGCGGTTTTAAGCACCGCCGACTTATACCCTTCCGGTATTTTTTCGCGCGGTACTTCCTTTACAATGTAAAGTTTTCCGTTTACTGGCATACACCATACCCGTTCAAAGTTATCACCCTTGGAGGAATTATAATATCCGCCCCGGCCGTTGGCATCTGTAATATAGTAAAGCGTGTAAAATCCTGCATTATCCTTAAGCACGCTCACTTCGGTTTCTCCGCGTTTTATCTTTTCAACCGTAAAGCCCTCGTAAACGCCGAGCGCAGAAATATCAGGCGTTATCTTACATTCGTCACCGCCGATTTTCACGGCAAGCGGATCGTCGCTCTTGCCGCTTTCGGCCGCTTTTGTTTCCGCCTCGCTCATTCTGCGGATATTGACCGTATACGCTTTTTTGGTCTTTTTGTCCGCAGCCGTAACCGTAATCGTGTGGCTGTTGTTGCCGATTTCCAGATCAAACGTGCCGGTTCCCACAAATCTGGCGCCTGCCGCCGCCGTGGCGCTCAGCGTAATCTTTTTAACCGAATGTTTTACCGTTGCGGTATAGTTTGTAACATTCCCGTTAAATGCAGGGTAAAGTTCCGCGCCGCTTACCTTAAGCGATACGAGTTTCGCGTCGCTTGACAGCGCGGGAGAGTCGGGCTGCGACGGTTCAACAGGGGTCGGCGGTGCGGAACTGTTTACCGTAACGCTTAAAACCGCGCTTTGCGGAAAATCCCTTTCGGATTCGAGTTTTTTAAGGGTGAACTGCGCCGTACCTGCGGCTTTTGCCTTAAAAGTGGTAACGCAGGTGCCGTGCGTATCCTCTATAATCATTCTTACGGTGCCGCCTAAATCGCTCATCCTCACACTATCGCTGCAGCCCGCAAACTCAAAAACGTTCTCATCGTAGTCAAATTCGGTCATAAACGTTTCAAGGTCGCCGCCCGAATAACTCATTGAATATGTAACCGTTAATGTGTCGCCCACTTTTAAAGAGGAAGACGAAGCGGTGAAAGAATACGTGGGATTTACGGCTAAAGGTTTAAGGGGCAGCAAAGAAAGGATAAAGACCGCCGCAAACACAAACGATAATACTGCTTTTGCCGTTCTTTTCATTTTACTGCTCCTCCAGATTTATTTTGCCTAAAAGATGTTTCCTAAGCAGGGCAAGGTCCGTAATGTCTATTTTTCCGTTGCCGTTTATATCCGCGCCCGAAAAATTCTTGTCATCTATGCTGCCCTTACCCAAAAGGTGCTTTCGTATAAGCGCTAAGTCGACTATGTTTATTTTACCGTCGCCGTTTGCGTCGCCGCGTTTGTTGCCTAAAGGCGGAAGTTCTTCAATTTCCTCGGTTTTTGTGTACCCGCAGGTTTCGCAGGTGTAGGTTTTTATTCCCTTTTTTCCGACTTCCGGTGGTTTTGTTACAACTCCGCCGTTAAACTCATGTTCCGCTAAAGAGAACTTTTCGCCGCATTCGGCACATTCTTTCCAGTGATTTACGGCATCGCTTTTCCACACATCCGCAGCATGGGTGTGCTCGCCCATATCGCTGCCCAAATAAACGGGAAGCCGGAAAACAATTTCCGCCGAACCGTCAAAAGCGTCCGCCAGATACTCGGCGTTATTCAGCGAATCGTGAATATTGGTCGCATATTGGTGCCCCCACGTTTTGCAGATAACGTTGAAATTTTTATAATAGTATGTATCCTGACGGTCGTTTACATAGCCGTCAACATACATTTTGGCGCCTTCCACTATTGATTTTTCGGGGCTGTCCCAACCGCTTCGCTTTGCAAACATAAGTCCGTTTTCTATTATTTCGGCAGTAGTGCTGCCCGAAGCGCCGAAGTTGAAAAAGTTGTAATACCCTTCAAATCCCTTATATGTACCGCCGGACAGCGCACTGCCCGAAGTTCCCTGCTCCTGCAGAATGGTTCCTGCAAGCACATAGGGGTTTACAAGGCTTTCCCTTGCCGCTTTCATTATGTAACCTACATAATCGCTGCGCTCCAAAAACGTTCCCTTCACTATTGACTTAACGCCGTTTTCGGTATGTATCGCCGCGTCGTAAGACTGCTGCATAAACATAAATATCGCGTCCGGCACGATAAAGTTTTCGGGCGCCATAAAATAGCGCAGCGCCTCCTCCGAGGCTATACGGTACCCCGGTTCGCCCACTTCCGAAGTGCGCCATGATTCGGGCAGGCTTGTGTAAACGTTGTGAAGCATTTTTCTGCCGCTTTCTTTTGAAACGGCATAATCAAAAGTTATGTCAAGCACGTCCGCTTTAAATTTCCAGTTAGGATACTTTGTGTGCAGATACCGCAGCCCGTCGCGGTAGTTTTTCGGAAAAGCGGAAAGCGTTTTTTCAAATTCCGCATCGTAATTGTAGGTATATTCGGCAATAAAGTCGCTTCTTATGTAACCGTTTAATCCGCCCGGGGTTACTATGTTGTACCATGTCTCGCCGCGGCTGTTTACGGTTTTTCCCCTGTTTTCAAGCGAACATGCCCAAAGCGTTGCTATCGCCGTGCTGTCGGTTGTGGGTTTTTCCCTTACATTTATGCCGCCCGATATCAGCATAACGCGGTTTTCGGTGTTAAACTCAGGTCCTTCCGGCACGGAATAAAGTTCCGCAAGGGTGTTAAAAACGTAACCCTCTATTCCGCCGAAAGTGCGTATGTGATACCAACGGTCGCCGTCGCTGTCGCGCTCTTCCCCTAAATAAAACGCTTCGGTTTCCTCGGGAGTGGTGTAAACGGCGGCATTCCACGTACCGGGCGCTTTGCGAATATTTACGCCGGCTTCTATTCTGGCGCGGCGGCTTACCGCACCCACTGGCAGAGAAAGCAGACTTACCGCCAGAATTGCGGCGCACAATATAATGCCTACCGCCCTTTTAACGTTTTTCATCTTTCTCCCTCCCGATCTTTGCGAAAAAGCGCAGAATTTGTACTATAATAAATTATTATATAATTTTTAGGGTATTATGTCAACCGAAAACGGCGGCAGAGCATAACTCTGCCGCCGCAAACTTTTCTTACACCGTAAAACCGGTCATTTTACGACTTATTCTTCTGTTTCCTCTTCCTCTTTCTTGCCCGAAAGGATAACGTTTACAAGGATCCCGAGGATAAGCGCGGTCGCTATCGAGGTCACGGTTACCTTACCGAAGTTAAGGGCAAGACCGCCGATCCCCGCAATAAGAATAGAAGACGCCACAAAAAGATTTCTGTTATTGTTAAGGTCAACAGGTTGCAGCATTTTAAGTCCGGATACCGCAATAAAGCCGTAAAGCGCCATGCACACGCCGCCCATTACGCAGGAGGGAATAGAGCTTAAGAATGCGATTACGGGCGATACGAACGCTATTACCATAGCAAGTACCGCGGTGCAGATTATTGTTACAACCGAAGCGTTTCTTGAAATTGCAACGCAGGCAACCGACTCACCATAGGTGGTATTGGGGCAGCCGCCAAAGAATGCGCCCACGATAGATCCCACGCCGTCGCCCAAAAGGGTTCTGTGAAGACCGGGCTTTTCGAGAAGGTCGCGCTCGATTATAGATGAAATGTTCTTGTGGTCCGCAACATGTTCTGCAAAAACAACCATTGCAACGGGTATGTATGCCACCGCGATGGAGGCTATGTAAGAACCGTTTATTTCTTTAACGCCCTTGAACGCTTCAACAAAGGTAAAGTCGGGTACGGAAACAAAGGTATTTACGGTAACGCCATCTGCAAAGAGAACCTTTAAGTTTGAAAAGTCGGCTATTTTAAGTGCGTCGATATTTGCGGCGTAACCGATACCGGTAAATATTGCCGCAAGCGCAAAGCCGCTTAATATACCAATTATGAAGGGGATAAGTCTTGCCATTTTTTTGCCGTAGGTAGAACAGAGTGTTACCACCACAAGGGTAACGATGCCGCAAAGTACCGCAATAAGGGTCGAACCACCCTCTACATTAGATTTCTGAAGGTCGCCTACCGCATTGCCTGCAAGGGAAAGACCAATAATGGCAACGGTGGGTCCTATAATTACGGGCGGCATAAGTTTGTTAAGCCAGTTAACGCCCGCCAGTTTTACAAGAATCGCGATAACAACATAAACAAGACCCGCAAAGAACGCGCCTATGATAAGGCCCGCAAAGCCTGCCTGTGCGGAAGCGGCGCCTGCAAACGCCGATGCCATAGAGCCTAAAAAAGCAAAGGAGGAGCCAAGGAAAACAGGGCTTTTTGCCTTTGTGAAAAGCACATATATAATTGTGCCGATACCTGCGCCGAAGAGAGCCGCCGCAATGCTCATACCGTTGCCGGTTATAATCGGAACCGCAATAGTAGCCGCCATAATAGCAAGCAGCTGCTGGAATGCGAAGACGATTACCTGACCGAACTTAGGTTTGTCTTCTACCGTGTAGATCATTTTCATAGTTTTTTCTCCTTTTACATATTCTGCACACACAGGTGCAAATTAATATATTAAAACGAGGTCTCCCCTTCGTTTCAACCGAGCAGGTCTACCGATACAGTATCCTCAAACGGAGGAAGTTTTACCGATATTCTCTCACTTTTCGACGTGGGAACGTTTTTCCCCACATAATCGCCGCGTATGGGCAGTTCCCTGTGACCGCGGTCTATAAGCACGGCAAGTTGTATCGCCGCCGCCCTGCCGTGGAACATAACACCCTCCATAGCGGCGCGTGCCGTTCTGCCTGTATAGAGCACATCGTCTACAAGTACTACCGTTTTGCCCTCTATATCAAAAGGTATCTGCGAATTGTTTATAACAGGTTCGTCAAAAGCCCTTACAAGGTCATCACGGTAAAATGTTATATCAAGCGTGCCGACGGGTACTCTTACGCCTTCTATCTGTTCAATATCCGCCGCAATTGTTTCCGAAAGCGGAACGCCGCGGCGCTTTATGCCTATTATGCAAAGATTCTCACAACCGCCGTTTTTTTCGATAATCTCGTGCGCTATGCGTTTAAGCGCTCTCCCGACAGCGGTTTCATCCATAAGCGTTGCCTTGTACTTCGCCATTGCCGTCTCTCCTTTAAAGATATAAAAATTAAAGCCGTGCACTGATGCACGGCTTACGGTTCCACAACATACATATACACGCCGCCACTATACAAAACGGCATATACACGCATACAATATGTTATAACCTTGCCGGCATCTCTGTACCGATATTAAAGGAAATGTTTTCTTCTACGGTATGATATCATACCCTGCAAAAAAAGTAAAGTGTTTTTTGTATTTTATTTTAAAAATTTAATGCGAAAAGGCGAATATTTACGGGAAAATACGGCAATATTAAAATCGTGGTATAAAAAATCGTTAGGTTGCACAAGACAAATGTCATAAAATGTAAAATATAGCAGAAAATGCAAGTGTTACAAAGTTGTAACTTTTGCATTTGGGGGAAGTTTTTGTTAAATTTACACAAATTTGCGACCATTAAATTGTTTGACATCGTATTTTTCGTTGTATATAATAGCACGGTCCGAAAAATAACCGTAGGCGCACAGGCGATTTTCAAGGCGGCGGCAGCGCTGCTTACATCGTATCACCCGATTGCGCACGGGAATTTAGAAGGAGTCTTTTAATGCAAAAAATCTTAAACGGGCTTCACAGGGCTTTTGCGAAACAAAGATCCTGCGGAATAAGCCGTTTAACCGTTACTGCCGTTCTGGCTGTTGCAGCCGCGGCATCGGCTTTCGTTATTTTTAAAAGCATAAAAACAATAGAGGTAACGGACGGCAGCACCACCGCTACGGTACATTCGCTTACCGGCAGCATAGAAAACGCCGTGTCAAGGCTGGGTCTTGGTGACGGCGAGTACGAAATACTTTCCCTTAAAAAATCAGGGAAGCACACCAGTTTATCAATATCCCGCGCTTTTTCCGTAACGGTAACCGTGGGTGAAAAACAGATAAAGGTGACCACCCTTTCGGATACGGTAAAAAACATCCTTAAAAAAGCCGGCTATACTTTGGACGAGTACGATATGGTAGAACCGTCGGCTGATACCGTTATAAAAAAGTCCGCCTTTATCGACTACACAAATATAGACTATGTGACAAACGACGCCACCGAAACAATTCCTTTCGGAGTGCGCACGGTATTTTCCCCCTTGGTGGAGTCCGGCAAAAGCACTGTTTCTGGCGGTAAAAACGGTCTTAAAAAGGTAGTTTACAAAAGCAAACTTGTAAACGGCGTTGAAACAGAAAAACTTGTTGAAAGCGAGCAGGTGCTTTCCGACGCGGTAGAGGGCGTTAAAACAATCGGCACGGGCGGCGCGGGCGCCGGTGTGTCGGTTGCGGTAAGTTCCGATATCAAATGCATATCGAATCTTTCGCCTTCCTCTCCGATTAAACTTGACGCAAACGGTATCCCCGTGGAATACACGGGACACATGACCGTTCAGGCAACGGCTTACACCTATACGGGTCACAACTGCTCTACCGGAGTTGCCCCCATGCCCGGTTATATTGCCGTTAACCCGAATATAATACCCTACGGAACAAGAATGTATATCGTTTCAAGCGACGGCGCATGGGTGTACGGCTATGCAATAGCCGCAGATACCGGCGGTTTTACAAGTTCAAGACCCACAAACGTAGATTTGTTTCTTTCTACCGAAGCGATGTGTTACGCTTTCGGCAGGCGGAATGTAGAAATATATTTCCTGCCTTAAAATCAAAAATTTTAAAGACTCACCGTAAGTGGGTCTTTTTTTATTGAATAAACCTTGAAAGTAATGTATAATACAGAGCGCGGCGAGTTAAGACCCGCCGCAATTGAATGCCGAAGGAAACGGATGAGAACTCCGTACGGGCACGCCGCCGTAAAACGCAAAAACACTTTTTCTTATCCCGTGCCGCAAACGGGAAAAACCGCCATTGGAGATATCCGAGAAGGCGTGAAAAAGCAAAGCGTTCCGAGTCGGAATATTTCGGCACCGAATATCACCGCCTTTTGCGCCGTTTGCGAGCGCCGAACGGGCATATTTTCGGCGGGGATAAAAAATTTAGGAGATGTGAAAATGCAGAAATTTAATTTAAAAAGAATTTTATCCTGCCTTATTTGTATCGTGCTTATTGCGGCTGCGGCACTCACTGCAAGCGGATGCGGGGATAAAGCAAACCAGTCAAGCGCGCCGGGTCAGTCGCAAAGCGGCGAAACGGTAAAAAAACTCGGCAACGGCGCCGTGCAGTTTAATTTCACGGTGACCGACAAGGACGGCAAAGACACCGAATTTGTTATAGCCACCGACAAAAAGACTTTGGGCGACGCACTGCTTGAACTAAACCTTATAGCAGGCGACGAGAGCGAATACGGACTTTATGTAAAGACCGTAAACGGCATTACCCTTGACTACGACAAGGATAAACTTTACTGGGCGCTTTACATTGACGGCGCCTACGCACAAACGGGCGTTGACTCCACCGAAATAGAAGCCGGCAAAACCTATACGTTCAAAGCCGAAAAATAATTTGTGGATTTTTCCTTAAAACTTAAAGACCGCAAAGGCAACAGATGCCCTTGCGGTCTTTCTTATTGCATTATTTAATCCACCTTAACAGTTACAGTTCGGCAAATATCCGAGTTCCTTTTTTGATTATTGCGTTGTTGATAATTCTTGTAAGCAGCGCAAATGCCGCCATAACCGCTATAAGGAACGTATCGGTGCTTATCGTTTTTCTCAGGGCAAAAAATGCCGCTGCCAGAGCAACAGAAAGCACCCATCCGCCAAACAGACATATAAAAACAGGCGCGCTTTGTTTTACGGGAACCGTTTCGTTAGTCCAGTTAAGGTTGGGCATTTTAAGGTTAAGCCAAAGTCCCGCCGCCGAAACAAACGCAGCGAATACAAGGCACAAAACAATTACGAAAACGGAAGTTGATATGTTAACGCCGAGCGCCGCACAGGAAACCGCCGACAGAATAACGGTGGGTACTCCGGCGAGTATAATGTGCATACGCTGTTTTGCGCCGAATATATCGGCAGCGCTTACAGGCAGTGATTTTACTATCCACAAACTTTTGCCCTCAAGCGAAACGGAAGGCGCCGTAAAGTCGTTCATAGCGTTCATAAGGCACACAAAAAGCGCCACGGCAACCGCCGCCCAGCCTTCGGGAAGACCCAGAAACGCGGAAGCCTCGTCGAGCACCTCTTTCAGCACGGAACCTTTTATGGCTATAAATACCGCGGCGGCAAGCATAAATACTATGCCAAGGCCGCAGTTAAGCATATATGTAGGGCTTGAAAGGAAATGTGAAAATTCCCTTTTTAAAAGCGCCGCCTTGAATCCGCTTTGTTTGGTCTCTATTTTTTTGTCGGTTTTTTGCTTTACTGCATGGGATTTTGTAAGTATCTTACCAAAACTTTTTGAAAGTATAAAGTAAGTGATTGCAAATACAGCGGCGGAAAAGACGGTAAAAATAAGCATCGAAAGCAGGTCGCCCGTGGAAGCCTTTCCGAAAATATAGGAAATGTACGCCCACCGTTTAACCGCTGCCGCAACCTGTTTGCCGTTTGTTGCAAGATTTGAAATAAAGGTGTTGAGTTTAAAGTATACAAAATAGTAAATCGCAAGAAAGAAAAGACTTGCAAACACGGTTATAATACTTTTGTTTTTAAGCACCGAGGAAATAACCGCCACCAAAAAACCTATCGCGCAGGTAAGCGCCAGAATTACAAATCCCAATATGAATATAAGCAACACACTGAAGATTACCGAAACCGCCGAGGGGCTGCCGAACGCTATCCACGCGATTACAGCGGGGATCATAACAAGCGCCTCGTACAAAAGCCCCATTGCGTAAACGCCCGTCATTCTTGTAAAAAGAAGAATTGACGGCTTAACGGGAAGCGACAGCATAAATTCGTTGTCCTTGGCAAGATAAAGGCCGGCATAGGTGTTGAACACGCTGCCGAAAACGCCGAGTGCCACCGCTATAAGACTCATGAAAGCAAAATAAAACCAATCCAAGCCCGCTGACTTAAAGGGCACCGCCAACTGCCACGCAAGTGCAAAGAACATTCCGCCTAAAGCGAGCATAAGAAAAGCAAAAAGTATAAAGTATCCTATAACTGCGCCTTTTTTGCGGCTTTCGCCCGTTTTGCGGTTTACAAAATACGCGGAATAGAGTTCCGCAAACTGTTTTTTCAGAAGCGCTTTTATCATAATTACGCCTCCAGTTCAAGGAACACGGACTCAAGCGATGCGTCGCCCTTCACTTCTTCCATAGTTCCCGACTTTATAAGTTTGCCGCCCTTTATTACCGCTATCTTATCGCAAAGTTTTTCGGCAACTTCAAGCACATGAGTTGAAAAGAATATTGCGCCGCCGGAAGAACATATATCGCGCATTATGGTTTTAAGCGTGTGAGCCGCCTTCGGATCAAGACCCACAAAAGGTTCGTCCATAAGTATTAACTGCGGATTGTGGATAAGCGCCGATATAAGCGCCAGTTTCTGTTTCATACCGTGCGAATATGAAGATATGGCGGAATTAAGATTGTTTTCTATCTCAAACTCCGCAGCGTATTTTTTTATTCTGTCGGCGCGTTCGGGGCCGATACCGAAAATATCCGCCACAAAGTTAAGGTATTTGATACCGGTCATATAATCATACAGGTCGGGATTATCGGGTATATATGCCATTTTGCGCTTTGCTTCTATCGGTTTATCCTTTATTGATATACCGTCTACAAATATCTCGCCGCTGTCAAAGCCGTGCACGCCTGCCACCGCTTTAAGCGTAGTTGTTTTTCCTGCGCCGTTATGACCTATAAATCCGTATATCTCGCCGGGTTTTATATGCAGCGAAAGGTCGTCTACCGCCTTTACGTCACCGTATGATTTTGTAAGATGCTCGATTTTAAGCATTGCCATTACCCCTTTGTTTTTATATAGTAATTTTTAAGCGTTTCTTTTTGCTGAGGCGTTATCCTGTAACTTTCCCTTGCTTTTGTTATGGTTTTGTTATGCACCCATACCGGCAACCGTTTTTCTTTTATAAAAACCGCCGCGCTTTCATACTGTTTTGCAAGCGCAGTTGCAAAAAACCACGCAATCATCATATTTACGTAATATTCATCCGAATTTACGGCGGCGACAAAATCCAAATATTCCGGTTTAAAGTCGCTGTCTAAAAAATGCGTCATAAGCATTTTAATCCCGAATCGCACCGTATATATCCTGTCGGACGCCAGCCATTCCTTTATTTTTTCAAGCAGACGTCCCTTATTCTTTTTAAGAACGGGCGGATTCATCATATCGCAGGTAGACCAGTTGTCGACAAACGGTAAAAATCCGTCAAGCGCTTTTATACATTCGTCGAAGTCACGTATTCTGCATATCAAAGCGCCGTGAAGATTGTTTTCCTCAAAATATTTATGCGGCAGGTCGGCAAAAAACTCCGCCGATTCGGCAGCGGTCAGTTCCCCTGCCAGTTTCCGTAAGGAGGGCGTTCTTACGCCGATTATTAGTTCCCTTTTCACATTCGGCACAAGTTTTGCGGTAAAATCCCCGTACTTTTCGTCTTTCAAAGAAAAAAGGGCTTGCCGTATTTTGTTCATTTTTTCGGAGCACCCCCAACCTCATATATTATAGTATTAAAGGCAGGTGATGTCAAGGAAAGCGGACCGTCCGACCGGTTTAAAAAAAGAAAAAACGCGGCGTTACACCGCGCTTTTTCTCTCCTCCTATATGTTATCGCGCCGCAATCATACAGCAAACGCGGTAGGTTTTAAATGTAAAAGCGGTCTTACTCCGCAGCAGGGGCAGTCTCCCTCAAAACAGTAAACGCCGCCTGCGGGTGAAAACACCGTTATCCATACAACGTCTTTTATGTGTTCCGCCGTGGTATCCGGCGTAGCAGTCCATTCGTAACCTTCTTTTCTTTTCATTTTGTCTATGCTGCGGGCGTGTTTGCGCATAAAATCAAATGTGGGTATCGAAATTCTGGATTTCATTCTGCCGTAGGTGTCTATTCCGTCATGAGAAAGCAGATCTGTCTCAAACTCGGCAATGTTTTCCGCACCTACCGTTTTTTCAATTTCCGGCAGAATATCTTCTTTCAAAAACAACAAAACATCACTTTGGGCAAAATTGCTTGTTCTTCCGAACGCCATGTTCCTTATGGGGCTTTCGGCAAGAAAGACGTAATTTCCGTTTGTTTTACCCGTTTTTACAAACGGTATTCCCGCAATTACGCACCTTCCCTTTTCAAGTTTAATCATTTTTTCTTTCTCCTTTTTTTATTACAAAACATCCCGCCGCGCCGTTTTTACAGATAACAAAACTTAATTTCTTTTGTTGACAATGATTGACAGTTATGCTATACTGTTTTTGTTGCCGCCGGCAGGCGGAATGTTTTGCGGCGTTGCATCCGTATCGGATGTGTTTTCCTTATACGCCTTTCAGGGTGGGTAATCAATACCCAAGTATGGGGTTTTACTACTCATTTATGGTATTTTCGGTTTTATAGATGAGCATTGGGAGTTTTTCATGAATATCAAAAGGTTAAAAGAGTTAAAAAATTTATCGGGTTTAACAAATGAAAAGATTTCAAAAAAGAGTGGTGTGCCTTTAAGCACGGTTACAAGAATCATGAGTGGACAGACCGATAATCCGAGCGTTCAGACCATTAAGGAACTGGTCTCGGTTATGGGCGGCTCGCTTGATTATATTTTTGAGCTTGACAACCCGAAAGGAGAAACAGAAGAGGACAACAGCGACAACCTCCTCAACCTTTATAAAAAAGTTGTTGCCAACAAAAACCGTACCATACATATTCTATCGGTAGCCATAGCAATTTTAGGCGCGGTTATTGTTTTCATCCTGCTTTACGACGTTCTTAACGGTTCGGTAGGTTATATAAGGTATTAAGCAAAAATCACTGTAATAAAGGGACTGCCCTCGGCCGCAAAACGACCGAGGGCAGTCTTTTTCACAAGTTACTGTGTACCGTAATTATCGGCAAGAAAGATTTAATTAAAATCCGCTTCAGCAATAAAATTCCATCGGATACGTCAGATATTCGTTCGGCAAAAGCCGGTCGGCGGTAACGTAACCGGCAGGTGCGGCCAAAAGACTCGGCAGCCTGTTAACGATTGTGGCACAGGTATGCTCTACCGTGGCAGGTTTTACAACATGGAACTCGGTATCGGGTTCGCCCGTAATTTTCCAATCGCACATATCGCCGTCGTCGGGGCCGTACACCTTACCGATGGTTTCTTCCTCAATGGTAATGCCCTGTATTGTTTCAATAGTAACCACGGCGGACATACCGATACAGCGTCCCGCCTTGATGGTCTTACCGAGGGTAGAGGATTCGATATCACGGTCAATAATATAAGGTACGTGCTTTTGGGTAATGGACTTTACGGTCAATCCCAGTTTGTCGGCAAGCGCTTCGGAGGCATTCCATGCATATGAAGGCTCGAAAGAATCGGGATGGGCAATCTGCTGTTCAAATTCTTCCTTTGTAAGGTCGCAGCCGTGCGCTTTGGCAAGCGCTAAGCCGTACTCATCAACATTGTAACTGTAAGCGCCCTTAATCTTAGTGATTTTATTACAGCCGCCGGCAATAAGCGCCACCATATTTATCCAGAAAATATCCTGCATGCCGCTGCCGGTGACGGTGCATCCGGTTTCTTTGGCTATTGCATCCAAACGATTGATCTGCGCTGATGAAGTTGTCCACGGATATATGGCTTCCTCGCAGGTGGTAATAACATTGATACCTCGCATAACGCATTTTTCTACATGCTCGTAAATATCCCCGATAAAACTGAAGAGTGTTACAACGGCTACGTCCGCGTCACATTCGTCAAGCACCTTGTCTGCGTCGTCCGAAATTATTACACCCGTTTTCAGGCCGAGGCCCGCAAAATCGCCTACGTCCTGTCCTACAACATCGGGATTAACGTCAATAGCGCCCACAATCTGTGCGCCGTGTTCGTGCAGATAACGCAGAATATACTTGCTCATCTTTCCGCAGCCGTACTGTACAACTTTGATTTTTTCCATAAAAATTCCTCCTTTAAAATTTATGCACCTTATAAAGGCGCAGCAAATCTTTTACCGGCTTTATATTTATAATTTTAACCGTTTTAGGACGAATATAAACATATTAAAAAACAAAGTGCCGAAAAAATCCCGCCGCGCAAGGGACAGGATTTAAAAATATAACAGGCAAACCAACCGTGATACAGCGATTTCGATTGCTTTGCCTGTTTTTTTACAATGCGAATTTCATTTATAAAAGCAATTCATAAAGATAAAATTCCGCAATTCCCGTGTTTTCCGTATGCCACCGCACCGAACCTTTTTTGCAAAACCCGATAGATTCATAAAGTCTGTGCGCAGGCGCGTTGCAGAAAAGGGCGTCCAACCGAACCGCCTTTTTTCCAAGCGTTTTACCGAGTTCCAATACCGCCTGCATGGTCCTGCGTCCGATTCCGCGCCCACGACAGTCCGGAGAAACGCAAAGAATGTGCACAACGGCAACTTTGTTGTCTGCAAATTCAACAGACCAGTCTGCTCCGTGATAATCGGAAGACTGATCCGTAACCGCAACAGCCGAAAAAATCCTGCCGTTTTCTTCCCAAAAATATATCGCGCCGTTTTTAATATAATTTTTTATCATATCATCGGTCGGATGCTTGCCGTAAATCCAACGCGAAAATACCGCGGTATTTTCCGAACGGTTTACAGCGTCCGTGTAAAAATATTTTAATTTTTCAAAATCGCAGACGTCCGCTTTTTTTAATTTCATATAATCCCCTAAGGCCGGTAAAAAACGGCAAGTGCCATAAGGTACCTGCCGTTTTTGCCTCTGGTACCGATAACAGATTCGGTAAAACAAATATTCGGACGACAGCGGCGCAATTATCTCTTACTTCGCATAAATTTTACCGACTATACGGTTAACAATCCGCGTCGGCAAGATTTTTTTTAAAAGTCCGACGGCTTTATACTGTGTGCCTATAATTAAAACCGGCTTCCCTGATTTTTTTGAGGCAATTTTGGCAATGTATTTTCCGGCGACTTCAGGTAGCATACCGCCTTGTTCGTCCTTTTCCATTTTCTCTACCGAGCGTGAAATTCTTCCGCCGTAAATATCGTCTCCTTGGGTGTTTTTATGCCTTGCCGCAGTAAAAGCGGTGTGAATGTCACCGGGTTCAACGCAAACTGCAGTTATATTAAATTCACGCACTTCATTGATAAGCGCCAGCGTATAAGAACATAGCGCCGCTTTGGCGGCAGAATAAAAACTTTGAAAAGGAATGGCAATATCGCCCGCAACCGAACCGATATTTACAATGCGCCCGAATCCCTGTTTTCGCATAACCGGCAGCACGGCTTTGCACATTCTGACTGCGCCGAAAAAGTTAACATTAAACTGCTGTTCGGCGTCCTCGGTCTTTGTAAATTCAATAGCGCCCGAAATGCCAAAACCTGCGTTGTTTATCAATACGTCAATACGTCCGCTTTCCGCAATAACTGTATTAACCGCTTTAAAAACCTCTTGTTCATTGGTTACATCGGCACGCAGGCTTACCACATTGTCGCTGTCGCCGCCGCGGCGTGAAATACCGTATACTTTGTATCCGCGTTTTAGCATATTTTCGGCAGTGGCTCTGCCTATTCCTGAATTAGCGCCGGTTATTATACATACTTTCATCATTTAAAAATCACCGTATTGTAGCATACCATTAAGAAGACAAGTAATCAAGTTTTTAGTTGTACACCGAATTTCTTACCTTTTACCCATTGTTTATTATTTTTCCAAAGTTTCAAAACAACTTTAAGCAAGAGTGAAAAGGTAATAGGTAATAAATAAGTCCCAAAGACGAAAGTCTTTGGGACTTTGGTTGCGGGGACAGGACTTGAACCTGCGACCTCCGGGTTATGAGTAGTAGGGTATAGGAATTAAAAACCTTATGAGGGCAAAAATACGGGTATTTTACCCCTTTTTTAAGTGTTTTTTGCCTTAAAATTTCTCTCATACCTATTTTAGTCTTAAAAAGTGTAGGAGAAAAGTGTAGGTTATCTATTTTCCGAGGCATTGATTATTTTAAGGGCGGTTTTGTTTCCGAGTGAATGATAATATTTAAACATTGTTTGTATTGAATGACCTGTAAATTTTGCTAAATCAAATGGTTCTACACCGTTAGCAAGTGTTCTGTTTATAAAACATTTTCGTAATGAATGTAGACCCATTGGCTTAACCTCCGCCCGTTTACACATATCGTGGAATGCTCTTAAAAGGTTTCGTTGCTCCATTAGTGTTCCTGTTGATGTGGTAAATATAAACGGAGATTTTATTTTATGTTCTTTTTTATACTCTAATTGTTTTTTTATTGCCCCTGTCGCAAAACCGTTAAAATATATTGTTCTTTCGCTCTGTGTGGTTTTTAAGTCGTTTATGACCTTTATTGTTGTTGTTTTATTATCGTTGCTTAAAACCCGTTTTATTGACCGTTCTAGTGTGGTGTAATATACTTCTTCACCCTCTATAACGGTTTTATGTATATCTTGTTCTTTTATCGCTAATTCGCTTGCCCTTATGCCGGTTTCCCCTAAAAACATAATCGCATTATAATAAAATGTTTTTTGGTTCTCCTCGTTCATCATTATTTTTGTGTAGTCCTCTGTTGTTAAAACATTTTTTGCTGTGTGTTGTGCTTTGGGTTTTGGCGGTGTGAAATCGGAAAGAGGGTTTTCATATATTATTTTTTCTTTGATAGCAAAATTAATAACCGTTTTTAGGTCTGTATATATATTATAAACTGTCTTTGTGCTTTTTCCTTGATTTTCGCATAAATCGTTTAAATATCGTGAAAGTGTTAATTGATTGAGGTTTTTAATTTTTTGTTTTCCCATTAGTGGCAAAAGGTGTTTATTAAAATTTGCTGTTGTGTTCTTTTTTGTCGTTTCTGAAACGGTCGTTTCTTGAAGCCACTTTTTGAAAACGACTTCAAGGGTTAAATCTTGTGCTAATTTTTCATTTTTTATAGTTGTTTTACTTATTTGCTCGGCTTGAAAAAGTAGGGCTTCTTTTTCTGTATCAAAAGTTTTTTGAGGTCTTTTGATTTTGCCCGTTTTGTCTTTGTAATAACCTACCCATAACCATTTACCGTTTTTGTGTTGTATTGTTCCTGTTCCGTATTTGCTTTGCATTAACAAAACCTCCTTAACCTACATTTTACCCGACGGTCTTTGCTTTGTCAAGCCCTTGTTTCTCTTTTTCTTTTTGCTTAGTCCTTTTTATCTTATTGTTTTATCTTTTCTTTTTGTTTTTGTTAATAGTTAAAAGTTAAAAGTTAAAGGTTAATCGGTAATAGTTAATCGTTAATAGTTAATAGTTAAACGGAAGAAACCATACAAAAAATATTTTTTCTCGTTTTTGTTTCTTGTCTGTCATATTTACATTACAAAAATAAAAATGAGAAAGGAGTTTTTTATATGTTAATGAAATATATTTTTAGCATACAAAACAACTTGACAAATGAACAGATAGGCGAGTTAGTTCGTTTAATGAACGAATACCAATTTAACGGAAATATCACTACAACAGAGGAAACAGACAAATTAGTTAAATATTTGTTTGAAAATGTGGCTATTAAAAAGATTGATATTAGAAACAACGACAAAAAGAGAAAACAAGAATATTACAAAAGGAAAAAGGAGGGCTGATTATGGGCTTAAAAACAGGACAAAAGAAAGGTATTAACATTTATTACGATTATAGAAAAACCGTTTTTGAATTACTGACAGATAAACAACTAAGGAATGTTATTTACTGCCTTTTAGATTTAGATGAGCACGGCGAAATTACAGAAAATAAAAAAAGTTATGAGGAAATACAAAAAGACAACACGGCTAAAATTGTTTTTGATATTTTGAAAGCGAATAACGAAAGGGCTTCCGCAGCCTGGCACCGTATAAACAAAGCGAAACATCCCGAACTATATCAAGATGAAACCGAGAACGAGTATTTACCCTCGGAAACTATAAAAAACGATTTAAGGGGCATTTCTGACAACGATGGAGGCATTACAGAAAACAGGGAAGAAGATGCCTTTGAGTTTTTCGGTAATTTACTTGAACAAGAGAAAAACGAAAAGATAACAGATGACAACATAGATGACTTGGAAAAACTTAACGGTTTTTAATAAAAAAACCTCCGAGCGTGCGCTCGGAGGTTTTCCTGCTTAATAGGCTTATACAGGCGAAAAAAGAAAAGTATTAATTATATGGACAAAATAAGTATGACAGACAAAAAGAAAAAAGGGGCGCTTGCCCCTTTTTTGTTAGTTTAAGATGTATGTATAACCCGTTTTACTTGCCCCGTTTTGTGTTAATGTGCTTTCCCCTGGCTGTTCTATTTTTAGTGTGGTTGTGCCATCCGAAGATGTAAATTTAGCGGTATAGGTTATTTCTAATGTGCCTTTCATTTTAATGTGTGTTATTTTTCCCTCTGTTGCTTTTTCATTGAATTTTTGAATGTCGGTTATTTGTTTTTCTGTTTCTACAAAATAAACATCAATAGTAATAATTTTGTTATATCTAAATATACCGCTTCCCAATTTTTCTCCGGTCGGTAAAAGTTTTTCATAAGTTTTACTCCATATTTCCGTAAGTGTTCCCGTGTATTCGGTCGGTTCGGTTGTGCTTGGGTTGCTCGGTTCTCCTGTTGGGTTGCTTGGCTCCGAGCCTCCGCCCGTTGGGTTGCTTTCCTCTCCTCCTGTCGGTGTGCTTGGGTCTGTTGGGTTTGTGGGGGTGCTTGGCTCTCCTGTTGTGTTGTCGGTGTCTACCTGTTTAAGTGCTTTATTTTCCACAAAATCAAAACCCGTATAGGTTGCTTTAAAACCTTTCGCTACAACCCCCCCAAAGGGTGTAGCAAGTGCTAACATAACTGATAATATTAAAATTAAAACTACTATCCATCCGTAATGGCTCAATGTTTCTTTATCCATATTATATCTTTCCTTTCTGTATTTTCTAAAATATTTTTAATTTTTTCAATTTTATTTTTTAGTTCCTCATTCTCTTTTTTAAGGTCCGTGAGGTCGCCCCAATATTCTAGTTGGTCTATAAATCGCTCTATTTTTTCTTGCTGTAAAAGTTCGTTTAATTCTTGCTTAGTCATAAATTATAACTCCTTTCGTAGTTGCTCCCTTTCGCTTTTTAGTGCTTGCCTTTTTCCTTTTGTAATATTCTCTCCGTGGCTGTTTTTTGTGGTGTTTGTGTGGTTATGTTCAAAAGGTCTTTAATGTATTTAGTCAGGCTTTTGTTTTCATTAATTGCCTTAATTTTTAATTCCTTTTTTTCTTGTTTTGTTAGTAAAAATGTTATTCTTTCCATAATTTTTTAACTCCTTTCGTAGTTTGTTTATCTTTCCCAATCATCATCAAAAGAGGGTGCTGGTTTGCTGATTTGGTTTTTTGTTTTCATTCTTTCCTCAAAGTCATTTATAATCTCTTTATTAACTTGTTCTATTCTCTCTGTAATATCGTAATCTATTTGTATTATTTGTTGAAAACAAGGCTCGGCTATATCTTCTCTAAATTCTGTTTCATCACAAAATTTTTTAAAGTCAAAATTACCGTTTTCATCTCTAAATTCCGTTTCAAAGTCGCCCTCATATTCCTCTGAAAAATATTTACTACATAACTGTATAAAGTCATTATTACTATTATTTTCTAACCATTCTGTTCCGTGAAATACTTCCGCGAAAACATCGTTAATATCATCTTTGTTGTATAAATATAACCTCTCTTTTTCCGTTAAACTGTTATTATAGTTTAATGACCTTTGTATAAAATCTATACAAGAGTTGGGGTAATTGATAACATCTTCCATTATCCACTTTTTAGTTTCCTCGTAAGTTTGTGGACAAACTACTTCAAAATTTCCAGTGTGGTAAAGTTTGTCGTAAATATCATCATACTCTTTTTGTGTTTGTGAAAGTTTGCTTTTTAATTCCTCAAAATTATTTTTGTAAAATTTTTCATCAAAGTCTGTTTTATGTCTTTCGGTCCATTCCTGAATTTGCTGTATAGTCCTTATTAACCTTAAAAGGTTCCCAGGTATTCGTTTCATAGTGTCCGCCATTTCCTTGTTTACTTCATCAACTAAATTACTCATTTTATTTTTTCCTTTCTGCCCGTGAGGTCTTAACGGGTCTTTTTTTATTTTTTTGTTTGCCTCTTTTGCCTGACAAAATAAGTATGACAGACAAGATAATAAAACGAGGAAAAATGATAATATTATCATTTTCTAAAATTAGTATGAAAGAAATAAAATAAAAAAATTTTCTCTCATAAGGTTTTTTTATTTTTCTTTTTTGGGGGTCAAGGGGCTTGCCCCTGTGGGTTGTAGGGCGAAGCCCTGCCTTACAGGTTTTGCGGAGCAAAACCGTAGTAAGTCAATTTTTCCAAAAAATCGGTTGAATTATGTTCTAATCTTTCATAATTTTTTTTGGGGAAATTGTCCGAGGTTCTGCCCCCTTAATTTTTTCTCATAAGGTTTTTAGGGGGCAGGGCTGAGGAGCGGAAACGGCTCTTCTCCTTTTGCCGTTTCCGTTGTCATTTGTAAAAATGACAAAATGAAAAAAAGATAATATACGAAAATTATAAAAGAGAGGAAGTTTTATTTATGAATTGTTTTTGTATTATGAGATTTCAAAAATACCAAAAGAACGGCTGTGCTAAAATTGACAGACATAATAATGACAGAAAACATTTAAAAGGTAGAAAACACCCAGAATTAGAAAAATATAATTTTACAAGGAAAAAATATAATATGACTATGACCCAGTTAGTAAACAAAAAGGTTAAGGAAATTAAAAACCGCACGGGTAAAAACACGGCTAAAAATAAGGTAGTTGTTGCTGAATTTGTTTTAACCTTTTCTCCTGAAATGACCGAGGAAATTTTAAAACAAAAAGATGAATGGGTAAAAGCCAATATAGAATGGTTAAAAAATACTTATGAGAAAAAAGGGGGCGAGTTAGTCCGCTTTGATTTTCATATGGATGAAACTACCCCACACCTCCACGCTTTTGTCCTTACAACAGATGAAAAGGGCCTTTTTAATGGTTCTCATTTTTTCGGTAAAAAATCTATGTTGACAAAATACCAAGATACTTATGCCGAAGCAATGAAACCTTTTGGTTTAAAAAGAGGAATAAGTGCCGACAAGACCAAAGCAAAACATATGACAAAAACGGCTTTTTTAGAAAACAATATTAAAAAAATAGATGAACAAATAGACAAACTTAAAACGGATGCGGAGCGGATAGAACAGAAACGGGCGGAGTTGTCCCGTTTAGAGGAAATACTAGACAAACGGCAAGAGGAAACTAAAAAAATAATTAACTCCGTTTTTGATGATGAAAAGCCGGCTCCGAAAAAAGATTTTAATAATTTCCACGAGGCGGATGATGTCTTGGGATATTAAAAAAAGAGGCAAGGGGAAAAATCACTTTTCTCCCTTGCCTCTTTTTTCTGTCTTTTAAAGTCAAAAATAAACGGTTTAATCTTAAAAGTGTAGATTAAAAGTGTAGGTTGTAAAAATAAGAAAACAGGCAAAAATGCCTGTTTTCAATGGTTGCGGGGGCAGGACTCGAACCTGCGACCTTCGGGTTATGAGCCCGACGAGCTACCAGCTGCTCTACCCCGCGATATTACACGCCTTTTGTAGGCGCTCGTATATTATACTACAAACAGGGGATCTTTTCAAGAGTTTTTTTAAAAAAGTTTTTTCGCCTTTACGACAAAATCCCCCGCCGCGACGGACGGGGGATTTTTTCTGCGGAAAAAATTACTTTCTGAACATATCGTTTATGGTCTTTGTGGTTTCGCGAACCAAAAGATTTCCGCCCTCATGGCCTACATGACCGCTTGTAACATAAGCGCTGTAGTGGCTGCCGCGTTCCGCAGCGGCGGTGGGCAGATAACCGTATGAACCGCAGCAAAGCTGGATAAGGAAGGTCTGCTTTGCAAGCGAACGGGCGCGTATCTGATTTCCGTAATCAAGGAACAGTTCAAATGGGTTTGTTGCAATCGCTACATCCCCAAAGCGAACAACGTGAACCTCTACGGGGTATACGTCGATATGCTGCTGGTCTTCGTATCTTGCAATGGTACCGGCATGAACGTGAAGTCTTGCGTTATCCTCGAAAGTTATGGTATCACTTTCGCAGTTCTTTACAAAGTCCTTAATTTCCTTTATGGCTTTTTCATACTCGGTTATGGTAACCTTTCTGTAAGGCAGGTCGATATGAAGAACTTCATGGTGGAATTCAGCCTCGTCGGAAAGTTCGCCGTTTTCGGGCAGTTCATCGTAAGCGTCGATTATCTCGCGCGCAATACGTCTGCCTGCTTTCCACGTGCCCTTAATATCGAACATTGAAGGATCGGCGCGGCGCTCTATGTAATTGGGGCGCTTTATGTTGGGGTCGTCGATAGGTGTTTCGGGATTTACCCAGCGGATCATATCGCGCGGGCACATATCGCCTGCGGCGGAGCAAAGGCAGAGCACGAAAAGGTCTTCGCCGAATCTTTCACGCAGTAAAATCCTTACTTTGCCCCAATAGTCGGAAGAAATGAAACTTCTGTGCTCTACTATCTGGCTGGGGCAGGCAACGTTGGCGATAACGCCTTCAAGTTTGCGGTTTTCATCAAACACAAATCCTATCTCTATACCGGAGTCATTGCCGCTTTCAAGCGCTTCAAAGTTGGATATGGAGGTGTCGCCCCACATTTTCGCGGTTGCGTCATCATAAACAACCCTGCGGCACATACCGACTGCCGCCCTGCCAAAACCGAACTGATAAAATGACGGTTTCAGTCTGTCCCAAGCGGTCTTTACCGCTTTTTCCATCTGGTTAAAGAGATATTCCTTGGCTTCTTCGGCGCTCATTTCAGGTTCTCTGTCGCCGGTAAGCGGAACGTAACGCTTGCCCTCGGCATATCTTTCAAGTGCGTCGAGCGAGCCTACCGATTTAATACGGTTGCAGCGCGCATACACGTGCGAAGTATGGGTATGCGTAGCATTGATCATTATTTTTTCGGGGTCAAGGTCCTTGTATCCCGCAAGTCTTTCACGAAGACCGTCTACAAGGCTGTCGCCTATAGCCGCAAGGTCGCAGCTGAGTATTACCATCTGCTCGCTTGCCGTTTTAACTGCCATTGCGGTTACGGTAATGGGAGTTTCCACATATTCGGATATTCTCTCAAAAAACTGTCCCGCAAGGCCTATGCTTTTATCGGGAGTAATGCTTTCTTCCGCAAAGCCTATCAAAACTTTTTCTGACATAAAAATCTCTCTCTTTCACAGTCAGGC
>CAKSTF010000003.1 GCA_934491515.1 uncultured Eubacteriales bacterium
TTTTATCTTCGTCTTTGTCTCTTGCTGCGCCCACAATGGCCTTAAGTGCACTGTTCAAAACAATGTTGCATATAACGGAACGTATCGTTCTGGTTATAAACTTAACGTCACCTGTAGAAGCTGCGTACGAAAGCATATTGATTGTAGTAGTAGGCTCGGACATAAAAGAAGTTGCCATTTGCATAGCCAAACTTTCGGAACGCATATTCTCGGATCTTGAAAGCGTGGAATCATACACCTGCGTATAGTCCAAAACGTCCCTGCACCGTTTTGCCGCTTCTTGATATAACGCTTCTCCCGACAGCCCCGTTGTGTCCTTAGTCCACGCTTTGGCAGCCGCCCAAATATGTGCCCATGTAATTTCGTCGGCTTTATTTGCAAGGTAACCGCCTACGTCGTCTATTTTGTCAACTGCTTTTTTGACTTTTGACTTCCCAAGCACTTCACCGCCCAACAATATATCGGTGGTGGATTTTCCATAACCCATGCTGAACCCGCCGTATTCCTTAAGTTGAGCAATAGGCACATAACGTTTCATTTCTTCGTAATTGCGCTCCGGGCTTACCCCAGTTTCCACAAAATACTTGTCCGGTATGTAAGCGGTTGCTCTGGCAATCGCAGAACTTTGCTGAACAGCAACGGAAGCATTTGCAATAACTGCATTCTTTTTGAATAGGCTCACAAGGCTATGCTGCAGGTCGGTACCGTATTGACGTGCGCCACCGTTCATGTCTTCGAGGAACTTTTGAATATAATTTTGGGCTCCCTTGCCGAACACACGGCTTAATTCGGTTTTAATACTGTCGCCGCTGCCGGAATCGGTCGGAAAATGTTTATAGTTGAAAACGCGCTCCATATTGTCAAGCGATACCGCAAAGGCATAGTATTCAAGCATTTCGTTAACATGATTCGCTGCCGTTTCTGAAAAATCACCTATAACCACAGGGTTGTTTGCTTTTTCCACCGTGCTTTTTGTAAATGAAGCATTTTTCTTCTTGGAACTCGGCTTGTACCCGGTAGAGGTTTCAAGATAATCCTCCGCAGACTTGTACGGGAAATAATAGTTCTCGCCAAACTTGCGATATCCGTAAAGTGCTTCGGATGTCTCATTTCCTAAAGCCGCCATATCTATGGATAGGAACTCTACCATACTGTCAATATAGGCTTTTTGTTCGTCTGTTAAAAACGATGCTATTTTTGCTATATCATCGGCTTTTAGTTGTATCGCGCTGCCAATCCATTGACGATATTCTTTGCTTTTGAGCGCTTTGCGACGATTTATGTCGTCTTTAAGTACTACGCCGCCTTGTGATATATGATGTGCGTCCTGGGATTTATTTGCGCTTTCGCGTTTCCACGTGGCATATATTGTCATTGCCTCTTCAACACTTACGTCGAGCGTTTTCCCCGAAACCGTCTTGAAGTTTAACCTGCGGTCTTCCCAGGCGTTATAATTATTTTCTTCCCTTATTTCTTTAATGCGGTCAGCCGCTTTTTTGAGTTCTACAGTAAAGTTGTCCTGAGCGTCGCGAATATCCTGGTACAAATCCCAAAAAGCGCTTCCGAGGGTTTTAAAGAAATATATCGGTTTCAAGTTTTTTATGCCCAACGTATCAAAAACTTTATTTTCCTTCCACAAACTTCGGTTTTTCTTTGTGGATAGATCTTCAAAGATTTTATTGCCGATATCTTGAATATTCTGTTTTTTGCCCTGCACGAAAAGTTGATTTTCATTGTTCACAACGTGGTTCAAATACTCTACTATTTTGCGAACTTTAAGCGCTTCCTCGTTGGTAAGTTGTCGGAAGGTTTTCCCGGAAATGGTGCTTTCCAACTCGTTAAGCAGACTTTTAATCTCATAATCATATCTGCCCAAAAGCGGCTCGCCTGTTTTTTGGTCTGTCATTTTGGAATACAAATTTGAGATATATGCCAAGTCTTTTTCGTTAAACATACTTTTGTTACTCTCGGAAAAAATACGGCATATTTCCGCTGCTGCGCTTTTAAGATTTTCGGGAACGTGCTTTGCGTTAGAGTTTGCACGTAATTTTGATTCAAGGCTTTTTACTGTGCGGCGGATTGCCTCAACGTTTTTCCGCTTATCCTGCCGTTCCTCACGTGCCTTGACTTCTCTTTCGTAACGTTCTTTTTGCTTGGCATTTTCTTTAACCTGGTGTTCGTATTTTCTTTGTATCGCCTTCTTTTCTTTTTGTACTTCCTTGACCGCTTGTTTTCCCTCTTTGCGCACTTCCTCTACTCTGCGATTTTCGGCACGCTTGCCGGTGTTTTCAAGCGCTTCCTGCAACTCGGCTCCGACCTCAACCCCGTAATAGTTTAACATTTCGTCATACTCGGAATCTTCAACGGTATCCATTGCGTTTTGGGCGTCCTCATAACGCTTTTTAAGTTGTTCTATGGGAGAATTTTCAACGTCGTCAAAGTCTACAAGGTTCTCTTGTGCAGAGGTTGTAAGTTCATAAATAGTATCAATAGAGGAGTAGTTTCCGTAGTTATCAATAACAAGACCGTACTTTTGCGCTGCTCTTTTAAAAGCAGCGGCAGTATCTGTCTTTTCGCCCTTTTCGGCAAGATAACGTTTTGCGTCCTCCTCGCTTATTACAAACTTAATGCCGGTGCTGCGTTTAAGACTGCGCAGCGTGTCGCCGCTGTAGTCTATATCGCTCATATCCTCGTAATAAACGCGTACCGTCTGCCCTTTAAGGCTTTTAAGGTATTCCTGCGCCCAGTCCTGCCGTCTTTCTTTAAAGTTTTCGGCAAGGTATCTGCCAAGTTCCATTGACTTACGCTGCGCTTCGGCATAATCAAACTTGTTATAAAGTTTAACTATTTCTTTAAGCCTTTCAGTAACCTCGGTCACATCGGCGTTTGTGTCATATTTCCTTATAAGCCTCTTTGCATACTCTTCCGTATTGTACCGCAGCAGGTTCATCGGCGAACCTACGGAATAACGGATATCGTTATTGTTGATATCAAACGTGCCGATATTATCAGTAGCAGATTTAACCTGATTTGAACTGAACGCCACCCACTCAATTCCGTCGTGAACGCCATCATAACCCAATTCGGATAAAATATCGCTCGTTTTAAGGTTATTTGTTTCGGCTGCCTCAGCAAGGTAATTAAATACTTTAGTTGCAGATTGCAATGCACTAATCACATGTGGACGATATGTATTATATCTGTCCACATGATACGGTTTAAAATACTTATCGTATATTTGGTTTGCCTGGCTTTCTGTTAAATTCATCTCAAACGGATGCTTAATAGAAGCGTACAACTGCATTACCTTATCTCCGGCATAAGAAAATTCATTTTTACTTGCCGACAGATATATCCCGTCACCGTGCGTTTTGCCTTGATTTTTTCCGGACTTTTCAATGTCAAAAATTGTAAAGTCCGCATTTGTTCTGTGATACAGTATTTTCGGCGTTCCGTCTTTGTTAACAACCTTTGATTTACCAAACCACCGTTTAAACTGTACCGTTTCGGTTGCATCGTTAAACTTTATATTGACTTTTGATAAATTACTGCGTATACTATTAACGAAGCCATCTTGAGGCAGAACTCCGGGCAATTGGAGCCCGGCCTTCTGTAGTAAAGAAACGGCTTCTTTTTTATTCCAATAAAACAGTTCGTTTTTGCCATTTATTGTATTTTCAACAACCGTTTTTAATTGACTAATAGCATTTCTTTTTGCAAACAGGGTAGTCAAGGCATTGCTGTCAATAATTATATTGTTATGGCGTCCTCTTCCGTCAACCTCGACCGCAGTTATAACCTTTTTATTATTATGTTCTATTTCAAGTATAACAACTACTCTGTCCGGTCGCGTTTGCGATTGCATAATTGCAACAGGCTTCTTAATCGCATTTGGTAAATCTTTAAGCATTGCTTCGCCAATAGAATGGTCAACATCTTTTGTGCCGTTTAAAGCAAAATCAACATGTGTTTGAGTTATCGTAACCGGCAATGCATTAAGGCCTACTTTTTGCCATATTATGGGGGTCTTGCTAACGATTAAAGCGTCCCTTTTAGGAATTTTTCCATTTTTGAAATCGTCAACCTGCTGCGGAAATGATTTTGTATAATCATATTTGTCCGTTGCTATGGAACCCCGTCTGTTACTGTCGGTGTCATTAGAAGCTGAAGATGTCGGAGAACCGACTGAAAATTTTTCCTTGACATTTTCGGAAATACTGGATACACTATTATTAGAATCAGTGTTGGATTCGCCGACCGGCAATTGGAGCCCAGTACGCTTTTCCCATTCACTGATTCTTTTTTTGTTATTATCCAAATATAATATTTCCGATTTTTTTATAAAATTATCTGCTTTATCTTTTCCGTATGCACTTGCCAATTTGATTTCATCAAGTTGCAATCCGCGCCTATCTTTTGGGGATAATTCAAGAACCGCAAGTATCGGTTTACCTTTTGCATATACTTCTCCAAACATTGTGATTCTGCTGTCACTGCTTTTCGAGCGCATAACAACTATTGGGCTTTCCAATATGTTAGGAACTTGTTTAATTATGCTGTCAGTCATTTCCGGATGTACTGATTTGATTTTTATTATTTTAGATGCGTCCCACGTGATTGTTCTGTCATCTATACCCAAACTTTTCAAGACCTCGGATGTTGTACCTATTTTAAAGGTTTTTCTTGGGTCTTTTTTATCCCAACTATCATATTCTTTTGTGAATTCCGGATTGACATGCCACCTTTCACCGCCCTGGGCGGCATTTTTTATATCCCTGCTTCTGTATACCCTTTCAAGGTAATCCTGTGCATACTGCAAGTCTTCTACAAGCGTAAGGTTTTTCGGGTTGCCCTTAAGTTTTGCTATAAGGTCTTTTATCCACTGTATAAAGCGTTTTATTATGTTGCCCTGTCCCTTTTCGCCCATTTCGTAAAGCGCTTCCATGGAAAAATCGTTGTCAATCTCTATATCGGTGCCGTTTACAAGCGCTTCCGCTACCTGCTCGTAATTTTCATGGAAAAGAACAACTCCCACGTAGTCCGCCACTATTTCACGTTCGGCAAGCCTGCGCTGCTCTTCGGTGCTGTATTTACCGTATTTTTCTGCATAACGCTTTGTATAGAAATTTACAAGCGCTTCAAAGTCGTTGCCGTCTGTAACGTCTACACCGTTTTTTGACAGTACAGCGGACATAAACTTTTTAAAACTTGCGCTGTCGTTAAACAGCCATTCTTTATACCCTTCGTATTCCTTGCGGAGTTCAAGCAAATGTACAACCTCGTGCTTGAAAAGGTAAGAGTAACTTTCGGCAAGCGTTACGTTGGTGTTAAAGTGTACAATACCTTTACTGTCAACATACGATTCACCTAATGGCACTTTATCGCTGAAGACAACGCCGTTTACGCTCCTTAGTACCTTTGCGGTTTCCTCTATCTGCGTTTGCGCTATGGTATTTGCCCTTCCGCCCACGGCCTCGATTATGGCGTTTTGAGTCGCCCTTTTCATATCCGCACTGCCGGCTATTTCCCTGTTTGAAGGCTCGCGGAAACCTAAATCGCGTTCTTCGGCAGAACCTCTGAACTCGTCCAAAGCGGCGGCAACATTATCCCAATTCTTGAAAACATCGCCGTAATTTTCCTTTGCGATATTTTCATCAAAACAATATGCCTGGTAAAGATAGCAAAGTAATTCTTCAATGAGTGCACTTTCGTCCTTTGTTCCGTTCAGTTCCTCAATGTTATCGAATATTTCGTTTGCCTTTTCCCCGTTAAAGTCTATTTCGCTGAATACTTTGTCGTAAAGTTCAACAGCGCTTTCTTTACCCATAGCCAAAGCGGCGTGTATCTTTTCGTGGTCTATTGCCTGGTCTACGTTTTCGCCTACGTCCTCGGAAATATATATTTTACCTGTTTTCCTGTCGGTAACCGCATACGGGTGTACGGTTGTAACGTCGCCGTTATTTGTCTCTATAACACCGGAGCACAAGGTTACGTCGTAACCCTGTGCTCTCATACTTTCCGCTTTTTCGTTAAGCGTTACATTATTACCGCTGCTTTCTTCGTAAGCAACTTCGTTATTGTCGCTCAGGTGAACCTGTCGCCCTCCAGCAGTTTTTTTCTGAACTCTTCGAACGAAAGATTCTCGAGTTTCTTTTTGCGTTCTTCTATTCGTTTCTTCTGCTCCTCCGGAGGGCGCTTTTTCGGCTTGTGTGCCATAAATTCCTGAAATGTCAACGGAAGTCCCGGCTTCATCACTAACTACCTCGCTTTCACTGGTATTTGTTGTACTTAATATACCATTTTCATCATTTGTTTTCAAGTCTGTTTTTGCGCTGCTCTTTGTTTCGCCGCTTGTTAAGCGTTCTTCTTTTTGCGCCCGCTGCGCTTCGGTTTTGGAAACACTGATGACAGCATTTGCCAGTCCCCTAAACATTGTATCTTCGTCTATGCCGAAGTTTTGGGAAATTTCAATGTATCGCGGTACTATTATTCCGTTAACTATAGCAGGGCTGTCTTTAAATGTTTTAACAAGTTCGTTAAACTGTTCGGTAACACCTTCTGCGCTGACCTGCGTACTAAGCGCTGTGTTCACGTCGCTCAGCATGTGCTGATATACCGTACCTACATATTGGGGATTATATCGGTTTATGCTGTCAATATTATCCCTTATTGATATGTTTTCCGTCTTCTTTGCGTAATCGGTAACAATACTTAGGTATTTATTATCTATTACCCACTGCCCGACATCTTTAAGCACTGCATTGCTTTTCGAGTTTACAATAGCGTCAACGGTATACTGGCCCCCGCCTAAAACAGCGCCGCCCAAAACGCCCATTTCAACTTCAAAGGCCGTGTTTTTAAGAAAATCAAGTGCGTAACTTTCGTCAAATTCCGGCAAAGATTTCGTTTTGTTTTTATCAAGAATATCACGCGCGCGGGAAGATGACTCACTTACAATGCCCTGCCAAAGTTCTTCTGCGCCTTCTCCGCCTGAACTTTTTAATAATTCCCGCCATATATCTTTAGTGCTGGTAGCACCTCTGAGGTTTTGGGGCAATGTTTCAATACCGCCGCCCACTTCAATCATAGCATTGATTAAAGAAGCCGACATATTAAACGCAAGTGCTGCGCCGGGGCTTGCCCCCTCGCGAATAGCGTCATAATAATCGGTTCCTGCAGTAGTGACAAATGAAGTCCAGAACATAGGATTTTTGGCGAGCGCCTGCAGCGAGCTGCCTATCGCGTATCCTATTCCGCCTTTTGCCGCCGCAATGGCGGCAGCCCCTAATGCGGGCGCTGCGGTCACACCGGATAATGCGCCCGCTACAATTAGATTCGGCAAATTGTGTATAAAATTTGTTATAAGATTGCCGGATATGTTTTTCTTATCACCCACGGCAAAAGCGTAATATGCGTTTTTTTCTGCCGAAGGGGTGCGCAGTTCGTGTGTATAGTCGCTTATATCTAAAAAATCTGCAACTTTGCCTGCTGCCTTTCCTATTGCCGAATCGGGGAAAAGACCGTTTATGATTTTAGGAATTACAGTTAAATTAAAACTTGCAAAATCGCCGAGACCTGTAACAAACGAATCTATGCCGTTGTCTATAGCCGAATCGACCAAGCGTATGTATGTTGCGGCGTCCTTAGTTTGACCCTGCGCCGCTTTTATGAGTTCTTTCTCTTTTTTCAGTTCTTCAAGCGACATATTTTGAAGTTCCAAAGAAATATCAGATGATTTTGACTGAGCATAAGCGGACGCACTGCCGGAAGATCCGTTTGCGCTTTTGGCGGTGATGAGCGTTTTTACATCGGCAAGCCGCTTTTTAAGTTCTTCTTCATTATACTGGAGAGCATAATACTTAGCAGCCGCCTGCGTATAATTATCTCTTGCCGCATTTTCCTTGTCTGCCTGGTCGTCATAACCTATAATTCCTTGCGCTACACGCTCAGCATGGTCAAAAACATTTCCGCTTGTTAAATCCTTATATTTTTTCCGTGCTTCTTCCATTTCGGTTTTTGCCGCCGGAATTGATGATTCTCTTTCTTTATTTACTTCCTGGGCAAACTTACTGTTCGGCGATTTTTTAAGTGCTTGACCGGCTATTGTGTTCATAATACCTTCGTACTGCGCTATTTCACTTGTGTGCAGTTCGGGATTTTCCAACATTGCTTTTGCTTCCGCATACTGCGCCGCCGTGTCATAATCTATACCCATGTAATCCTTAACGTAACTTGCCAAGGGGTTATAAGACCTGCCTTTTGGGGTCGAAGATAAAATGTCGAATTTTTCGTTAAGTCCGTCAAGCGATTTTAAAACTTCGTTATAATTTTCGTCAGATATAGAAGAATCGTATTTTTTAAGATTTTCTAATGCGTTCCTGTAATTGGATACCTTTATTTTATATGCTTTCTTTTCACCTTCAGAAAGTCCGGAATCCTTGTAATCATACAAAGGCTGAAGATCTATAGCGTTAAGTTCGCTCCTATACTTACTGGTTTTCATTGCCTTTAGAACATCGGAAGCAGACATATTTCCCCCGTTCGCGTCATACCCCGCATTAGTGTACGAAGAACCGTATCTTCTTTTTTTGTTTAAAATGTCTGTAGCGTTTCCCATTTTGCTTTCTCCTTATATTCCGAGTTTATAATAAATGTCCTCTATTTGGTCGCGGCTTAAATCCATTGTATCAAGGTAGTCTGCCAATGCGTTTTCGGCATCTTCACGGGTCTTATATATCTTACCTAAAACCTTATATCCGCCGTTTCCGGTATTCCCTCTGCGTCCTCTTGTTATGGTTTCTATTCCGTCACCGAGTTCTAAAAGCGCTTTGTAATAATTTACTTCGGAATTAGCCGTAACCTTTGCCACGGCTGCCTCCTTTTCCGCGTCCGCATTATAAAGGCTTGTTGCCTGCGTGGCTGCCGTGCTTTCATAATTTTGGTTTATGTTGTTTTCGGCAGCAAGGCGGTTGTTTTCAATCTCCGTTGTACTCTTGCGGAGTGCCAGCGCCAAAGAATCCACTGCCTTTTGCAAATTGCGGTCAATATTGCCCCTCTGATTTGCGTAGGACAGTTGATTTGCCGTTATCTGCGTGCGGTTTAAGCCGCTGTCGGTAAGTCCCATACTCGCCATTGTTTCGGCAATCTGCCGTTCGTTTACGGCCTTCTGCACGGCATTGTTGCGGTATGCTTCGTCATATTGTGCCTTTGTTTCTTTAATCTGTGAGTTATACTCTTCATTTGCATAATTCTTTTGGTTTTCATACATTTTATTTGAGGTGTCAAGCGCCTTTTGCCGTTCTGCGGCTAATTGGTCGCGCACTCTTTGTAAATATGTTTCGTATGCCTGCGGCATTATTTAGCGCCCCCTGTTATTCTGTAATTTATTGCTATTGAATTAACCGCCATACCTCCGCTGCAGGAAAGCCTTATCCCAAACCGCGTATTATTGCGGCAGTCGGGTCTTACCTGTATGTTCTGTATGTAACGGCTTGAAAAAGCATTTTTATCAAAACTAAGCGGTGTAATATAGTCATACTCCGCGCTGTCGCTGCTTTCGGTTAGATATTCAACCCTTATCTTGTTTCCGTCGTTATCCCCAAGCGATAAGTCTACCTGATAGACATTCTTATTGTATTGCGGCGTACCGAAGTCAAATATCTTGCTTTGCAGCATTGTAGGAATGTAAGCAGCCTTTAACGGTGCTGTTATTATTCCGCCGGATATCGTATAATCCGGCACTAAGTCGGTATCCATGTCGGCGCAAACGGTATAATATTCAACTATGTTGCGGTACGTGTCCGCGTCTTTTACCTTTCTTGCGGCGGGAAGTATTAAACTGTTATCCACCGAACACACGGCTATTATGGGATTATCCGCGCCAAGAGCCTGCGGCAGTTCAAAATACCACCACGGTATTTTTATATTCGCGTCCTCCGCCTTGCTGTAAGACGATGAATATATATACCCGTACGAGTTATAATCCATAACATAAACATGATTGTTTACAAACAGAAAATACCGGTTTAGAAAGTCCGCGCTTTTAACTTCGCCGTCTTTAAGGTTTGTATCATTCTTTAATTTTCTGCCTATCATCTCTGAAATAATATACACGTTACGCTCCGAATATTGATTTTGCGTAACAAGCGTATAAACAGTACCGCTTTTATCCGCCCATACAAGGCGGTTGCGGCACAACTGCACGCTTTCGGGCAGGTCGCACCCCGTGCCCGAGTGTAAAAGCGTCATCGGGAAGTACACGCTTGAAGAAGCGATATCAATTACATTCTGATTTATCACGTTTTCGGTTGTTATGTTATTTGCCTGCGTATATTGCGTGCCGTATATCTCATCCTCTTTAAAGATGATAAGCATATCGTTTTGTTTTCCGAACGCCGTCACGGCCGAGTTGCTGTTGCCGACGTACGCATAACTGTTTTCTGGAAAATAAAGCGGATTGTTAAGCCCCGACCATATAACAAGGCTGCGTTCTTTCTTTTCGCTGCTTCCGCCCAAGAAAAGCCTTGTACCGCCGTTTATGCCAAGCGCCGCACCGCCGAACCAGGTATTACGCCTCATAGTAAATACCTTTGCAAGGTTTTCCTTCGTATTTACAACCGGTGCCGTTATCGTCATATTATCCTCGACAAAATAATCCGCCGTTACGGTCTCTACGGAATAACCGTTATCACTTGCCGGATCTGCCTTAAAGAACTGCAGCATATAATCCTTTACGCCCATATAAACCGTTTCGCTGTCGGGATTTTCAACCTGTTCCATATAAAAACCGTTACTAAAATTAAGATTTTTAGGGTCAATAACTACGGTGTGCGTTTCAGATATTCCGCTTGTATATATTATCTCTGCCGTAACGGTCATACCGTACATATCCGTAGTTATCTTTTGTACAAGCGAGTACTTCATCGGGTGCGTTGTGTGCGTATCGTCAAGTAACGCTTTGTTAACGGTGGAATATATCATACGGTAATAATTGCCAAGCAGATTATACCCGTCTATCATCGCAGCGCCCGCGTCGGTAAGTTCTTCAAGCGTTTCCGTATCCTTGCCGTTCGGCACGCAATGCGTAAGCACAAGCGGTGCATATATTTCCGATTCTATAACCTCCGACCAGCCGGAGGCACCCTCCGCATATCTGTAAATCTTGTTTCCGGCAGAACCGAAAAAGCAATAAACGGTATCTTTATATTGCGTAAAGAAAATCTGAACGGCGGACATTTTAATGCCGTCCTTGTTTAAAACGCAAAATGTAGGCATTGCAATCCTTTTAGTTGCCGAAACAAGAAACGGATTTACCGCTATTTCTGAAAAGTTGTTCTCTATGCAAATGACAAAAAGTCTGTATTTAATACCGTCCCTTGTTATAATAACGTCTGTATCAATCTTCTTTATCTCCCTGTCGGAAGACGTGTCTTCAAAGTTGTAAAATCCCTCAAAAGAAAAGGCAGGCCGCGTTTGCAAAAGTCCGCCGTAGTGCCAAAGATTAACAGCGTCCGTCAACTGATTATCCGCAACGGCAGATATGCCCTCTCTTGTGTTTATGCCGCCCTGTAAATCGGGCACGGCCAGTGTTCGCAGTTCACCTCTGCCGATATTCGGATATCTCATATTTACCCCCAAATAGCAGGCATTGCGTCTACCGTTTTTTCCGTATGTGTAAGCAATGCCCTTTTACTGTTAAAAAGCAGCGTAAACAATTGGTTGTTTTCGCCGTCTCCCTCTGTTTGTGCAATAAAAGCGGCCACGCCGTAAGGCGTGACCTCGTTTAATATTCTTTCCGGCAATAAAAGCGTATCGTTAAGATTTTCTATGCCCTTAAATTCGCCTTTGGGATTAAGTGCATAAAACAAATCCGCATACACCTGGTTAATCGCCGTAACGGCTCTCGACCGTATTCTGTTCGTCATTTGTGCGCTGCCTACGCTGTCGGTGTAGCCTAACAATACAAGCGCCTTATTCAATAAATCCTGTGCCGTCATTTTCCATACCTCTCATTTGTGTAGTAATCTGCTGCAAATACTGTTGCTGCTGTTCGGGCGGCATTTGTACAAGTTTTGCGTATTCCTCCGGATACTGCTGCTGCAGCATTGCAAGCACATCGTTTTGCTGTTCTGCCGTGCCCTGCTGTACCTTAAGGTCGTCAATAAGGCCGTTTACATCGGGTATTATGCCCTTCGGGAAACGTTCAAGATATTGAAGCGGAGTAATTATTCCGCTGCTTAAAAGTCCGTCAAGCGTTTGCGCCGATACGCTCTCGCTCCACATAGTGGAAGCGCCTACGTCCACCCTTGCGGTTATAAGTAAAGATTTATACCTTTCGGGGTCAAACGGAACATACCGCGTGCCGTCCTTGTCCGTAATCTTTAACTGCCGTCTGCCATAGTAATTAAGCCAAAAATCGCACCATATCCTGCTGATATCCTCGATAAAATCATAAAAACGATTAACATATAGCTGCATAGGCTGCGTCGCGGCCTCTCTCATCTGAATAATGGCCGTTGCGTTGTCGGGGCGTACGTTGCCAAGCGCGCTGTCGGTAGCGCCGCTGTCGTTAAGTGTCGCATTAACGGTATCGTTTACAAGATTTTCATACTGCGCCGAAAATGCAGGCGGTGCAACGTAACGTATAGCATTGCCCGTGTCGCTTACGTCACCGTAAACCTTTATAACCTGCCCCGGCGCGTTCGATACTTCACCCGTTATAACGTCGCCGTTTACAAGCATTATCGGCATACCGTTAGTCATCATTCCCCAAACGGCGGCGGTAAGCGCCCTGTTTATCGCTATCTGATTAGGTATCAGATACGTTATTTCGCTGTCGCCGTAAATGCAGCTGCGGCGGCGTTCCCACGAAAACTTTGCAAGCGGATAAAGTCTTAAATTAAGGTCCCATACATCACGTATTACCGCATTTTCTGTCACTCTTACAGCCTTTATGCGGTATTGTTTACCCTTGTTGTCCCACTCTTTAAACAGGCGCGTGATAACCGTTACACGCTTGCTGTCTGTCGGCTCCTGCTCGCCGCGCGTGCCGGCGTTAAGCAATGTTTCAGAACCATTAGGTCTTATGTTATCGGTCGGCATACCGTTTGCCTTCGCTTCACGCAAAACCGCCGAGTAATCCTTGCGCTGCGCTATGTCTATGTACGGCTGAGACTGCATATCATCGTTGTTAGGCTCGCCGAAGGCAACGTTTTCAACGTCAAGCAATTCGATAGCGATATCGCCCTTTATCTTCTGCGTTTTCGCTGCGTCCACATAAAGCCCCGTCTCAATGGTATCATCCCAGTATGTGTACATAATACCCGTGCCGGATATGTAAGCATTTCTTACCGCTTCCTCTTTTACACGGTCAAAGTGCAGCCGTTCTGCGGTCGTTTTAAAATAATCGCTCATAGCAGCGGTTATAACGGAAATTTCCGGTGCCACCGCTTCGCCCTGCGGTACTTCTCCCGCATATATTTCGGCGCGCGTTTCTTTTATTTCTTTCTCCATATCCGAAGTGTCCGGAACGCCGTCCGCCGAATAGTTTACGGCAATAGGCGCTGCCGTAACCACCGCCATTTTATATTCGCCTATTCGCTTTATAATGTTTCGGCGTACAAGCGGGCGCTCGTTGCTGCAATTAGCGCCGTACCACTGGTCGCCCACAAAGAACCTTTCGTTTATTTTAGACTGTTCAAATATTCCCTTGTCGCCGATTCCGCTTTTATATGAACACGCTTCCCTGTATGCTGCAAATATATCTTTAGGCTTCGTGCTTATTTTTTCGTTCATTTCTTTGTTGTCCTTTTCTTCTGCGGTGAAACCGCCTTATTTTCTTCTTTTGCTTTTTCTTTTACAATCTCGTGGTAGCCTATCGCTATCAGCCTGTCCCTTATTATCTCGCTCTCTGTCTCTTTTCTTACGTTGCCGTATTCACTTTCCAGTATATACACTCTTTTTCCTCCTAACGTACAAAGGGAACCTTGCGGTTCCCTCTGCTTTAATATTTTAGCCGCCGGGCGTTACCGTCGGTGCTTCTGCAATGCTGTAAATGGTATTAAGCATTGACTTTTTAACAAGCGCATCGTAGTAGATACGATAATCAAACTTGTACGCGTCTGCGTCCAGATTCTGGTCGGGCGTAAATATACGCATTTTCTCCGTTTTCTTTACAAGCGAACACGCTTTCTTCGGAAGAATTATTGCATGTACCTGTACAGCGTCGGTAGTCGGCGCAAAACCGCCCTTTGTGGTATCGTTAGCGCCCGAAGTCTTGCCGTCGCTGAACGTGTACGCCGATTTCATTCTCGCAGCGTTTACCGGTATAATCGGTACACCGTTAATCTGCTTAACCTTAAAGTCAATGCCGCCCTGCTTAAAGTTGCCTATGTCTATCTGCCTTGAAAGTTCGGTAGTAGTCATAAGTTTTGCGTAAGCCGCAGGGTCTACAAACGCTACGATATCCTCGTCATAGCCCGCTGCGTCCTGTACGGAATTGATAGTATCAAGTATATCTGCCACAATAGTAGCAGCAGCGTACGTTTTGTTGTGGCTCTTTGTTTTCGCAATGCCTGCAAGTTTTGAAAGCACGTAAGCGTCACACTCGGGTACTACCTTCGTGCGCACGTATTCGCCCATTACCTGACCTGCAAGATTTGCCACACCCGTTTCGTCCATGTCTTCACGATCTACCTGGATAGAGCGACCCCTATCCATAGTAAGGGTGTAAGAGGTCTGTGCAACGGTCATTTTTGCGCGTGCAAAGCCCGTGTCGCGGTCATAGTCTGCAAGACCCACAAAATCAACATCGGGTATTACTACCGTCTTAGCGCCTACAAATTTAGCGCCGAAAGCATTGTCGGCAAAAAAGCCGGTAACCGCTTTCTGTACATAAAGTTTATCAAGTTCGCCCGTATATTTACTGGCGGTTGCAATAGAATTTATTGCCATTTATTATTACTCCTTCATTTCGTAAATTTACCCCCACACGCCCTTAGAAAAGGCGCTTACTTCGCTTGCTTCTTCCGCAGGTTCGGGGGTTTTAACGCTCCCTGCGGAACTTCCGGCAGCAAGAGCCGCCGTCGCTTTTTCTTTTTCAACATTTTTTTGCTCGTTAAATTTGAATTTAAGTATTTCCTTAAGCACGTCTTTGCCGCTGCATGCCGCCTTGCGTACGCTTTCGGGCAAATCCTTAAACTCTTTAATTTCGGGGAAAAGCGCCGTAACTTCTGTAAGTTCCGCCGCTATCTTTTCCGATAACGCCTTTTCCTCTTTTTCTGCCTCGGCGGTTTCTGCGGCTTTTCTGTCCGCTAAAACCCTTTCATACTTCTTTTGCTGCTTGTTTTTCCGCAGTTCAAGAAGTTCTTCGATCCGTTCGCTGTCATCCCCGAACTCGTCTTTCAGTTCCCTACGGTATTTATCGTCCGCCGCCTGCATTATTCCGTCTACAAGCTGCGATACGCTTATCCCGCTTTGTGCCGCAAGATAATCTAACTTATGTAGTTCCGGTTCTGCTTTCAGCCCTATCTGGGCGAGTCTGACCGCCTCTTCTTGCGTAAGTCCTTTGGGCTGTTTGTTGTAGGTCACCGTAATAAAAGGTACGTCTTCCGCCTCACGCGCGGTATCGTCCGCTGCCGTTTCTCCCGCCGGTTCCTGTGGTTCGGCCTCGGTAGTTTCTGCTGCAGCCTCTTCTGCCGCTGTTCCCGTGGGTTTCTCTGCCGGTTCGCTTTCGGGTATGGTAGCCTCGTCTTCTACCGGTGTGAAATCCAATTCTTCCATTTTTAAGTCCTCCTTGGTTTAGGATTGTTTTTTATCTGTAAAGGCAATGCTATGAAAGCAAAGCCTTATACGTTACCCTGCTGTTCGCTGCCGTCGTACGTCAGCATATTTTGTAAATCGCGCCTGAATTGTTCTGCCTCCTTGCGTTGCCTTTCCGTCTGCTGCGCTGCCGCCGGTCTGCTCGTCCGGATCTTGCGTGTCCGGCTTTTGCTCGTCCGCCCTAAATAATATCCGGCACCTGCAGCCGCCGCTATAACAAAAGATACGGCAGCCGCCGCAAATAAAATTTCCATAACAGTTATCATATATATCCTCCCATGCCTCCGGTAAGGTCTGCGCTGCTTACGCCGCCTTTGTCGAGATAATATAGCCTCTTTTTTTCCTCTTTAAGTTCCGCAGCCGACTTCGGACGAAAAAACCGCACGTCATAAAACGCATATCGCATTGCGTCCATAAGGTGATTGTTTGCGTCCACCGGCTTGTTAATGCCGTTGTCCGAACGGTCAACATCAAATACATAAGAGGATAGTTCCTTCACGGTATTAACGCAGCGCGGATGAACATATATCCTGTATTCCTGTATAGCGTTAATTCCGTTCATAATGCTGTCTTTGCCTTTTACCGAAGGGCATATCCGCCCTATCCCAAGCCGCCGCAGGTCGTCGTTTGATTTTGGCTCTGCTGCGTCCGCGCGGATTCGTTCTTTAGCATATCCGCGGCAGGTGATTTCCTGCGCTATGTCGCTGTTAAGCATTTTCACTTTGTAAAACTCATCGTAAATGAATATTTCCTTAGTAATCGGATTCGCCTTAAACGCAATAAATGCGGTAGGGTCGTTTGTGTATCCGTAATCAAGCCCGAAAAAGGCTTTGTATTGATATTCCGTTCCGTCCTCGCTGCCCAGTTTGTTTGGCTCAAATTCCAAAACTTCCCAATTCTCGTATATAAGCCCCTCGGATATTCCCCAGTTTCCCAGTCCCGCCACGTCGTATTTGCGCTGTGACCTGCGCCGCATATCACGGAACACCTGCTTGTCCTGCTCTGTTAAAAATTCATTGCAGAAATAATTTGTAGAATATGTGCTTACATTTTCGGCCGGCACGTCAAAAAATCTTTTTTTAAGCCAATGTGTTTCACTCCACGGGTTAAAGGTGAGAGTGGTTTGCTTAAAAAGATTTTCGCCTATCTGGCCTCGCGGTACCGATAGGTCGAGTTTGTCAAAATCTGCTTCGCTCGCTATCTCGTACGCTTCCTCTATCCATACCCAGCAAAGATATCCGTGGCTTACGGTGGTAGAGGCAAGTTTTAAAACGTCGTCAAAGCCGCGGAAAAGAATTTTTTGCCCCGTCGGTATGTATGTCATCTCCATAGGTGAAACGTTATTTTGCCATAAATGCGATACCTGAAGTTTCTCCTGCGCCCATTTAAGCTGTGCAAAGGTGCTGTCGCGGTGGGTGTTCATTACCGCCCTTACCACAAGCAGGTTGCTGTCTTTGTATTTCATAAGCCGAAATATAAAGTTTAGCGCCGCAGTCGTGCTCTTTTTGGAAGCCTTGCCGCCCTTTAACACCCTGTAACGGTGGGTGTCGTTCCAAAACTCATCGTATCCGCCCCCGACTACCTCCCGCAGCCGAACCGTCCTATTTTCCACTAATGTCCTCTATTATCGTAACCGGCACGGAGCCTGCAATATTTATATTCTGCGTAAACATACCCATTGCCTTTGCAAGATATTCCGACGCTTTAAGCCTTTCTGAATATAAGTTTTTTGTATCTAACATTATTTCGGTCCAAAATTCCCGTATCTGTTTTGCGTCCGCTATGCCCGCCGCCTTGATTTTTTCGTTGTTTTCGGCAATAAGTTTCTGTACGTTTGGGTTTCTGACAAGTTCTCCGCCGTGACCTCTCGCATAGCCTGCACCGTATCCCGCCTGCATAGCCGCTTCCGTGTCGCTTAGTCCCTTGATTTTCGCCGCCGCTAATTTCTGCTGCACCATAGGATTGTTAATGTTCGGACTGTCGTTATTTTTGTAGTTTCGCTTCGTGCTTATCACCTCTCTAAATCAGAAAAGGACGGAGAACCGTCCTTTCTTTTATCCCACAATACCATTTTAAAATAAAAAAAGTAACAAAAGTAACAACTTTAAAAAAATCAATGATTTTTTATGTACCTTGTGCAGGTCATTTTTACGCCGCCTTTTGTATTGCCGCCGCCTATACGCATCGCTACACCCTGCCAGGAATACCCTTCGATAAACCGTAAAACAAATATCTGCCGCGTGTAACTGTCCTCGATTGTCGCTATGTAATGCTCAAGCCTTGCCCTTTCACGTATGCACATTTCTTTTTTAAGTTCTATAACCGTTTTAAGATCCGCTATTTCCGCCGCCAGGTGTTCAAGTTTCTTTTTTTCGGCTCCCCCGGGTGCTGCGCTAAGCGCCGGACTTTGAAGTCCCGCCTTTGCCTTAAGCACTTCAAGCCGTTCCTGCTCCTTTGAAATTTCTTTTTTAAGCCAGTACAGTTGGGATAATTCCTTCAGCGTCAATCGTTTTCACCTCCACAGTTGCGGAAACATCACCTTCATATCCGCCCACGAAACTGGTAAGTCGGCAAATTTGTCACCCGCTGCGCCGCAAATGATTATTGTCCCCACAAAATCTATACCGCAAATATTGCAGCAAAGCGGAAACTTAAGTATCCGCCCCTCTTCGTTGCAAATAATTACTAAATCGGTCGCCAATGTAACCGTCTCTATATCACCGCCTACCGTCTTTTGCAGATTTTGCAGATTGTTTGAAATATGTACATGCCGCGGCGCTTTGTCCGGTTCTTTTATAAGCACGCTTATTTTCACTCAAAGTCCCCCTCATGTTCTATTGTTTCTCTTATTCCAATATTTCAGTGCCATATCGGGCTTGAAATTGCATTCGTCATTATCAAACGAAACTGTAGCGCCGCATTTTTTACATTTGAAAAACCAAAACGGAACGCCAATCATACCGTGCGTTACTTTAACTTCCCCACCACAGAACGGGCAGGGGCTTGTTTTAGTTCTTGCTTTTACTTTCATTTCTTTCCCTCCAATGCTTCTTCTGCTTCTTCACGGGTAAGGAAGACGGTTTTGCCGAAATCATCCGCACCTAAATATCCCACACAAAACGGTTGCCCACAAAATTCCTCGGGGCAATCTTCTATTTTCTTATACCCGTGGATATTGCACTCTACCCTTATTTTCGGTTTGCCGAGTGGGTCTATGTTCATCGTCATAACTTTGTATTCGCCATAATCTCTGTCATAAAGGCAGAACACGGTATCACCCACCTTACACGGCAAATGCACCCATTCAGAACGGGCGGTGAAATCGTTACATCCAAAATCTTTTAATTGCTGTTCAATGTCGTTACAAGTTTCTTGAGTATAACAAACACCGTTGTGCAAACAATCTTTACAAGATTTGCTCATTCTATCACTCCTGAGGTTTTCTTTATTTTCTTGTCTTTCCATTGTTTTTTTACATTATCACTCAATGTGAGCCACTGACAATTTTGTGGGCTATAATTCCCATTGTTGTCTATTCTATCAATGGTTAAATCTTCTTTATATCCATTCTCAATCGCCCAACAATAAAAAGGCTCAAATTTTTTCCATTCTTCACATACCTTAATTCCTCTGCCACCATAATTGTGATAGGCTTTGAGTTTTGTATTTTTACACCTTTTGTGCATATTTTGCCAAATTCTAAAAAGGCGAGTATTTGTTTTTCTATGAGTAGAAAATCTATTTGAAGCTAATTCGCTATTAAGGCAACCACAACTTTTGGTACTCCCTGATGTTAAATGGCACTTGTAAACCGTGGTCATTTTTCCGCAATCACATAGACAATTCCACCGTGTCAATCTTCCAATATTTTCAGCCCTTGAAATTACCATAAGTCTACCAAAACGCTGTCCCGTTATATCTTTACAATTCATTCTGTATCACTCCAATCTAACGCCTGACCACAAGTTGGGCAACATTTAAAACTTGTTTCTGCGAAACTATATAAGCCAAGTAAATCATCACAAATCGGGCATATTGCGACTGTATATCTACCGTGCGAATAATTTGTGTCTTTTATCGTCTTTTTCGGTATCTGTTTTTCAACAGCATTAACTGCTATCTGTAACGCCTTTACTTGCTCCTGCTCATATGTAGGATTAAAACCGTCACAATCGTGAATAGCCGTCTGTAAATTTTCATTGAGTATTTTTAATGCTTTTGTATTGTTCATTCCTTTTCACTCCTTAACAATTCGGGATTGTCGTAAATGTTGCCGACAACTTCACAATCAACCGTTGTTTCGCTTTCATACAAATCATCCATTTCTACAGTCTGTCTATTTGTAAAACATGTTCCGTCCCACGCTGATAATTCAACTTCACCACGATTTAAAAATACATCATCGCGATATCCTTCATAGTCTGCTACAGCGTCCTCGTATGTCACAATATCACCCTCAAAAATCTTTGTGCCGTTTTTGTCGGTCAATCCTGTGTATTGACCCACCGTATCGGGGATAACTTCAATCTCCCGCCACCCATTCATTACACCATATATCTTAGTTGAATTTCTAAAAAATAAAACGCTGTTATCAACTACCCAATCGCCATTATCCGTTCGTTTTCCTCTAAATAATATTTCTCTCATTTTCCCTCACCAACCATTTCTTTTAAGAGATTGTCAATAAAATCATCTAAGCCCAACAATGTGTTAATTTTGCCCGTTACTATTCCCACAAATTCGGAGTTAGGAATTTCGTGTCTGTCAAAATGTTCCGTTAACACTTTTGAGTTGTTATTAAACGCATTTTTTATTTCTTGCTTTATCCGCTTTGCAAACGCTTTGTATGCTTCTCCTTTGATTTGCTCAACGGTTTTGAAATTTGGACAAGGACCTTGTACGCAATATTCCATTATTTCACCATCATACTCATAAACACATTTCGGGCATTCTTTTAACCTCTCAATCTCAACCACATCAGCGGTGGGGCAATGGTCTATTGCATATTCGACATCTGTATCTGAATAATCTTGGAAGTCCTGTTTTTTGAGAATGTCTACATCTACATATCTGCTCATTCTTCTACCTCCGAATTAAGCCATTTTTTGACCACAATGCACTTTGGATTAGTTAAAGATTCCGTCACAAAATCCATCAGAAAGTTTGCCATTTCCTCCACGCTCATTGCCTTTATACGCTCATAGTTTGTCATTATGTCACTTCCTCTAAATTTTGCATAATTCCGTGTTCAAACCAACTGATACCGTCAAATAAACTTAATACTTTCATTATGACACTCCTACCTTTTCTTTCGTTTGTATTTAATTATCTCGTTGATTTTGTACGAAGTAAGCGCCGAACTTACGCGCGACTGCCGTACTATTTCTTCACGCTCCGCGCGGTATGCCTTTTCGTAAGCCTTTAGTTTTTCACAACTCAGTTTGCAGGTGGCGGAACGGTCGGGACAATCTCTCACGCAAGGACTTTTTGTTCTTCTTATATATTTATCGTCCACGGCGGTTTTCGTCCCTCCACTTTTTAACGGATCCTATCCGCCAAAATGCTAATATTTCAAGCACCAGCACACCGGCAGCAACGCCTAAAATTTTAAGCAGTATCATTCGTCCGTCCTCACGTATTTGCCGTTTAATTTCGCCCACGCTGTTTTTGCCGGTTCTATGGATATAGCAAGCCTCGGCTCGTCCGAAAACAGTTTTACCGCCGTGTTTTCTACTATCTGCGTGTCGTCACGGTATGCAATGCCGTTAAGCGCGTCAAATACGACCTTTTCCACATTGTCGTTGTCGGGCTTGTTTATCGGGTACATTTCGCCCGCAAGCGCAGATAAGCGCTGCCGCTTGTTAAAACACGCCGGTATCGGCATATATATCTTGATATGTACAGACAGCGCGCCCAACATAACAGTCCCGCCTGCCGCGCGGTATTCGTAACGTATAAGGTCTTCGTAAGATACCGTTTTTTCGGGCGTAACACTTTGCATGTGCCCTGTTTTGTTGTTGTAAAACGTTCTTGCCCGCGCTTTGCCTTGCGGTTTGCCGATTACCTCAAATTTCACCGTTTATCAACTCCTCAGTGTCAATTCCGTCCTCTTTTAATTGACGTTCGCACAACCACGGTATATCGCTGTCCGGCAACTCGTAACGCTCCGCCTGGTCTTTTTGCATTTCGGTCATTAAGTCGGCAAATTGCTGTAACCGCTTCTGTCCCCACCCGAAATTAAAATGCAATATGTGCAGCACCTGTATCGCCGTCGTTTTGTTGTATCGGCTAAGCAGTTTGTTAAACTCTTTGGATACCTCCTGCCGCAGCACCTTCCTTTGCGCCGCGTTCGGGGCGTTGTTCTTAATAATTACCTTCATCCTGCCGCCCTCGGTTCTTCGGTTATCGTGTATCTGCCGAACCGTATCGTACCGTATTGATTTACCGTCTTTTCAAGTTTCATATCAAAGGCGTAACCCTCCGACTTTAACTCCGCAAGCCGCGCGGAAAAGTTATATATGCCAAGATTTACAAATGCTTCCGCCGGTGTTATGCTGCCGTGCTCTTTTATGTAGGATATTATCCGTCGCTTTTGGTCGCTCATATTCTTACCGCCTTTCTTCAATGCGTTTTGCTTGTGTTTTTGTAAACAGTTCTTTAAGCGTAGGCTCCGTGCCGGCAAAACTGCTTGCCGCAGTTGCCTCCCTTATGCGCATATATTGTTTTCTTTCCGCTGCGCTTAAGGTATCGTTCGTCAGCAACTCTTCCGTCGCCTCCCAGTGCATAGCGTGTATCTTGTCTTTAACCTCGCTTATGGCAGGAGGGAAAGCGTGGGTGCTAATTAACTTGTTTATCGCCCCCATAACAATATCCGAGGGCATTGCCGCAAACTGTGCCGCCCAAACCATAGCAACGCCGTTTGCCTCTTCGCGCGTTAAGCCTTTGTAACTGTTCGGATATGCCGCCTTTAATATAGACAGCACCTGTAATGCCTCCTGTTTTGTCAATTAAAATCCCCCGCTTTCATCTTCGTATAAATCAAGAAATATGTTGCCCCGCACCGGTGCGCTCGCCTTTTTGGCCTGTTCGTCCTTGCGTGCCCACGCCCTTATAGTGCTTAAATGGTTCTTGTACTTTGTGCCCTTATAGTCCATATATTCGGATAAACGTTCTATACGTTCCTTATAGTCGGGAAATTCCGCCTGTAACTTCTGCATATCCTCGTCGGATAAAAGCACATTTTTATAAAGTCCGTATTTGTGCTTGACCGGCTTGTCCGGTCGTTTCCGTTCTTTTTCTTTATATATTTCTTTTTCTATATACTCTTCTTTACTTTTCTTTACTTTACTTTGCGAATAATTCTCGAAATTATTGTCTTTTTTCTCGGAATTATTGTCTTTTTTCTCGGAATTATTGTCATAAAGGGTGCATTTAATAAAAGGTCTCGTATTTTCCGCTTTTAAAAGCCAATACTTTGAAACCTCTATCGGAGTTTTGGCGGCACGGGTTGAAACTGCCTTTTGCCAGCGCTCTTGTATTCCGTCGCTTGTCAAGATAGTGTCCGACTTAAAAACCTGTTCATTGAACATCGAGCGTTTAAGTAAGAATGTCAGGACTTGCTGCACCGTTTCCGTCGAGATGTGCAACTCTTCGGAAATAATGAAGATTGTATCTTCATCAACCCTTGTATAGTAACCTTCCCGATATATCTGGCATAGCAGATACACAAGTATTGCTATGCCGTCAGCACCGTATCGGGCTTTAAGGATTTGCACCTTTTTATCCGAGAAAAAGTCAACGGCAAACGGGAAAAAATCCAATCCCTGTGATTGTGTCCGTGACATTTTCTGCTCCTAACTTATTTTTTAAAACGGTAAATCGTCGTCGTCCCCCGTGCCTATTGCGGTTGTATTTGCCTCTGTCGGCGTTTCCGTAGGTGTGGGCGGCTCTGTATCGTTTCGTTTGTAATCTATTAAATGGACGTTGTTTGCAACCACCTCATACGTTACACGGCGGTTGCCGTTCTTATCTTCGTAACGTCTCATCTGTATTGCGCCCTCTATGCCTATCCTGTTACCTTTAACAAAGTTTCGGCATATAAACTGCGCCGTGTTGCGCCACGCTACGATATTTATAAAGTCCGTTTCCGTCTCTTTGTCCTTTTGATACGGTCTGTCAACTGCTATCGAAAAGGACGTAACCGGTATTCCCGATTGTGTCGTTTTTTCCTCGGGCATTTCGGTTAAACGCCCTTCAAGAATCGCTAAATTAAACATTGTTTTGCCTCCTGTAAGTTATAAGTAATTTTTTTCAAAATGAAATATAAAGTCCGATATGCTCCAGCCGTAGTATTCCATTGCCGCACGTTGCCCCAACTGTTTAAGCACTTTGTCAAATTCGGGATTAAAGTGTACTCCGTGTTCGCTCATATTGTGCTGTTCGGGTGTCAGAAAGACGACTAAGCCGTACTTTATGGAATTTTGCCTGTTCTTGCCGAAAAATATTTCGTGCCGGTGCAGATTGCCGTATCTGAAATTTGAATACAGCGTTGACGGCGGCATTATCGTAAACTCCTTATCCGCCATTTTCCGCCGCCTCCATAAGCGATAACATACGCGCTATTTCTTCGGGCGTTTCAGTCGGTATTCCCTGCTCCTTGCATTCCTCGACAATACCTTTTATAAATACGCTCATTTCCGCGCTTGTGTAGGTGTGGCTGCCGCGGTATACCTTGTAATGCTTAAAGGTTTTGCCGCCTACCTCGCCCTCGCCTATTTCCTTAGCGTACGGGTAGAACTCCGGCAACTTAACCTTTGCCGCCGTGGATAGTATTACCGTGGTGCCGTCCTCGTCTAAAAGCGGCTGCCCGTAGCGGAATATCATTTCGGCGTGCATTTCCTCTTTTGATATTTTTAAGCCCCCTATAAGCATTACGTCCGCCAACTTGTCCGTAAGCGTCCACGCGTAGTTATTTGCCTTTAAACTGCGTGGGCGTTTTTTTCTGTCTATAAGCAGCGTGTAATCCTCTTCGGGCTTGAGCACCCCTACAAAGTTCAAGATATCCGCAAGCCGCATATTAAACGTAGCGGGCTTAAAATCAAATTGTAAAAGTGAAGTCATAAAATATCATCCCTCCACGCTTTCCAGCAAATACAGCAGTTTGCACCGTACCAGTCAAGTGCGCTTGTGGCATATTCGGGTGCAAGCAGACGGATTTGTAACTTACTTATACTTTTTTCGAGTCGCTCCGGAACTTCGCCTATCCAGGCAGTTCCTAATTCGGCACAATGTTCAAATAAACCTTTACCGCAAGGCACCATGCTTGCCTTATCGCCTTTAAATGCTTCGTATATCTCATTTCCGCGCGGCACTATAACAAAGTCCCTTTTCGTTCCGCACGCAACAAATACAATGCCTGCGCTTGCGTCAAGGATCGTATCAAATCCTTTCGGGGGCTGATATGGCGTAAACTGCTTTTCTTCGCCCTCCGCATATTCCCGCGTTTCGCTTTCTTTGCGCTCTTTCGGGGATTTAAACAAATCGCTTTCGGTAAGTTTTTCACCCTTTGCTTTTTTAACAACACCGTCAAGATTTACGTCGGTTTCCACACCGTCCGGATACATTAAAATGTTGCCTCCGAAATCTATGACCGTACAGCTCGTTTTACCGGGTGCCGTTCTTAATACCCTGCCTACTTTTTGTATCCATTGTCCCTGTGTACCGTTGGTATCAAAATCAACAATATTTCTAAGAGGCGGATAATCGTATCCCTCCGTACAGATGTCTACGTTTACAAGTTCGTCGCATTCGCCTTTTTCAAAACGTTCAAGTTCTTCTTTGCGTGCCACGTCATCAAGGCCCAAAGAAAGATACGCCGGCTTTCTGCCGAGTGCCGTCAGTTCCTCGCAAATTATTTCGCAGAACTCGTGAGAGGGCGCGAATATTACCGTTTTACCTTCTTCTTTTGCTTCAAGGTATTTGCGGCACAGTTCTTTTATAAGACTGCGTCCCTTGTCATCCGCCTTGCAGTTACGGGATAAACGGCCTTTTTCCGAACCGTCGTCGGTGATAAATTCCGGCGATAGATCCTTAAAGGTAGGTCTCACAAGATAATGACTGTTAATAAGGAAACGTGATGTTATCTGATTGTAATTATCAAACAAATGTATAAGCGGTAGTTTGTCGCCGCGGTTCGGCGTGGCCGTAACTCCCAAAAGACAGGCTTCGGGATTGTGTTCGCTGTTCCAGTTAATGATTTGTTCGTAGGTAGAAGCCTTTGCGTGGTGTGCTTCGTCAATTACAATCAAATCAAAAAAACTTCCCGCTGCCTTAAACTCCGGCAAAAGATTTACAACGGTCTGAACCATTCCAAAATGTATATAGCCGTGTAAACTTTTGCGCGCAGCCGTAATCTCACTCGTGGCGAGTTCCGGACATACAAGCGAAAATTTTCCGTGATTTTGGTCGTGAATTTCGGTTCGGTGCACAAGCACAAGTACATGCGGCTTCTTTTTGTGCGTAGCATAAAAACCGTTCCAAAACCTTCCGATTGCCGCAGCCATCATTATTGTTTTGCCTGCACCCGTGCCGGCTACTATAAGGGAGTTACCGCGCTCCTCTAACATTTGCACGGCGTTCTGTACTGCGTCCTCTTGATAAGGATAGAGTTTCAGTTTTGCCATGCTACACCGCCTTCTCTTTAATTAAAAATGCACCCGCTGCGGAAAAGAAACCGGTGTTTTTTTCGGAATTAAAACGACTTGCGTTGTATTCCTTTGCCGTCTCTATTATTTTTTGTAATTCTGCCTCTTTGCGTTCGGCCGCAGCGTCTGCTTCTTCCTTGGCTTTAACGTAATCTGTAAGGTCATATTCAAGCGTGAGATTTTTGTTATAATAGGTGTTAAGCCGAATACTCTCAATTATGTTTTTTTGCTTGTCAGTCGCAATATAGGGAGTAGGCTCACGATGTTCGTCAACCGCCTTAAAAAATCGCTCAATGCAGACGGAAATAAGCGCCGCCAAATGCTCGTTGTTTTGAAAATACAGATTGGAAATGCTTAGTTTATCCTGCAGGTATTCAATTCGTTTTTTCTTAGACATCTGAACGATTTTCCCACGCTCAAACGGAGTATCGTTTTTTAACACCATTATTTGAAGTATGTAAAAATCCGCACCGGTTGCGAGGATCTGATATTGCGCCTGTATAATGTACTTAAAAGGTATGCCGTTTTTAACTTTGGTCGGCTGCATGGTTTTTTGCTCGCAGACAAAATGCTTTCCGCGTTTTACCATACCGGTACCGTAATCAAACGGCCGTTCGTCTGTTTCTTCGCTTATACCGCTTATGTCAAGACTTGCTATAAGGCGGTCGGAAGCATAAACCTCACCGGGCGTCAGTTTTTGAGAACGCAAAGCCGACAGAAAATGTACTCCCACAGGCTCCAGCGCGTGACCGTATTCGGCAAATTCCGGCGGCAACTCCTGCTTTTGGTAAACGCCGTCGTTTAGTATCTTGTGGTACAGCGCCCACGCGGTGGTATACGGTTTTTCGTTCTTAAATTTTTCGGCGGAAATCCCGCAATTCTGTAATTCTTCATCGGTGGCATAATAACGTACGATATCAAATACTTCACTGCCGCCTATTCGAGTTTCCCTTGCTTTTTCCCATGTCAAAGTACCCTGTTTAAGACTTGTTTTTCTAAGTTTCATTTTTAGGCACCTCGTTCACATAGTTTTCTATAAGCGGTTTTAGTTTCTTGCTTCGCATAATGTTCATAATGCTCGCATAATGCTCGTTAATTACTTCTTGCCGGTTTCCGGTTTCAAAAGCCTTTTTAATCTTTTCGGCTTCCACTTCGGCAAGTTTGGGATTTGCTTTGAAAAGATCCAACGTTTCTTTAACGTCGGCCTGCTGCTCTGCGGTCAATTTTTCAAGATCCACCGCCGGCTCTTCCATAGGTATAACTATGTCTCCAATGGGAGGCAACGATTCCTGCACAGGTTCATCATCACGGTCAAACGCGTATATCGTCTCTTTTAGTTCGGGAAGTATTTCCCTTACTCGTTTAAGCGCACGGCGGATAACCGTCTTTTTAACCATTTCGCCCGTCCATTTGCACCAGAACGAATCCGTGTTTAACTCGTCGCTTATTACCCTGCGTTTGCGCTGTTTTCCGTATTGGTCGGTGTATGCGACCCATTTGGCTTTATATATACCGTTGTCGCTTGCTTTAGATATGTCTATAATTTCATCCGCCGAAATCTCACATACAGTCATAAGCACACGCTTGTTGCTGTGGACCTCCGTTACGTCCAAGCGGCATATTACCTTTTTAAAGTATCCATTTACAAGGCGCTCAGCGGTTATATCTCTGTCCGCCTGGTATCTTCTGTCCTCAAGCGTATAAACTATATCGTTGTTTGCAAAATGTTCGGCAAAATACGTCGTGTTTGCATCTTCTTTCGGGACCGCAACGATTGTATCGTTAATTCGATATCCTTTTCTCGCTGCCGCCCTTAAAAATGCTTCTACCCTTGCGGATATCGTTACGGCCTTACCACGTTTAACAAAATCTATTTTGTCGTAATCTTCTGCCGTTATTCCGCCCTGGTTAAGTGTCTGAAGGTTGTCCAAAAATACATTGGCTGCGTTTAACGCCTCTCGTTGATTTAGACTGCCTAAATCCTTAAGCGCCGCAATTGCTTTCACGGCAAACGGCAGGCAGTGTGTTTTAATACCTATTTCATTTTTAAGGACTTCAAATAGGCTTGCCGGCGTCGCTGTCATTTTTGCATATACTGTCATTTCGCTCACGCTGCACCCTCCTTTTCGTTAAGGCAGTCGGGGCATAATCCCTCTGTCAATTCGTCAAGTGGGAAAGCCTCGCCGCATTCTTCACATTCGGCAGCCTCCGTTATTTCCGCGCTGCCGCAGTTAGGGCATATACAGTATTTAAGGTCTGCGTACCCCTCACCGTAAGGCACATAATCCGAAGCCTTGTCCGGCTCGTCAAACGTGCAATAACAATCTCTACACAGATACATTTTTATCACCCACGTTTAACTTTCCGTATTTAAGCCTGTACCGCAGCACGTTCCGCGACAGTTCCATGTTCTCAACATACAACTCCCGCGCCCTTTCTTCGGCACGGCGGCAGCGCCTGTCTGCCTTTATCCCCGATACCAGCGCCGCTATGCTGATAGCCGATATCGCGGTCGTTATAACCGCTATTGCGTACATATACATTCCGTCCATATTGACACTCCTATCTTTTTATGTTATAATTGTTATACAAATTCGGTTGACACTCCGATTTGTGTGCCGTTCCCGTACCGTCCATTCGGGGGCGGCTTTTTTATTTTTCGAATACATCTTTAATACCTGCCGCGTCCGCTACCGCGTATAACTGCTCCAGTCTTGCCTTTAACGGTGTGTTTACGACTTTAGCCACAGTGGGTGCTGAATATCCCGTTTTGAGACATATACGCTCATAACCTATACCGTGCTTTATCTCGGCTAAATTACGCCGTATAATGCGTTCTCTTGCGGCATTTTCTCTTTCTTGTAACGTTAAATATACCTTTCCCATAATGTACCTCCTACTTCGAAGTCACTTATCGTGACATTTCATGAGAAAAAAATAAAGGCGATAGACCTCTTATAGTAACGAGCAATGGATTCTTTAATCTCATCACGAGGATTTCGTTGACCGTTTTCGTACATGGTTAATGCTGAAGGACTGATTCCCACATCAGTTGCAACCTCTTCAACGGTCTTACCGGTTTTTGCTCGTAGCGTTTTTAGTCTTTCGCCAACTGCCTTTTGATTCGGCATTGTATACACCTCACTTTATGCAATTTTATGTCACCATTCGTGACACGTCTATACTAACACATCTTTTTCGCCTTGTCAACACTTTTTGTGACACTTTTGCTTGTTTTTTTTCACGCAATGTGATAAACTGTATTCCGAGGTGAAAAAAATGTACTCTGAAACCATAAAAACTTTAAGAAAACAACAGGGCATTACTCAAGAACAACTTGCTAAAGCTCTGGGCATATCAAGGTCAACCGTTGCAATGTACGAAAAAGGTGAACGAGAACCTAATTTTGAGATGTGCGAAGCCATTGCAGATTACTTTAACTGCAGACTTTCTGACATAATAGAAAAAACGCCAACCGAAGTTGGCGTTTCATCGAGAGTGAATAGACTTATTAAGCTTTTAGAGTCTCTTCCCGACGAGGCTCTTGACAAGGTATATGACTATATTTCTTTGCTTTCTGAGAGATATAAATAAGTCCTTCTTTCTGAGCTTTTGGAGGCAACTTACTAAACATAGAAACGATAGCAGATATTTTTTCTTCCCTTGTCAATTTTACTACTCCCCTTATTTGAACAAATGTTCGGTTTGCTTATTATAGACCGAAAATCGTCGAAAGTCAATTATAATTTTTAAGAACTTGAAAAAAACATTTAAAAAATGCACAAAAAAGAGGAAAACAATAAGAGTTATTTTCGTCGTTGAGAGTATTAAAGCAGGGAAAGAAAGCCCACCGCTGATTACTGCGACGGACGGTTCAATAACAATAAATAATTTAAAGGTGGTCAAAATGCTTACAGTCATTTTATTTTTAATACTACATATTTTCTGTTGGTTTCTTTGTCTCTACGCACAGGACGAGCCCAAAACTCTTCAAAAAATAGAATATGATATATTCTCTGTCAAGCAACCGGCATTAGAAGATTTGAAAATTAATCCAAAAGAAGATTTTAAACATACAATGCTTAAATTAGATTCATATACAAAAAATGTCATTTTGCCTTCGGAACATTACTATTGCTTTTACCGTAGCATAACAAACCGCAAGAATGATAACTCGATAGTTTTTATTTTTCTGCCGCTTTCCACTTTCCTTTTTATAGAAAGATCATTCTATAAAACTTCTTTTTTTGAATCACGTGCGCTCGCTTTTTCCGTATCTCTTATTGTGACAATTGTTGTTACAATAATTGTAACTGTTATTTATAAAAAAATATATGCATTTAAGCCTGAAGAGTTTTGTTTTATGTCTTATGATAAAAATGAAATTTTAGAATCCTGGCAATATAAAACATATAAAGCCAACTGTAAATTTGATATTTCAGATGACAAAATTTTCAATAACTTTCTTATTCTTAAGTTAGCAGAATATTTCAAAAAAATAGAATATAATATGCATCTACGTCTGGGGCTAAAAAAATCAATCAACTTTGTCGCCGGTGCGTTTTATTTGATTTTCTTTTTCCGCATTCCGAATCTGTAAATTTTAGTCCCATTTTATAACATTCGCAAAAGGAACAAGATGCATTAGTCATTAAACAAAGGATGATGTGTATATATGGCAAACGCTAAAAAATTGCCCTCCGGCAGTTGGCGTGTACAAGCCGCCGCAACCGTAAACGGCAAGAAAATAATAAAGTCTTTCACCGACCCCGACCGCCGCACGGCCGAGCGTATGGCGCTCGAGTGGCAAACTCAAAACAAAGATGTATCTCACGGCAGCGGAATAACACTTGGGCAGGCGGCGAAAGAATATATTTCCCGTCGGTCTTATTCCGTTTCACCCGTCACCCTGAAAACGTACGAGGGGTATTGTCGAAGATATCTTACAGACCTGCAAGAAAAAAATGTAAACAAAATTAGTAAAACCGACTTACAGGTCGCGTTTAACGAATTGGCCGCAAAACTGTCCCCGAAAACCGTTTCGGCATTCTATGGTTTCTTCAGTTCGGTTATATTTGAGTTTACGGGAGAACGTTTTAACACGAATCTTCCCAAAATAAAAAAGCGCATATACAACACACCGGACGCAGAAACAGGCAAAAAGATATTAGAAGCCGTTTCCGGCACCGATATTGAATTGCCAGTAAACCTGGCGCTGCGTTGTGGCCTACGCATAAGCGAAGTTTGCGGTCTCAAATGGGAGAATGTATTCGATGATTATATTTTGATAGATAATGTTATTGTTTCTTTCGGCAAAGATAAAATAGAAAAGTCTCCAAAGTCAAATGCAGGCACACGAAAGTTGCCGATTACGCCGGACATAAAAGCACTGATAGACAAGCAACCACACATAAACGATTATGTTTATCAAAAAAATGCAAAGGCTATCGAATCAGCCTTCAGAAAATTATTAAAAAGAAAAAATATTCCGCACTGCCGTTTTCACGACTTGCGCCACGGTTTCGCCTCCTCAATGGCGGCTATGGGCATTCCCGAACGTTACGCTATGTCAATGGGCGGTTGGGATACTTCAAAGGTCCTGCACGAAATCTACGAACAAACATTCACCGACCTGCAATTCGAGTACGCACGCAAAATAGACGATTATTTCAAGAACGGGAAATAACCTTGCTCTCCGTTTCGTGTGAACTTTCGTGTGAATTTTATAATTAAAACTCGCTTTTTTAACTGAAAATTCTTTGATTCTAAAGCGAGCCAAAATCGCCGCAAACCCTTATAAATAAAGAAAAGCCGCTGTTTAAGCGACTTTTCAGTTGGCGGAGCAGGAGAGATTTGAACTCTCGCGCCGGTTACCCGACCTACTCCCTTAGCAGGGGAGCCCCTTCACCACTTGGGTACTACTCCGGATATCAATTTTTAAAGTGGCGGAGAGGAAGGGATTCGAACCCTTGTGGCATTGCTGCCAAACGGTTTTCAAGACCGCCTCGTTATGACCGCTTCGATACCTCTCCGTGTGACCAAAACATAATATCATAAAATTTCTTAAATGTCAACTTGAAAGAAATCATTTTTTTTGATACTATATTTTTGTAACTAACGGGCGTAACGTTTCGGGGGAATACAAATGCAAAAAACAAACGGCACGGGCGGTGCCGCGGCGGCGCTTGCCGCGAATATAATTTTCGGCTTCAGTTTTATTTTTTCTTCGGCAGCACTTAAAACGGCGCATCCCGTTACCGTCCTTGCCGCAAGATTTACCGTTTCTTTCCTGTTTATGAGTTTGCTTTTGCTTTTAAAACTCGCACGCGTAAACTACAAAGGAAAACCTTTGGGCGGCCTTTTACTTATGTGCACAGCGCAGCCGCTTTTATATTTTTTGTTTGAACTTTACGGGCTTAAACTTACAAGTTCCGCCATTTCGGGCATAATAACAGCACTGGTTCCCGTAGTTGTAACCCTGCTTTCGGCACCCGTTCTGGGCGAAAAACCGAACCGCATACAAATACTTTGCTGCATTTTGTCCCTTTTATCCGTAACGGGAGTAAGTCTTCTCGGCAAAAGCGAGGGCAAAAGTTATCCGCTTGGTATTTTGCTGCTTTTCTGCGCCGTTATATCGGCGGCGGCGTTTAACCTTTTAAGCCGCGGACAGGCAAAAATATTTTCGCCGTTCGAGCGCACCTACTTTATGTTTGCGGCAGCGGCGGCAGGTTTTAACATTATCGGATTTGCCGTATTAAAAGGCGGATACACGGCGGCTTTGCTTTCGGCATTTTCAAGTCTTTCTTTTACCGTTTCGGTAATATATCTCGGTATAATTTCTTCCTGCGCGGCGTTCCTGCTTTACAACTACGCCACAAGCCGCATATCGGCAACGCGCGCGGCGGCATTTTCAAATATTCTTACCGTTATATCGGTTTTATCAGGCATACTTATTTTAAAAGAACCTTTTTCGGTATGGCAGCTGCTGCTTTGCATACCGATACTTATCGGTGTTTTCGGGGTGAATGTTTATGAAAAATAATTCTTTTACCTGCTCTTTTACGGGGTACCGTCCGCAAAAACTTCCGTTTTCCTCCAAGCCTTGCGACCCCGCCTTTGTGGAATTTGAAAACCGTATAACCGAGACGATAATTTCGCTTGTGAATGAAGGCTGCGATACATTTATAAGCGGAATGGCAATGGGTTTTGATATGATTGCGGCGCAGTGCGTTTTAACCGTTAAAGAAATTATGAACAACCGCATAATAGACCTTGTATGCGCCCTGCCGTTTACGGAGCAGGCGAAAAACTATCCGGTGCCGTGGAAAGAAAAATACGAGCGTATCCTTGAAAAATGCGACCGTGCGATACTTCTGTCCGATAATTATCACCGGTCCTGCTATATGCAGCGCAACAGATTTATGGTAGACAATTCGGATATAGTTATGACATATTATAACGGCCTGCCGGGAGGCACCAAAAACACGCTTGAATACGCCGAAAAGAAAGGACGCCGAATCATCAATCTGGCACTTCCCGCACCGGACTTTGCGGTTGACAGCAGGCGTTAAAAGAATTATAATCTTTTGCAGACGTACATGAAAGGAAAATTATACATGGGATTTTGGTATGACGGAAATAAAAACTACACCGAAAACCGCCGTGAAAAGAAGGGTATCACCTATTATATCCGCGGCGTTGCCGAGGTAGACGGCAAACGGCTTGAGCGCTATGCCGTACACACCCATTTTATCGGCAGGGGCGAAGACCTTACGGAAATTCTTGAAAAATATGTAAAACCTCTTTATAAAGAGGGCGACATTGTAGCCATAGGCGAAAAAGTTGTTTCGATGTGTCAGGACAACACCGTTGAGAAAGAAAAGGTAAAACTGGGATTTCTTGCAAAAACCCTTTCTAAGTTTGCGGTGCCGAACAGCGACGCGGGAATAGGAATGGGCGAACCGTACAAACTTCAGCTTGCAATAAATATGAAAGGCGCTCCCCTTATAATATGGGCGGCATTCTGCGGCGGCGTGGGCAAAATTTTCGGCAAACGCGGCGTTTTCTATAAAATAGTAGGTCAGGACATTGCCGGAATAGACGGTTTTTACGAACACTCCGCATTTGATACTTACCACGACCTTGCCGTGCTTAATCCCAAAGACCCCGACGGTGTTTGCAAAACGGTAAAAGAAAAAACCGATATGGATTGTATGATAATAGACGCGAACGACATTTCGGTTGAAATACTCGGCCGTTCGGAAGGACTTCGCATATACAGCGAGAAGTTTTTGGAAGACAGCGTACGCGATAATCCTGCAGGACAGGACGACGAATTGACGCCCTTTATCATAATAAGAGATATAGGCGATAAAAAAGCCGAACCTTATGTTCCGATGAAAGCCAGAGAAGAACAGAAATAATACGTTTTAGGACAATCCGCGATTTTTTGACAAAAGACAGCGCGCCGCCCCGAAAGGGCGGCGTGCTTTTTTATCCGGATATATTTTAATTTTTAAACTTCCGTTTACGATACCTGCGCAATAACAAGATGCGCGGAAACAGCGTCGGCACCGCCGGCAGATGTGGTAAGGGTAAGCGAACTTGACGCGGACGTCGGATTTCTTAACGCAAGAACGGAATTGGCAGTAGTTACGGGAACCAACGCCATTCCTACGATAGTTGAGCCGCTGGCGGTATTGCCTGCCACCGTATAGGCTAATTCAGTACCGTTAAGAGTAAGCACCAACTGACCTATTGCCGAAGGTACAACATTGAAGAACACAAGATAATTTCCCGTGTTTGCAAGATTAAAGGTTGAATCGGTAAGGCGTGTTATTCCGCCGCCCGTTGCATTGTTACGCGGAAATGCAACGTTTGCGCCTGCGGCGATGGCGGTCGCGTTATCGCTGGGCATAAGGGCATAGAAATCGGCATAACTTACAAGTCCGCCTGCAGGACCCTGAGGGCCCGTTGCACCCGTAGCGCCGGTAGCGCCTGTTGCGCCCTGAGGACCCACGGGACCGCGCGGACCTGCAGGACCCTGGCGGCAACTGTTATAATACCAGCCCGAATTACATCTGTTTTGACAACCGTTACATCCGTTATTGTTTGAGAAGCAGCACATTTTATTTTTCCTCCGCAAATTTTTTATTGCCGGCATCCCATTTTATGTTGAGAATGTACCGCCTGTCACAAAAAATTTGTACAAGCCGAAATAAAGTATTGCTTTTATGAAAACGCAAGTGTATAATGACCCTGCATAACGCCATTATGCATAACGCTCTTATCTGAAAAAGGAGAATGAAAATGACGGCAAAGGATTTAAGTAACGGCTTTTCCCCTGAGACAACAATAGCGCGCGATGATACCGTGTGGATCAATGCGCGAACAGAACCTTTCAAAATTTACGGTGTGTTTTTTGACGATACCGCAGGCAGATTTTTAAGGATGCCGCTTTCGGTTTCCGACCAGATGAACGACCGCGTTCAGGAACTTAATACCAACCCCAGCGGCGGAAGACTCCGTTTCTGCACGGATTCCGATTATGTGGCGGTTTATGCCGTTCAGGAAAATTTTCCTCCGATACCCTGCATTACCCTTGACGCGCAGTCGGGTATGGACCTTTACGAGGACGGCCAATACTACAAAACCTTTGCGCCGAAAGCAAACTGCAAAACGGGATTTTCGGATCTTAAAGCCACAAGCGGCGGTTTTCATGAGATTACGATAAATCTTCCCTTGCTTGACAATCTGATAGATCTTTACATAGGATTACAGAAAGACGCCGTTGTTCTTGAGGCACCGGCATATCCCAACGAGGGCAAACCCATTGTATTTTACGGTTCAAGCATAACCCAGGGCATGGGCGCGTCGCGCCCCGGAAACACCTATGTTTCACAGGTTTGCCGCCGTTTGGGGCTTGACTTTATAAACCTCGGTTTTTCGGGCAACTGCAAGGGCGAACAGTGTGTGGCGCACCATATAGCAGGTCTGCCTATGACTGCCTTTGTGCTTGACTTCGATCACAACGTTTCTTCGCTTGATGAACTTAAAGAGCGTCACATGCCTTTCTTCCGCACGGTAAGGGCTGCAAACCCCGACCTTCCCATCGTTATGATCTCCGCACCCGACACGGCATACGGCAAAACGATAAACGTTATGGAAGAGCGCCGTCTTATTATTATAAAAAACTACGAAACGCTTGTAGCAGAGGGCGACCGCAACGTTTACTTTATCGATGGTAAAACGATTTTGGGCGACCACCCCAAAGACTGCACGGTGGACGCGCTTCATCCGAACGACCTCGGTTTTTTCAATATGGCAAACGTAGTTGAAAAGAAACTGCGCGAAGTGCTTAAAGATATTCTGTAAAGATACTAACATAAAAAAGTTCCCACGTTTTCGTGGGAACTTTTTTATTGTTTGTTATTCTATCGCGTCGGTGCGGTAGATAAATTTTACCTTGCCGTCGGTATTATCCGCAAGACCGGTGAAGGACTTATAATTTTTTGAAACCTCTACCGTGGCGCGCAGCCTTGTTGCGAAAAGACTTATATCGCCGCCTGTTGCCTTGCTGAGTTTATCAATACTTTTTGCTCTAAACTCCTTAATTCCGTCGGAAAGTTTGCCGGCGCCGTCTTTAAGTTCGGTTATGCCGTTTACAAGGGCGGGCGTACCGTTTTTCATTTCGATTATGCCGCTTTGAAGTTCGGATATGCCGTCATAAAGTTTTTGTGCGCCTTCCTGCAAATCCACTGTTCCTACCTTTGCTTTTAAAACGCCTGCGGTATACTCGCAAAGACCGTTATAGAATTCATTAACGCCGTCCAGTTTTTCGATTGCGGAGTCTATGCCCGTTTTCATACTTTGTTTTGCAAGGGTTAAGCAAAGACCGTTTATTGCCGCCTTGCCTGCCGCCGTTTCGGCAGTTGCCATCGCCGTTTGAAGTTTCAGCGCGTCGGGCGCAAAGGACGCGTATTTTGTCGGATCGGTAGCGTAAAGTTTTGCGTGCGTGAGAATTTCGGAAATTTCAGCCATTGCCGCGTCCTGACCCATTGCGGCGCGCTCGTAAAGCATATATTTTACGGCGTTATGATAAGCGCTGTCAATATTTGCGGCGGTGAGTTTTTTATCAAGTTCGGCATTTGCGATGCCGATAAGTTCCTTTTTCTGGGTATCGTCGGGGTCTTTTATAACATTTTCAAGTACGGTTTTGTAGTTTTCTTTTGTAAGTTCCGGCAGCGTTATGCCGTAGCCCGCTACGGTATCGTGCACTGTCTTAAGAACGGAATCGTAAATCTGTGAAGCGCCGCCTTTAAGTTCTTCGTTCTTATCGGTAAGTTCGGTAAGACCTTCAAGAAGTTCCGTAACTCCGCCCTTTAAATCGCCGCCGCCTGCTTTAAGTGCCGCAGCGCCGTCGCTCATCTTATTTATGCCGGAAACAAGAGTTCCCGATTTTTGAAGCAATGTGCAAAGTCCGCCGTAAAGCGCGCTTGAACCGCTTGTCAACTGCTGCACGCCCGATTCGATACTTTTACCTACTGCCGTAATATCATCGGAAGCCGCCGTATCGATTTTGCTGAAAAGTTCGTTTGTGGCTATTGTAACCGTGTTGCTCATCTTAAAGTTTTTAACGGTCGCCTTAATTTCAACATATTCCGGTATGTTTATATCGTTTTTGTTTACATTCAGGTTATCCGCAAGACCGGGAAGCGCGATTCCCACGGCGAAAGAACGGTTGCCGTCGTTTATCATTCTGCCGTTTGTTACCTCGATATCGCTGAAAACGTCGTTATCGAGCACCGCACCCGTCAGCATAAGGAAAGGCACATATATTCTTTCGGGGTTTCCGTTGATGGTTACCGTTTCGTACTGGTTATTCTTATAGTCGTATCTTATAGTTACCTTGCCGCTTTTTCCCTTTATTTCTTCGGGAGAGACCGTTTTGCCGTCAAGCGTGTATGTAACGCCCAAATTTACGGGAAGTTCCTTTTCCACATTGCCTTTGCAGTAGATATCGTTGCCTTTCGCGTCCCAGACGCGCATATTGTCGCCGTTCATAACGTAACTTTCTTTACCCTTTACGTTTTCGGCGTCCGCAATAGCGGCGGTATCTACAATTTTGTCGCTTTTAAGATTATTTTTTATCCAATCGCTTACTATAATCTTCTGCACGCTACCGTCCGCACCTGCGATAACATATACCGACTCATCTTTTGTAACAGCCGTTTCGCTCTGTTCGGTTTTCTGAACCTTTGCGGAGGTGTTTTCGGCCTTTACATCGGGTGTTTTTTGAAGCGCGTAAACCGCACCCGCCGCAGCACCCAAAACCATAAGCACCGATAATGCGATAGCAGTGGGTTTTGTGAATATCTTTTTCATAAAACTGTTCATTCCTTTCCTGTTTTCATACCGAAAGTGGTTTTAATTATTACCTTATCAAACAGCGTAAGCAGTGCCGGAAGTATGAATATTACACAGAACATACTTATAATAGCGCCGCGCGCCATCAGCATACAAAGAGAACTTATAAGGTCTATATCCGAATACACGGCAACGCCGAACGTTGCAGCGAAAAGACCTATGCCTGACACAAGTATTGAAGGAATAGACGAGGACAGCGCTGTTGAAACCGAATCAAACCTGCTGTTTCCGCCGTTGCGTTCCGTCTTATATCTGGTCGTCATAAGTATCGCATAGTCTACCGTAGCGCCGAGTTGTATCGTGCTTATGCATATAGGCGCTATAAACGGCAGTGATTGACCCATATAATGCGGCAGACCCAAATTTATGAATATCGCAAGTTCTATTACCGATATCAGTATGAACGGCAACGTAAAACTCTTTTCCACAAGCGCGATGATTATAAATATCGCCGCTATTGAAACCGCGTTTACTATTTTGAAGTCGCGATCGGTGGTTTCTATCATATCTTTCATACAGGGCGCTTCGCCTATCAGCATACCGCCCTTATCATACTTTTTAAGTATAGCGTTCAGGGAATCTATCTGAGTGTTTACCTCATCGCTTGCAACCTTGTATTCGGAGTTTATAAGCAGCAGTTCCCATTTATCGCTTTTAACTATATTTCGGATACTGTCGGGCAGTATTTCTTCGGGCACTGCGGGACCTAAAACCGATTCGAGTCCCAAAACGTATTTTACGCCTTCTACATCTTCCATTTCGTCTATCATACTTCTTACCGAAGAGGTGGGCAGGTCGGCGTCCACAAGCAGCATGTGGGTAGAGGCAATATCAAATTCATCCTTTAACTTTGAGTTTGCTATTACATACTCCATATCCTCCGGCAAACACTCGCCCATATCGTAATACACTTCGTTATTGGTCTTGCTGTATCCGTAATATGCAGGCGGTATAAGCGCTATAAACAGCACAAGGAATACCGGAAAAATTTTTACTATTCCCTTTGAAAGTTTGGTCATATCGGGAATAATAGAGCGATGCTTTGTGACCTGAAGCGGCTTATCGCATATAAGTATAAGCGCCGGCAAAACGGTAACGCAGCCTATAACGCCCAATATTACGCCCTTTGCCATAACTATTCCGAGGTCGCGGCCTAAAGTGAAACTCATGAAAACGAGAGCCAAAAAACCTGCAACGGTTGTTATGGAACTTCCTATAACGCTTGTAAGGGTTGCGTTTATTGCCTCCGCCATGGCGGTGTTTTTATCGGGACAGGTTTCACGCTTTTCGTTATAACTGTGCCAAAGGAATATTGAATAGTCCATTGTAACCGCCAGCTGCAGCACGGCGGACAGTGCCTTTGTTATGTAGGATATCTCACCCAAAAACCAGTTACTTCCGAGGTTTAAAAGTATCATCATACCGATACTTGCCAGAAAAGCGAAAGGTACAAGCCAGCCGTCCAGCAGAATAAGCATTGCCGCGGTAGCGCATATTACCGCAATTGCAACATATATCGGTTCTTCCTTTTCGCAAAGGTCTTTAAGGTCGGTAACAAGCGCCGACATACCCGATACAAAGCACTGTTTTCCGCAGATTTTGCGTATCGCCTTTATGGCGTCCATTGTTACGTCCTCGCTTGTGGCGGAATCAAAAAAGACTGCCACAAGTGTGGAATCGTCGGTGTTGAACTCTTTGTATATCTTTTCGGGTAAAAGTTCCATAGGTACCGAAACATCGGCAAGCGACGAATACCACAAAACGGAATCCACATGTTCGACTTCTTTTATCTTATCGCAAAGTTCCGCCGTGTCGCCGTCGCTCATATTCTGAACAACTATAAACGAAAAAGCGCCTTTGCCGAAGTCGTCCATAAGTTCTTTCTGACCTATTGAAGTGTCGATATCGTCCGGCAGATAATCAAGCATATCGTAGTTTATACGGGTGCTTATCATACCGAGTACCGACGGTATCATCAAAATAAGCGCAAGAACAATAATGGTAACGCGGTGTTTTACTACCGCTTTTGCAAAACGCATATCTTCCCCACTTTCCGCGGCGGTATACGCCGCATTTAATGTAGTACTTCAACCGACGGTCAAAGTCAGTTAAAGTCTATTTTTCGTCCTTATTGTATTATATTTATACAGACGCCGTTTTAAATGGTCAAAAAAAATCCGTTGCCGAAAAATTAGGCAACGGACACGTTTTGCATAAATATTAGAATTTTTACGCTCTTTTATTTTCGCTTGACAGGCGATTCAGCACCTCTTCCGGTAATCCTTTGAATACAGACAATACATACGGAAGATCATTAAGATAATTCTCCGGCATACCGCATTCTACCCAGTCAATACAGGCGCCGAAAAGCATACATTTAAAAATCTTTATTGCAATCCTTCTGTCAAGTTCCGGAATGTTGCTTCCGCCGAAAACGCGGTCAAGATACGTTTTTACGATATATTCGCAGTATCGCATAAGATTGCGCTCGTATATATCGCGGTTTACGGAATTAAAAATATGCGCCGCGGCTTTTTTGTTTTTAAGCGCAAATTTAAAAACCGCGTTAAAACATTGTTCAAGCGAATCTATCGTGGGATATTCTTCTATAAGCGTATCTACCGATTCCATAACTATTTCTTCGATAAGCGCCGGTATATCGGTAAAGTGGTAATAGAACGTGTTGCGGTTGATTCCGCAATCCTCCGCTATAACGCGCACGGATATTTTGTTAAGCGGCATTTCGTTAAGCAGTTTCAAAAATGAGTTCTTTATAGCGTTTTTGGTAAACTGGGGCATTTTGCAATACTCCTTAAATTTATCTTTATTAAATATAATATAACATAAAACAAGTAGATTTTCAACAAAATAAAAACCTGCGCCGCAGCACAGGTTTTTTACCTATAAAAGTTTTAAAACGGATTTCATACCGGGGTCGTACGTCTTGCTTAAAAGGTGCATAACAAATTCTTCGGCAGAAGCAAGAAATCCCACGGCGGAAACACAGTAACAGAACGCCGCTGCCGCCGGAGTACCGAGAAAATACGGGATAAGGAACACTCCTGCGCCCGTTATTTTATTAAGGTACGTATGCACCGCGGCAAAACGCCTGTACTTAAGCGCCGCCGTTACATACGCCGCAACACGCAGCAAAAGCACCGCCGCCACAATAATCCATATGTTAAACGGCAGTTTTTTTATAAGAACGGGCAGAATTTTAATCATCATCACCGAATAGAATACAAGATCCGCCACCGAATCGAGTTTGGCACCCGCGTCGCTTTGCGTGCCTGTTTTTCTTGCCACAAAACCGTCCACGGCGTCGGTAACGCCGGCAAGCGTATATATAACGAAAAACGGCAGTGTAAGCGGCTTTATAAAAACGATTGCCGCCGCGCCTGCTATACGGAAAAATGTAAGCATATTTGCCGGATTTATCATATTTTTAATGCTGTTTTTATTCTTCACTTTCCTTCTCCCCACAGCGGTGCAGCGTTTATCACATTTCTGCCGTACCACTTACAACGAACATTTTACAATACTTTCATATAAAATGCAAGCGGCGGTTTATGGTGAACCCACAAACCGCCGTAAAGTTTAAAATCAGATGGCCGTTTCTTTTGCAACGTCTATCATACCGTCGTCAAAGGTCTTGGTCATGTTAAGCGCTTCAAATATATCGATATTAACTATCTTGCCTGCCTTGTAAGAAACCACGCGGTTTCCTATTCCCTGGGAAAGAAGATGTACCGCCGTGTTGCCCATCTGGGTGGCGCGTACGCGGTCGCGTACCGTGGGGCTGCCGCCGCGCTGAACGTGACCGAGTATGGTCGCGCGGGAACCGAGGCCGGTTTCAGCCTCTATCTTCTTCGCAAGTTCCTCGCTGTGGCCTACACCCTCGGCAACTACCACGATAAAGTGGCTCTTGCCCGTTTCCTTAACCTTGTTTATGTGCGCTACGAGCGCATCGGTGTCTACGGGGAGTTCGGGAACCAGAACGCCCACAGCGCCTACCGATATCGCTATCTGAAGCGCCATATAGCCTGCATGGTGACCCATAACCTCAACAACGCTGCAGCGATTGTGCGAAGCCGCGGTATCGCGGATTTTATCTATCATCTCAACCGCGGTATTCATTGCGGTGTCAAAACCTATCGTATACTCGGTAGAAGCAATGTCGTTATCTATGGTAGCAGGAACGCCTATGCAGGGAATTCCGCGCTCGGAAAGGTCGCGCGCGCCCCTGTAAGAACCGTCGCCGCCGATTACCACAATACCCTCTATTCCGTGTTTTTTGCAGGTAGCTATGCCCTTCTGCATACCTTCTTCGGTCTTGAACTCAAGACATCTTGCCGTGTAGAGAACGGTTCCGCCGCGATTTATTATGTCCGAAACGGAACGGGCGTTAAGATCAACTATTTCATCGTCGATAAGACCCTGATAGCCATGCATTATGCCCTTTACGTTCATTCCGAGCGAGATTGCCGTTCTTACAACCGCACGAACGGCAGCGTTCATGCCGGGGGCGTCGCCGCCGCTTGTGAGAACACCGATAGTTTTCATATAAATCATCTCCGTAAAATAGTGGATGTTAATAACATTAAGAATCTATTTGACATTATATAATAAGTTATCCGTAAATTCAACAACGAAATCACACTTTTATGCGATTTTAACAGTTTTCATAATATGCGGCGCACTAACTGCCGATTATTTTTACATTTTTGCTATCGGCAGCGGCGCAAAGCGCGTCATATAAGGTTTTTCCAACCTTAACACCCGCCCCTCCCGACGGTGAAAAACGTTTTCCGGTGTCGGCGCAGACTACTGTAACGGGGGTGTTGCCTTTGTTGTTATTTATTATTTCGCATACTTTTTTGAACTGCGCGCTTCCGCTTGAAGGTACCCTGACGTAAACGCCCGGTTTTACCGTCTTTTTCGGAGTTATACCCGCAGCGCCTGCAGGTACCGGCTCGCACTTTTCAAGTATAAGTTCCGTATCCCTGTCCTCGCGCTCGCTTACCTTGCCGCTTACCGCCACAATGTTGCCGTCCTTTAAAAAGTCACGGCATAAGGAATAGGCGGCGGCAAACACCGTAAGGTCTATACGCCCCGTGGTATCTTCAAGAACGGCGTAAACTATCACCGACTTGTTTTTAATCTGCTTTACCTTTACAAGGTCAAGTATGCCGCACACACGCACGCGCGCGCCGTCATGCACTTTTTTATCGTTAAGGCTCTTGATATCGGTATATCCGCCGTTTTTTATAAATCCTTCGTAATCGGCAAGCGGATGTCCCGAAAGATACATACCCGTGGATTCTTTTTCAAAGGCCAGAAGTTGTTCTTTGGGCATCTCATCGGTTTTTGGAATGGCAAAGCCGCCCGAATCGTCCGTATCGCCGAAAATATCAAGCTGTCCTTCCCCCTTAAGCCGCTTTTGGGTTTCCACCGCCGAAAGCAGGTATTCAAGCGAAAAGAGCATTCCGCGGCGGTTTTCGGCAAGGCTGTCAAGCGCGCCGCTTTTAATAAGGCTTTCCAGTGCACGGCGGTTCATTTCCCTGCCGTAATTGCGCATACAAAAATCGTAAAGACTTTTGTACTCTCCGCCGTCCTCACGGTTTTTGACTATACTTTCTATAATGCTTTTTCCAAGGTTTTTAACACCTAAAAGTCCGAATCTTATTCCGCCGCCGCATGCGGTGAACCCTGCAAAACTTTCGTTTACGTCAGGCGGAAGAACGGGAATTTCCATCCTGCGGCATTCGTTTGCATACTCCGCGATTTTAGAGGAAGAATCAAGCACGCTTGTAAGCAGCGCCGCAAAATATTCCTTTTTAAAACGGCATTTAAGATATGCCGTTCTGTAAGCCACCAAAGCGTACGCCGCGGCGTGGGATTTATTGAATGCATAGGAACTGAATGTAACAAGACGGTCGAAAAGTTCGTTTGCCGCTTTTTCGTCCACACCTCTTGCAAGGGCGCCTTCGCAAAGAACTTTTCCGTTTTCGTCCTTTTCGCCGTATATAAACACGCGGCGTTCGCGCTGCATAACGTCGTGCTTTTTCTTTGCCATTGCGCGGCGCACGATATCGGCGCGGCTCAGCGAGTAACCTGCCACCGTTCTGCATATCTGCATTACCTGTTCCTGATATACGATACAACCGTAGGTAACATCAAGAATAGGCTTCAAAATCGGTGAGGAATACTTAACATCCTGCGGATTGTGTCTGTTATGGATATATGTGGGTATTGAGTCCATAGGTCCGGGTCTGTAAAGCGATATTATCGCTATAAGGTCTTCAAGTCCCTCCGGCTTGAAGCGCCGCAGGACGCTTTTCATACCCTCCGATTCAAACTGAAACACACCCTCGGTCAGTCCCTCGCCCATCATATCAAGGGTCGCCTTGTCGTCAAGCGGAATATTCTCAACAGAAAATTCCGGATTGCGTTTTTTAATGTCGGTTTCGGTATCTTTGATAACGGTAAGATTGCGAAGCCCCAAAAAGTCCATTTTAAGAAGCCCCAGTTCTTCGATAACCGTCATGGTGTACTGGGTGACTACCGCGTTATCGTTTAAAGCAAGCGGAACATAATCGCTTACGGGCCTGTCCGATATAACAACGCCTGCCGCGTGTGTGGAGGCGTGCCGCGGCATATTTTCCACCTTAAGCGCCGTATCCACAAGTTCTTTTACCTGAGCATCGGCAGCATAAAGACGTGCCAGTTCCTTTGAAATTTCAAGCGATGACGAAAGGGTAACACCCGGCGCCTGAGGTATAAGTTTTGCCACCCTGTCACACACGGCATACGGTATATCCATCGCCCTTCCAACGTCCCTTACGGCGGCGCGCGCCGCAAGCGTTCCGAAGGTCACTATCTGTGCCACGTGGTCGCTGCCGTATTTATCTATAACGTAATCTATAACCTGCTGGCGCTTTACATAGCAGAAATCTATATCAAAATCCGGCATTGAAACGCGTTCGGGGTTTAAAAAGCGTTCAAACAGCAGGTCGTATTTTATGGGGTCTATGCCCGTGATGCCCATGGCATACGCCGCAAGACTTCCCGCACCCGAACCCCTGCCCGGGCCTACCGGTATATCGTGGTTTTTCGCATAATTTACAAAGTCCCAGACAATAAGGTAATAATCCACATATCCCATTTTATTTATTACCGAAAGTTCGTAATCAAGCCTTTCGGTGACCTTTTTATCGGGACTTTCGCCGTAAAGGCGTTTAACGCCTTCAAGGCATTTATCTTTTAAAAACTCAAAATGGTCTATGCCGCCGGTATCAAAATACGGAAGTTTTATCTTGCCGAATTCAAAGGTTACGTTGCACCGTTCGGCTATTTTTTCCGTAACCGAAAGCGCAGCGGGAAACTCTGCAAAAACTTCTGCCATTTCCGCCTCGGATTTAAGATAAAATTCCTCCGTTTTAAATTCAAGCGGCATTTTTTCGTTTATTTTGCTACCCGTTTGTATGCACAAAAGCACCTTGTGTATAAACGCGTCGCTTTTGTCTATATAGTGAACGTCATTCGTGGCAACAAGCGGTATGCCCGTCTCAAGCGACAGTTTTTTCATAAGCGGCAGAATTTCGAGTTGTTCTTTTATGCCGTGATTCTGAATTTCAAGAAAATAGTTGTCTTTTCCGAAAACATTTTTATACCAAAGCGCCGTCTGTTTTGCTTTTTCATAGTCGCCCGAAAGCAGCGCTTTCGGTATCTCACCCGCAAGGCAGGCGGAAAGCGCAATAAGTCCCTCGCTGTACTTTTCAAGCAATTCATGGTCTATACGCGGTTTTGAATAAAATCCTTCCGTAAATCCTGCAGAAACCAATTTTACAAGGTTTTCGTATCCCTTGTTGTTTTCGCACAGAAGTACAAGGTGGCTGTACTGCGAATCAAGGGCGCGTTCTTTATCAAAACGACTTCTCGGCGCTACATACACCTCGCATCCGATAATAGGTTTTACGCCTTCTTTTATCGCTGCCTTGTAAAACTCCACCGCGCCGTACATAACGCCGTGGTCGGTAACGGCAACCGCCGTTTGACCGCGTTGTTTCACCGCTTTTATAAGCGGCTCTATGCGGCAGCAGCCGTCAAGCAGGCTGTATTCCGTATGAAGATGAAGATGTGCAAAACCCACGCTGCCGCCTCCCTGTTTATGTTTTTGTGTCAGTGTTTTTGCGAATGTTTTTCGTAAATTTCAATAATCCTGCGCAGTCGGTGATTGAGACCCGAAACCGTTATTGCCTCGCTTGATTGCTTTACAAGCTGGGAAAGCGACCCCACGGGGTCTTTTTTTCTTAATTCCGCGGCGGATTTCAGTTCCGGCGGCAGATTTTCAAGCCGTCCCGTTTTTTCAAGATATTCAATAGCCTTTGTCTGGGCGAAAGCGGCGTTTACGGTTTTTGTTATGTTGCCGCTGTCGCAGTTTCTGGCGCGGTTTATATTATTTTTAACGTCTTTCATTATGGTGGTTTCTATAAATTCAAGACTCCGCGCCGAAGCGCCCATAACTGTCAGCAGATTTATTATCATTTCGCTGCGCTTTATATATACCGTATACCCGCTTTGCCGTTTCGATATTCCCGCCTTTACAAAATGTTCCGAAAGCAGTTTGCAGAATTCCTGCGCCAAAGATTCGTCGCGCACGGAAAAATCCGCACGGTAAGCCTTTTCGGGGTCGCTTATCTGACCGCAGGCAAGAAACGCGCCCCTTATAAATGCCGCGGGGCAGCAGTCTTTTACAAAACATTCCCTGTTTATCTTGCCGTCCGCTATGCCGTAATCGACCGAGGCAAGTATTTTAAGCCTGTCCGCCTCGCTCGGTACAAATGCGCGGTATGTAACCCGCTTTCCGCCGCCCGAAAGAATCTGTACCTCTGCCCCGTAGCAGGATTTAAGCAGCCGCGCGTAAAGTTTGGCCGCTGCAAGGTTTTCGGTTTGCATAGATATTTTTTTAGCGGAAAAAGACCGGCTGAAGAGCAGAAAACCGTAGGTTAAAGGTAATTTGCAGCAGTCAGACGGTCTGATGTTACCGAGTTCGTTTTTTATATCGGAGCAAAAAGACATATTCTACTCCCCTTCTGTCAATTCTTGCTTATATCCCTGTGCATGGCGGCGGCGCCGTAGCCCTTTTCTTTAAGATGTTTGCACAGAAGTTCCGCAAAAGTAACCGATCGGTGTTTACCGCCGGTGCATCCGAAGGAAACCACCAATTGACTTTTGCCCTCTTTGAGGTAAAGGGGCAGGGAAAAATCTATAAATTCAAAAACGTGTTTTGCAAATTCCCTGCTGCTTGCATCTGCCATAACATAATCGCTTACCTCGGTGTCAAGTCCCGTTTTATGCTTTAAGGTTTCCACATAAAAAGGATTTACAAGGCAGCGCACATCGAAAATAATATCCGCGTCAACATCCGTGCCGTATTTGAAGCCGAAAGAGTGGCAAAGTATCTTTATGCCGGATTCCCCGTTATCGGTAAAAATGTTCGTTATCTGCATTTTTAACTGCGCCGCGGAAATAAGGCTTGTATCCACAACATAATCGGCGGAGTTTTTTATATCCGAAAGCAGGCGGCGCTCAAGTTTTACCGCGTCGCTGAGCGACAGATCCGCCCTCTCGCAAAGGGGGTGTTTTCTGCGGTTTTCTTTGTACCTTCTTATAAGAACGTCGTCCGAAGCGTCAAGAAAAAGTATTTTATACTCGATATGCTCCGCCTTGAACTTTTGAAGCACGGCGGATATTTCCTTAAACATACTGCCGCCGCGGATATCGGTTATAATAGCAAGTTTTACCATTTCCTCGCTTCCGCGCTTTGAAAGTTCCACAAAAGAGGGGATAATTGCAGGCGGTATGTTATCAACGCAATAAAATCCCATATCTTCAAGTGCGTTGGCAGTCTGCGACTTGCCTGCACCGGACATTCCCGTAACAATTAAAAGATTCATACTGTTTACTCTTTTCTCCCCACAAAAAGCACTTCCGGTTCAAGTGTTACGCCCTCTGCCGCAAGCACCGTATTTTTAACCTTTTCTATCAGCGCGCAGACGTCATCAGCCGTTGCATTGCCGCGGTTTATTATAAAACCTGCGTGTTTTTCGCTTACCTGAGCGCCCCCTACCGACGCGCCTTTAAGTCCGCTGCCTTCTATAAGCGCGCCTGCGTAATATCCCGTGGGGCGTTTAAATGTGCTGCCCGCACTCGGATATTCAAGCGGTTGTTTTTCGGCACGTCTTTTCATATATCCGTTCATGGCGGCGGTAATCTCTTCGCGCTTGCCGTTTTCAAGCCGCAGTTTTACCGCAGTTATCACAAGTCCGCCTTTTTTAAAAACGCTTGTTCTGTAACCGAACTCCATTTCTGCGGCAGACAGGCAGCAGGGCTTGCCGTCTGCGTCAATACATTCGGCGCTTATCGCAACATTTGCAATTTCTCCGCCGTATGCGCCGGCGTTCATATAGAATGCGCCGCCTACGGTGCCGGGTATGCCGTATGCAAATTCAAGCCCCGTAAGTCCCGCGTCGCGCGCGGCAATACACACCGCCGAAAGACGTGCGCCGGCACCGCATACTATCTCGTTTCCGGAAACCTTTACAAAGTTTAAAGAAAGCATACTTACAACCGCGCCCTCTATTCCCTTATCGGAAACAAGCAGATTTGAACCGTTGCCTAAAATAAACACCGGCACGCCGTTTTCCCTTGCGGCAAGCAGTGCGGTTTCAAGTTCCGACTGCGTTTTGGGTTTTACAAGCACATCGGCATTACCGCCTACTTTAAAGGTGGTATAAAGCGACATTGGAACATTCTCGGTATATTCAATTTCCGCCGTTTTGAGCGTTTCCTTAAAATTGCCGAGCCGCATTTTATCACACCTTAAATCAATGTAGTTTATATAAGCAGGCGGCACCTATCACCCCTGCATCGTTGCCTAAAGCGGCAACTTTTATCTCGGTAGAAGTATCAATGTTTCTTGCATAGTTTTCGCCTTTTACGAGCCTGTTTATCGGATCGGTAAGGTTTTTGCCTTCTTTGGATATTCCGCCGCCTATACATATCGCCTGCGGCTGGAAAGTATTTATAATATTTGCAATTCCGACCGCAAGATACTGTATGTAGGAATCCACAACCCCGATCCCCGCTTCATCGCCGCGGCGCATTGCGTCAAACGCGGTCTTGCCGTCCACCGCGTCTATGTTTCTTTCAACTATATCCCACATTATGCTTTCGGGGTAGCGTATCATCGCCTGTTTTGTCTGGCGGATCAACGCCGTTGCCGAAGCGTATGCCTCAAAACAGCCGGTTCTTCCGCAGGAACAGCGTTCGCCGTTCATCTGTATTACCGTATGGCCGAGTTCGCCGCCGGCGCCGTTAAAGCCGGAATAAATCTTTCCGTCTATTATTATTCCTCCGCCGACGCCCGTGCCGAGTGTGACCGCGATAAAATCTTTCGTTCCCCTGCCGGCGCCCGCAAGAAATTCTCCGTACGCCGCGCAGTTTGCATCATTTTCGATATAAACGTGTTTGCCGAGCCTTTCTTTAAGCAATGCACCCATATCCACATCAAAAAATTTCAGGTTGTTGGCAAAGGATATAACGCCCTTTTCGGAATTAACGGCACCCGGGGTACCGAGTCCGATGTTTTCTATATCCGCCATGGTAATACCTGCCGCCGAGAGCGCATCAAAACAGGTTGCCGCTATGTCGTCCGCAATATCGCTTGCGGGACGGGGCGCCATGGTCTTTCTTTTTGCGGATGCCGCTATTTCATAATTTTCGTCAACTACCCCGACAACAATGTTAGTGCCGCCTAAATCTATTCCTAAATTATACATCAGAACCTAACCTTTCAAAACGGATCTACCGGTGTTTCGTTGCTTTCTTTAACGGGTTTGAAATCGTTACCCATACCAAGACGGTTCAAAAGATCTTCCGCCGCGTTGTAACCGAGTTTCTTCTGACGGCTGTTCATCGCCGCAACCTCGATTATAACCGCAAGGTTTCTACCGGGTTTTACCGGTATGGTAAGGGAAGGAATATCAAGTCCCAGAATATCTGTGGTTTGATTGTCAATGCCCATTCTGTCGTAAACCTTGTTTACGTCCCACTGTTCAAGATTTACTATAAGATCTATCTTCTCGGTAAGTTTTACGGCGCCCACACCGAATATACGGCTGGCGTTTATTATGCCTATACCACGAAGTTCTATAAAATGCCTTATATTATCGGGTGCCGTGCCTACAAGCGATTTGCTTGATACACGACGTATCTCCACCGCGTCGTCCGCTATAAGACGGTGACCGCGCTTTACAAGTTCTATCGCGGTTTCGCTTTTACCTACGCCGCTTTCGCCCAGCAGCAGAACGCCCTCGCCGTAGACCTCCACAAGAACGCCGTGCCTTGTTATACGCGGGGCAAGGTGCAGACTTAAATACGCAATAAGCGCCGAAGAAAAACCGGATGTTGATTCCTTGACTCTTAAAAGCGGCACGCCGTTTTCTTTTGCCGCTTCAATATAAACATCGCTTACATTAAGGTCGCGCGCAATCACAACGGCAACCGGCTTTTTCCCGAAAAACTCAAGCAGGCGGTCGCGCGCCTTTTCGGGTGTAAAGCGTTTTAAAAAACTTATTTCGCTTATACCGAGTATCTGTATTCTTAAATTATCAAAATATTCAAAGTAGCCGGCAAGTTGCAATCCCGGACGATTTACTTCCATTGAGGAAATAAGTATGTTTTCGGCAGATTCGGGCATATAAAGGGTTTCAAGAGAAAATTCCTTCATTATTTCCGAAAGCGGTATGGTAAAATCCGTTTTCACAAAAACACTCCTTTTCCGATTTTAAGCAGACTATACTATTTTATTTATTATACTATACTATTCTGTAATTTTAAATATTTTTTTTAAAATAGGACAAATAAACTTGCGAAAGAGGGCGAATGATTATATAATGTTTTCAGCACAGCGACGTTATTCGCCGCTTTTTCGGAGGTTTTTTTATTATGAAGCTCGGTATGGTAGGATTGCCTAACGTTGGCAAATCCACCCTTTTTAACGCTATAACAAACGCGGGCGCGCAGTCGGCAAACTATCCGTTTTGCACGATAGAACCGAACGTGGGCATGGTAAGCGTGCCGGATGAAAGGCTTGAAAAATTGGCGGAGATATATAACCCCGACAAGTTTACCCCTGCGGTAATAGAGTTTGTGGACATTGCGGGACTTGTCAAGGGCGCTTCAAAAGGCGAGGGACTCGGAAACAAGTTTTTAAGCAATATCCGTGAAGTGGACGCAATCGTTCATGTTGTGCGCTGCTTTGAAAGCGACGATATTATACACGTTGAGGGTTCGGTAGACCCGATACGCGACATTGAAACCATAAACCTTGAACTTATCTTTTCCGATATCGAAATTGCCACGCGCCGCCTTGACAAAGCGCAGAAAGCCCTTAAAGGCGATAAATCAATGCAGGCGGAAGTTGACTTTTTAAAGCGGCTTATTGCCCATCTTGAAGAGGGCCTGCCCGCCAGAAGCATTGAAATAAACAACGATACCGAAAAAGAGGTTATAGAAACAACCTCGCTGCTTTCGGCAAAGCCGGTAATATACGCCTGCAATATGAGTGAGGACGACTTCCGTGCAGGCATAGAGAAAAACGCAAACTACCTTAAAGTTAAAGAAAAAGCAGAAAATGAAAACGCGGAAATACTGCCTATCTGCGCGGCTATGGAGGCCGAAATGGCAGATATGAGCGAGGAGGACAAGGAGATATTCCTTGAGGACCTCGGTCTTGAACGTTCCGGTCTTGACCGTATGGTACAGACCTGTTACCGCCTTTTAGGGCTTATATCCTACCTTACGGCAGGCAAGCCGGAAGTAAGGGCATGGACCATTAAAGAGGGCACCAAAGCACCCCAGGCGGCAGGCAAGATACACAGTGACTTTGAACGCGGCTTTATACGTGCCGAGGTTATTGCCTATGACGATTTTATAAATAAATGCGACGGAAACATGGTCGTTGCCAAGGAAAAAGGTCTTGTAAGAAGCGAAGGAAAAGACTATGTTATGAAAGACGGCGACATAGTGCTGTTCCGTTTTAACGTCTGATAAAAGAGGGATATTTTTGGAATTTTTACGACGCACCTGGGCGGAGATTGATATTTCCGCACTTAAATCAAACTTTGATTTTATTAAAAAGATTGCCGACGGCAGTAAGATCATGGCGGTCGTAAAGGCAAACGCCTACGGTCACGATGCGGCTATCGTGGCGCCGTTACTTCAAAAAGAGGGCGCCGACGCTTTTGCGGTTGCCACCCTTGACGAGGCGGTAAACCTTCGCGGCTGCGGCATTACAAAACCGATTCTTATTTTTGGATACACTCCGCCGGAGGCTGCCGGCAAACTTGCCGCAAACGATATAACGCAGTGCGTATATTCCGCCGAATATGCCGAGGCACTGGCTTACGAAGCCGAAAAAAAGCGACTTAAAATCAAGGTGTTTATAAAACTTGACACGGGTATGAGCAGGCTGGGCTTTGATTGCCGCACGGACGAGTTATGCGGCATAGATGCCGCTGTTTGCGGCGCCGCAAAACCGCAGTTTGAAGTAAAGGGCGTTTTTACGCATTTTTGCGCGGCAGACCGTGTAAAGATGACCGATGACGGTTTTACCGACGCGCAGTACAAAAGATTTGAAGCGGCAAAACAGAAATTACGTGCCGCGGGGGTAAACGCGGAATTTTCCTGCCGTAACTCGGCGGCTGTTTTACAGGACCGCGAAAAAGGCGGCGGATTATGCCGTCCGGGCATTATACTTTACGGTCTTGCCCCCGCAGCCGGAATAGACAATTTCCCCGAACTTACCCCTGTTATGACCCTTAAATCGGTAGTTTCCATGGTAAAGGAAATACGAAAGGGTGAAACCGTAAGTTACGGCAGAAAGTTTACCGCCGAACGCAATATGAAGGTGGCAACCGTTTCGGCAGGCTATGCCGACGGCTACCCCCGCATACTCTCCGGCAGGGCTTACGTGCTTATAAACGGGGTTAAAGCGCCGATACTGGGGCGAGTATGTATGGACCAAATGGTAGTAGACGCCACCGGAACAAACGCAAAACCGGACGACGAGGTAATACTTTTCGGCAAAGAACTTTCGGTAACGAAACTGGCGGAGGCGGCAGGCACCATAAATTACGAAATAGTTTGCGGCGTTTCTCCGCGCGTACCGAGAATCGCCGTAGAAAGCGAAAAATAAAAGGCTTTCGGCAATTCAATAACAAGCGAACAAGTGCGAAAGGACGGTCTTTAAAAATGGGCAAATATATCCTTACCCTTGACGAGGGAACGACCAGCGCACGCGCAATTATAACGGACAAAAGCGGCAGGGTATTGTCGGTGGCTCAGCACGAGTTCACCCAGATATACCCTGCCCCCTCTTTAGTGGAGCACGACCCCACGGAAATACTGTCCGCCCAGTACACCTGCGCCTGCGAAGCGATAATAACCGCAAAAATCTCGCCCGAGGAGATTGCCGCGGTCGGAATTACAAACCAGCGCGAAACCACGATAGTTTGGGACAAAATCACGGGAGAGCCGATTTACAACGCGATAGTATGGCAGTGCCGCAGAACGGCGGATTATTGTGAGGAACTTATAAAAGACGGATACGAAGAATATATAAAAGAGGTCACGGGCCTTAAAATCGACGCCTATTTCAGCGCGACAAAAATTAAATGGATACTTGATAACGTAGCAGGCGCGCGCGAAAAGGCCGAGCGCGGCGAACTGCTTTTCGGCACGGTGGATACATGGCTTTTATGGAAACTGTCGGGCGGAAAAATACACGCTACCGACTACACAAACGCGGCGCGCACAATGCTTTTTGATATACGCAAACTGCGTTTTGACGAAAAATTACTTGCGCTTTTCAACATACCCGAAAGTATGCTGCCGCAGGTTTTCCCCAGCGGTCACAACTTCGGAAATATCGAAATAATGAACGCCAGCATACCCGTATGCGCCGTTATAGGCGACCAGCAATCGGCGCTTTTCGGGCAGAAATGCTTTTTTGCGGGCGATGTTAAAAACACATACGGCACAGGCTGCTTTTTACTTATGAACACGGGAAACACCGCAACAAACAGCAAAAACGGCCTTATAACCACCCTTGCCGCCACGCTGGACGGCGAAACGCCGCAGTACGCGCTTGAAGGAAGCGTGTTTGTAGGCGGCGCAGTTGTGCAATGGCTGCGCGACGAACTTAAAATCACCGATTCCGCCGCACAAACGGAGGAAATCGCGAAAAGCATAGAAAACAGCGGAGGCGTGTATGTGGTGCCGGCGTTTACGGGACTGGGCGCCCCCTATTGGGATATGAAAGCGCGCGGCAGCATTTTCGGCCTTACACGCGGCAGCGGCAGGGCACACATAGTAAGAGCCGCGCTTGAATCGATAGCCTACCAGACAAACGACCTTATAAACGCAATGCGCGCCGACAGCGGCATACCGGTTTCCTGCCTGAAAGCCGACGGCGGCGCTTCAAGAAACGGCTTTTTAATGCAGTTTCAGGCAGATATTTCGGCAGCCGACGTAGTATGCCGCGAAAATGCCGAAGCCACTGCAATGGGCGCCGCTTTTGCCGCAGGAATAGTAAGCGGTATTTTTGAAAGCCGCGACAGCCTGCCCGACATCGGGAACGCACGCACATACGTCCCGTCCTTTACGGCTGAAAAGCGCACCCTTCTGCTTTCGGGCTGGAAAAATGCGGTTGCCGCCGTAAAATACTTTGCAAAGGAGCAGCAGTTATGACCTTTACGAAAAAGAATGTGAAAATGCCCTCAAGCGACGGTGTTCACACCCTGCGCGGTATGATATTCGTACCGGACGGTGAAATAAAAGGAATCGTACACGTAGTACACGGTATGACCGAGCACATAAAGCGTTATACTCCCATTTTTACCGCGCTTGCCGAAAACGGCTTTATTGCCGCGGGATACGATAACTTAGGCCATGGAGAGACCGCAAACGATGATTCGGAATTAGGCTTTATCGCAAATAAAAAAGGCTATCGCTTTCTTGTGGACGACGTAGGCGCATTCGGCGAAAAACTGCGCAAAAATCACAAGGGTATCCCTTATATTCTTATGGGTCACAGTATGGGCTCGTTCATAGCGCGCCTTGCCGCCGAAAAATTCGGTAAAAATACCGACAGGCTCATCATCTGCGGCACGGGCGGACCTAACAAAGCCGCGCCGTTCGGGCTTCTTGTTGCCGACGCGGCAATGCTTATAAAAGGCAAAAAAGGATACTCCGACCTTATTGAAAATCTGGCGTTCGGCGCTTACAATAAAGGGTTCGAGGGCAACAGCAAGTATGATTGGCTTACAAAGAATACCGACATTATAGAAATATACAAAAACGATAAATTCTGCACATTCCGCTTTACGGTATCGGCAATGCATGACCTTGTAAAACTCAATTTTCTTGCAAACCGCTGCGGATGGTTTAAGCACTTAAGAAAAGATATGCCCGTGCTTATGATATCGGGCGACAAAGACCCCGTGGGAGCGCACGGAAAGGGCGTTACTGCAGTTTATAAAAAACTGCTTAAAACGGGACATGGCGACGTAACGCTTAAACTTTACGAAAACTGCCGCCACGAAATACTTAACGATACCTGCAAGGAAACCGTTATTGCCGACATTCTGGAGTTTATAAACAGGTAGACAAAATAATCAGGATACAATACAAAAACACCCCGCACTTCCCGTGCGGGGTATTTAAATTTGCATTTTAAAATCCGAGATAGGGAGCAGGATTTACCCTTGTGCCGCCTACCTTTATTTCCAAATGGAGGTGGCTGCCCGAAGAATCACCCGTGTTGCCCACAAGCGCCACAACATCGCCGGCGCTTACCTTCTGACCTACGCTTGCCAACAACTGGCTTGCGTGGCCGTAAAGGCTGGACACACCGTTGCCGTGGTCAATCTCCACACAGTAGCCGTACCCATAGTACCATTCGGACCTTGTAACGGTGCCTGCCGCAACCGCCATTATAGGTGTGCCGGTCGAAGCGCAGAAATCCATTCCCTTATGTCCGCGGCCGTCGCCGAAATAGGAACTTACATTCCAAGTGCCCGAAGGCAGCGGGAAGGTGAAACCGCCCACCGTTGATATAAGGTTTGCCGCAACGCGCGGTAACGCAGTGCCCACAAGCACTACCTCTTCCGTAGCGGGAGTTCCGACTTCGCTTACAACCGTGGTATCGCCCGACTGCTTGCCGTTTACATAAACGGTTTTGCTTACTACGCGCTTTGTACCGTTAACGCCCTCGACCGAAACACGGCGTGTGCCGGCCTCAAGGTCTGCTGTTTTTTCTTCGCGTGTGGTGTAGGGAACGATTATTTCCTCTATCTTCTCTACAGTGGTTTCAACCTGAAGTTCGGTAAGAACAGCGGCTACCTCCTGTGCGGTGGAAAGATCATGTTTAAGAAAATATCCCGTTGTAACCTCAACGTTGCCTACAAATTTTGAAGAACAGACCGCACCCTCTACGTCGTATTGATGAAGGTACTTTTTTACCTCTTCATCAAGCGTTTCCGCATCGGACGCTATACGGGGTTTGCCGTCAATACAAACAAAGCCTGCTTCAACTATATCCGTTGTGTTTTCTATTATGGCGCTTATAACCTCGCCCTGAGTGTTTATAGAGGAATCAAGCGCAACTACCGGTGTGTACTGCGGCTCTGCCACTGCGCTTTCCACGTTGTTGCTCTTCACTATTTTTGCTACCGTTTTAATAGCGGACTCAACCGTTTCCTTGTTCTTTACCAGTGCAACGTCCTTACCCTGATAGTTAACGCGGTAAGCAATGCGCGCACCCGAAAAAGTGAAGGTGAAAACCATTCCCAGAACCGAAACCGCCGCAAGAAAAGCAAGCAGCGTTTTTCTTTCCCTGTTGCGAAAAGCGGTGCAGAGTAAAGAAAAACCGTATTTAATTTTATTTGTTACTTCCTTTAGAAGTGGATTAACGCGATTTAAAATACCTGACATTCCCTTCGCATAGAAACTGTTACAAATTTGTAACTACAATACTATTATAGCAAATTGTTACAAAATTGCAACCTTTTTTTATAATTTTATTCTTCCTTTTTTCGGAAAATGCCTGAAAGCCCTTTTGTAACGGGATTCGACGGAAAAAAACACGGACGGAAATCTCCTGTTTTCCGTCCGTGTTTTGCTTTAAAACATAGAAATCTGGTTTGTATCGGGCAGGTCACCCATGGCGCCCAACTCCGTAAGTTTTTCTATTATCGTTTTTGAAACGCCGGCCTCTATCGCAAAATCCTCACGCGATACAAAGTCGCCTTTCTGCGCCGCGTCGTATATAGAAAACGCCGCTGCGTCGCCCACGCCCGAAAGCGAACCGAAAGGCAGCCGCATCTTTCCGTTTTCGGGAAGATACTTCACCGCGTGCGACTTTCTTATGTCTATCGGCAACACTTCTATTCCTCTTGACATCATTTCGTTGAACACAAGCAGGTTATTGTATACGGCGGTTTCTTTGGCGGACGCCTCTTTCCCGAGTTCGGTTATGCGCTTCATTTCCGCCCTTACGGCTTCTTTGCCTTTAAGAACGGTATAAACATCCACATCGCCCGGACGCGCCGTAAAATATGCGCAGTAGAATTCAAGCGGATAATATATTTTATACCACGCAATACGCAAAGCCGAAATAACATAAGCCGCCGCGTGCGCCTTGGGGAACATATACTTTATTTTGTGGCAGCTGCCGATATACCATTCGGGAACGCCCACGGCGCGCATATCGTCCTCCATGGCGTTCCAGTCCTCTTCGGAAACCTTACCCTTTGCTACAAGTCCTTTACGAACGGTCTCGGTTATCTTGAAAGCCCGTCCCTCTTCCATACCTTTATGTATAAGGTAAACCATTATGTTATCACGGGTACCGATAACTTCGGATATCGTGCAGGTGCCGTTGTCTATAAGGTCCTTCGCGTTTCCGAGCCACACGTCAGTGCCGTGGGAAAGTCCCGATATCTGCAAAAGGTCCGAAAAACATTTCGGGCGGCAGTCTGCAAGCATTCCCCTTACAAAATCCGTGCCGAACTCCGGCAGGCAGAACGTTCCCGTATGGGAATTTATTTCCTCCGGACTCACGCCTAATGCCTCCGTAGAAGTGAACAGGCTGTAAACCGCGGGATCGCTCATTGAAACGGTGCTTACCGGAATACCCGAATACTCTTCAAGATACTTGTATGTAGTGGGTACAACGTGACCGAGTTCATCAAGTTTAAGTATTGTATCGTGAATGGAATGGAAGTCGAAATGCGTGGTTATTATGTCCGACTTAACGTCATCCGCGGGGTGCTGCACGGGGCAGAAATCGTATATCGACATACCGTTAGGCACAATTATCATACCTGCCGGATGCTGTCCCGTTGTGGTTTTAACCTTTGCTTTTTCAACCATTGAAGCCAGTCGGTTCAGTTCGGCGTTGTTAAGCGTAATATTCATCTTTTCGGCATACGCCTTGGCAAAACCGAAAGCGGTTTTTTCGGCTATTGTGGACACGGTGCCCGCCTTATAAACGTTGCCTGCGCCGAAAAGGGTCTTTGTGTATTCCTGAACCTTGTTTTGCACTTCATCCGAGAAGTTAAGGTCTATATCGGGAACCTTATCGCCCTTAAATCCCAAAAAGGTTTCAAAAGGTATATCGTGACCGTCGCGGTTAAGCGGCGTGCCGCAGTGCGGACAATTCTTTTCGGGAAGGTCAAAACCCGAACCTACCGAACCGTCGGTAAAAAATTCACTGTAACGGCAATCAGGGCAAACATAGTGCGGAGGCAGGGGGTCTACTTCGGATATGCCAGCCATATTGGCGACAAAAGACGAACCTACCGAACCACGCGAGCCTACAAGATAGCCCTGGTCTTCGCTGTAAGCCACAAGTTTTTGCGCCGCCATATACATTATCGAAAATCCGTTATTGATTATGGAATCAAGTTCCCGTTTAAGGCGTTTTTCCACTATTTCGGGCAGAGTGTCGCCGTAGGTGGCGTGCGCGCGTTCAAGGCATATTTTCCGCAGTTCATCTTCCGAGCCCTCGATAACAGGAGGATAGTTTCCGTCCGGCACCGGTATCACGTCGGGCGATACCATATCGGCAATTTTTCCGGGGTTATCTATTACAAATTCTTTTGCCCGTTCCCCGAAATAGGCAAAATCCTCAAGCATTTCATCGGTGGTCTTAAAGTAAAGCGGCGCCTGATTTTCTATATCGTCAAATCCCTGACCCGCCAATACTATCTGGCGGATAATGCCGTCCTCTTTCCTTAAAAAATGCACGTCGCCCGTCGCGACTACGGGTTTACCCAATGCGTCCGCTATCTCTACAACCTTGCGGTTAAAGTTTTTTATAACCTCGTCGCTTGTAACGTGGCGGAAGCGGTTTTTTGTAACATTACCTTTTTTGTCGGTCTTATCAGGCAAAACGCTGTCGCGGACCATAAACTCGTTATTGCCTATCGGCTGTATTTCAAGATAGTCGTAATAAGACGCTATCTCTTTTAAAGTATCGTCGTCAGCGCCGTCCACAACCGCGCGGTACAATTCGCCCTGTTCGCAGGCAGAACCTATAATAAGCCCCTCACGCAGCCTGTCAAGCGAAGAGCGCACGGTAACGGGTCTGCCGTAAAAATGATTCAGGTGCGCATCGGAAACAAGTTCATAAAGATTGCGAAGACCCTTAAGGTCTTTTACAAGAATTATCTGGTGGTTGCGCATTTTTGAAAGTTCTTTAGGCGTTTTACCCGATATATCGTGACGAATATCGTCGATAAAATATGACTCTACGCCGTAAATCACCTTAAATTCGCCGCCGGATTTGCGTATGCCCTTTACGGCTGCAGCCGCCGCAGGGTAACTTTGCACTACGCCGTGGTCGGTTATCGCTATCGCTTTGTGCCCCCACCTGTACGCCTGTTTTACTATATCTTCCGCACTTGAAACGGCGTCCTTTGCGGACATATTGGTATGGCAATGCAATTCAACGCGTTTTTCGCCCTCATGCGAATCCGTTTTTTCATACTTTTTAACGGTGGCTATGGATTTTACTTCAAGAATAAACTCGTTTTTCCAATTATCAAAAGAATAATCGCCGTTTACAAGAACGCAAACCCCGTCATGCAAAGGAGAGAGCGACTGCTCGAATTTTTTTGCGTCTTTTTCGGCATTGCCGCCGTAGCGGCCGTCAAAAAATCTTTTTATAACAGCAGGGAAAGAGTTTGTCCCGTCACTGAAGCAGAAGTTGGCGGTCACCATTCTTTTGCCGTTTCTTGTTTTTCTTGAGGTTATATCGGTAGAAAACACATCGCCCCACGCAGAAACAAAAACGCTTTCCTCGGCATCGGTCGGGGGAAGAATGTTTTTAAGCGGTTTTATGTTTTTATCTATCCGCTTTCCGAAAAACAGTTCTGCGCTTTCAAGATATATGGGCAGTCCGTTTTCGGGTATGTAATCGTACGTTTTGGCCTTTTGCTGCGGCTTTTCCTGTTTTTTCTGCGGCGTTGTATGCACTGCCTGCACGGGCGGCGTCTCTGTAAAATCAAGCGCCGGAGGAGGTTCGGGAAGACCGGACAGTTCCATTTCGTCCAGCTGCCCTTCAAAAACTATTTCTATGTCGCGACCGAAAAGCCGCTTTATTTCGGAACACAGAAGTTTCGGAAAACCTATGGAGCAGAGTTTTTCATATCCGCCGTATTTAAGCGTTACCGTAAGCGTATCGCCGGAAAGCAGATAGTCCGCGTCGTTAAAAAAACCGTTTACAACAACGTTTTTTCGTTTTAAGGCGGAAACAAGGTCGGCAATCACTTCAGCCGACAGCGCCGCGGGCGCAAAATTCACCGTAACCGACATTTTGCTTAGCGACAGCGCCTTTACAACAACGCGTTTAAAAGCGGCAAACAGGTCGGTTTTAACATATTCGGGCAGGTTGAGGGTAACGTCCAGCACGCGGTTTTGCGAATTAAGAGCGCAAGCGGTGACCTCGGCGCCGGAAAGCGCCGCTTTCATTTCCTCGCTTATGTAATTGCCGAAAAGTTCCCCGAATGAATACATTTTATGGATTTCCCCTGTTTTTATATTTTTGCTATTTCCTCTTCAAGAACATCCAGAAGTTTATCTTCGGGAACGTTCTTATGAAGTATTTTTCCTTTTTTAAAGACTATACCGCAGGTTTTTCCTCCCGCAACTCCTATATCAGCAGCGGCGGCTTCACCGGGGCCGTTTACAACGCAGCCCATTATGGCAACGGTAATATCCTTATCAAGATTTTTAAATTTTTCCTCTGCACGGTTTGCAAGCCCTATAAGGTCTATCGAAGTTCTGCCGCAGGTAGGGCAGGAAATAAAACGCACGCCTTTTCTCCGTATGCCCAAAGCCTTTAACAGAGCCGTTCCCGATTCGACCTCCGCAAGGGGGTTGTCCGTAAGCGATACCCTTATCGTATCCCCTATACCGCGAAGCAGCAGACCGCCAATGCCCGCCGCGGACTTCAATGTGCCCGTCTGCTTTGTGCCTGCCTCGGTAATTCCCAAATGCAATGGATAAGGGCAGGTTTGGGCTGCAAGGCAGTAAGCATCGTAAGCCACCTGCACGTCCGACGCTTTAAGCGACAGCACAATATCGTCAAAATCAAATTTCTCTAAAAGTTTTATATGGTAAAAACCGCTTTCAACAAGCGCCTGCGGCGTAACCGCCCCGTATTTTGCCAGAATATCCTTCTGCACCGAGCCGGAATTTACGCCTATTCTTATGGGTATATTTTTGCGGCGGCAGGCATCTGCCACCGCTTTTACGCGGTCGTCTCCGCCGATATTTCCGGGATTTATGCGGATTTTATCAACGCCTATCGCCGCACACTCTATCGCCAGTTTCCAATCAAAATGAATATCCGCCACAAGCGGAATGTTTATTGCCGCTTTAAGCGCGGAAACGGTTTTAAGGGTTTGTGTATCGGGCACGGAAACGCGCAGGATATCGCAGCCTGCCGCTTCAAGCGCCTTTGCCTGCTTTACGTTGCCCTCTGCGTCGTGGGCAGGTACGCTGAGCATTGACTGCACCGTAACGGGCGCGCCTCCGCCGACATAAACAGAGCCGACCTTTACCCTTTTTGTATCTTTGTTGGTAAACATACCTTACCTCACTATAAGCGAATAAATATCCTTTGCCGTTATAAGGACTAAAAAACCTATCAGTATAAAAAATCCTATCGCGTGCATAAGCGATTCGTATTTTTGCGGAACGGGTTTTTTAAATATCATTTCAAACAGTATGAACATCAGTCTGCCGCCGTCAAGCGCGGGCAGGGGCAGCAGGTTCATTATTCCTAAGTTTATCGTGATAAGCGCCATTATGGGCAAAAGATTTTTAAGATTCTGCTTTGCCACCGACCCGATAGCCGCCGTAACGCCCACAGGACCGGACATTGCGCTTATTCCGTATTTGCCGGAAACCAGATCTATAAGCGAGCGCCACACCACCACGCAGTAGGACGCCGCGGTTTTAAAGGTATTGCCGATAAACGTTCCTACCGTTTTTTCCTGCGGATAAACGTAAAAATCAACGTCAAGATAGGATACGCCGTCTATCTCGCTTGTTTTAAAAGTAACGTCTTTAAGGGTCTTTTTCTCTCCGTCGCGCAAAACGGTAATGTCTATTTTTCCGTCGTCTATATTGGTGAAGGCATAACTGAGGTCATAGGTGCTGAAAATCCTTCTGCCGTCCACCTTGATTATTTTATCGTTTTCCTGAAGCCCCGTTTTGCTGCTTTGGGCGTTTTCGTGAAATTCCGCAACCGTAGTGGTTGTAAACTGCTTTTCGGGCGCTAAAACTATACCAACGATAATAAGACCCAAAAGCAGGTTGAAAGCAGCGCCCATTACCACTATTATAAAACGACGCCACGGTTTTTTGTTGCAGAACGCTTTACTGTCCGTACTGTTTTCATCCTCGCCCTCCATGGCGCAATAACCGCCCAAGGGCACAAGATTTACGGCGTATTCGGTCTCGCCTATCTTTTTTTTGAAAAGTTTTGGTCCGAAACCTACCGCAAATTCGTTTACACGAACTCCCATACATTTCGCCGCGATAAAATGACCGAATTCATGAATGATTATAAGCAGCACAAAAAGAAGCACCGCCACAAGATACGGCCACACATTTCCCCAAACGTTTGCAACTGCGGTAATAAAGATCACTTTCCTTTCAGCGCGGCTGTTTTGCCGCCGTGTGTCTTACAAAGTTTCTGGCTTCCCTGTCGGTCTCGAAAATGTCGTCAACCGTATATTCTGATTTTGACGGCAGCGCCTCCATAGCGGCGGCGTTAAGCCGTGCAATATCCAAAAATCCTATTTTACCCTCTAAAAACAGTTTAACCGACTCTTCGTTTGCGCCGTTGATTATCGCAGGGTAAAGACCGCCTTTTGTTATCGCTTTTATGCAAAGCGGCAGGCATTTGAAGGTTTCGGTATCGGGTTTTGAAAAACTTAATGTGCCGATGGCGGCAAGGTCAAGTTTTGTAAAAGCGGATTTTCTTTCGGGATAGGTCAGCGCATACTGTATGGGCAGTTTCATATCGGGAAGTCCCATTTGTCCTATCACGGCGCCGTCGCAAAGTTCCACGGCGGAATGAAGTATGCTCTGTCTGTGGACCACTACCTCTATATCCTGCGGACCCACGCCGAAAAGATGCACCGCCTCGATAACTTCAAGTCCTTTATTCATAAGGGTGGCGCTGTCTATAGTTATTTTGGCGCCCATATCCCAGTTAGGGTGACGAAGAGCGTCGGCCGCAGTAACGTTTTTAAGTTCCGATTCGCGTTTTCCGAAAAACGGACCGCCCGAAGCCGTAAGAATTATTTTGCTGACCGACCCCGCAGGCACGCCCTGAATGGACTGAAATATAGCCGAATGTTCACTGTCTACCGGCAGTATTTTTACGTTTTTTTCTTTCGCCGCCGCAATTACCTTATCGCCGGCGGTTACAAGCGTTTCTTTGTTTGCAAGGGCTATTGTTTTCCCCGCCTCGATTGCCGCCAACGTAGGTCTTAATCCGGCAATTCCTACAATTGCGCTTATAACTGTATCGGCGGAGGTTTCAAAACTCAGCCGGCAAACGCCCTCCTCGCCGGAATAGACCTTTATATCGGTATCGGCAAGTCTGAGTTTAAGTTCCGCCGCCGCGCGCTTATCAAAAAGCGCAACCGCCTCGGGTTTAAACTCGCGCGCCTGTTCTTCAAGTAATTTTGCGTTTCCGCCTGCGGCAAGACCGCAGACTTTATAGCCGTTTTCCCTTGCCACGCAAAGACTCTGGGTGCCTATCGACCCCGTAGAGCCCAAAACCGTTATTTTTTTCTGCATTAAATTATTCCCACTTCCACAAGAGTATACAAAGCGGGCGCAATAAGCAGCATGCTGTCAAAACGGTCAAGAATACCGCCGTGACCGGGGATAAGATTTCCGTAATCCTTAAGACCCACGCTGCGCTTTACCGCGGAAGCGAAAAGGTCGCCCAGCATACCGAGTATGCAGAAAGGAACAGTAAGCAAAAGGGTGGTTGCCGTTTTTGCCGCGGTGAAAGAAAGTTTTGATTTATAGGCAAATACGATTATCGCCGCCACTATTATTGCGGATATTATGCCGCCTGCGGCGCCCTCGACCGTTTTCTTGGGACTGATTTCGGGGCAGAGTTTATGTTTACCCATTGTAACGCCCGTAAAATATGCGCCCATATCGCAAACGCACGAGAAGGTAAGCATCAGCAATAAATAGTATATTCCGTTTTTATGCATAATAATGCTGCCTAAATAACAAAAACCGAGCGTAAGCACGGGCACCGCCGCCGACAGCGCAAATATTTTACCGAGTTCAAAATGCTTATGGCCGTGAAGCACAAAGCAAACGCTTAAAATAAAGTAAATTACCAAAAGCGCTTTTGAAAGGTTTACGGTGCCGTCCGCAAACAGCGGATTATCGGGACGCGTTATGCCGGTAAGTTTCACCGTTTCTTTAAATCCAAGTTTTATGTAAACCGCAAGTGCCGAGTACACTACGGCCGATATAACCGCCGCACGGTTTCCTATTCCTGCGGTGTTTCCGGTTATTTCAAACGCCGCGACCGCTGCCAAAAACATAACAAAGAGACAGATAAACAGCGGACTTACATAAAGTCCTAAAAGTATAAACGATATCACTATAACGCCCAACACAAGGCCGGATATTATTCTTGTTTTCATTTTTTACACTCCTCCGAAACGGCGGTTTCTGCTGTTATAATCGTTTATTGCCTGTTCTAAGTGGCGCGGTTTGAAATCGGGCCACAGGCAGTCCGAAAACCAATATTCGGCGTATGCCGACTGCCATATAAGATAGTTTGAAAGCCTGTATTCTCCCGAAGGTCTTATTATCATATCGGGGTCGGGCTGACCTGCGGTATAAAGCCTGTCGGACACTGTCTGTTCGGTAATATCCTGCGCTTTTATACCCTCGCTTACTATCTGCTTTACGGCGTGAACAACTTCATCTCTGCCGCCGTAGTTTATGGCAAGATTAAGCTGCATCCCCGTGGCGTTTTCGCTGTCCTTTTCGGCTTTTTTCATAAGTTCCCTTATGTCTTCGTCAAGCCGCGAACGGTCGCCTATAAAATTAAGTTTTATGTTCTCGCTCTTAAAGTTTTCGGTGTCTTTAAGATATTCCCTTAATATGTTCATAAGAGCGTCAACTTCTTCTTTTGGGCGTTTCCAGTTTTCGGTTGAGAAGGCATAGAACGTCATATATTCAATACCGATTTTATTTGCATATCTCGCAATCGTTTTAAAGGTGCGGCTGCCTGCCGCATGACCCGCGCTGCGCGGCAAACCGCGCTTTTTTGCCCACCTGCCGTTGCCGTCCATAATAACGGCTATATGGCGCGGCAAAACGCGCTCGGCTGCGCGCTTCTTTTTACCGAACATACTCTGCACCTCTTCTTAGAACATTAAGCCCCTTTTATCATCCGGAGTTTATCACACCGCCCGAACGGGTCAAATCCCCGTCACGCCAAGCGGCGTATTGTGTAACAACACGCCGCCCGAATTTATATTTCCATTATTTCTTTTTCTTTTGCTGCCGAAAGGCCGTCAACATCCTTGCAGTACTTATCGGTAAGATTCTGTATCTTCTTCTCTCCGTTTGATTCGTCGTCCTCGGTTATGGTATTGTTCTTTTTAAGGCCCTTAAGTTTATCAAGCGAATCGCGGCGGATATTACGCACGGCCACCTTCGCTTCTTCAGCCTTTTTGCGGACTTCCTTAACTATTTCCTTACGTCTTTCTTCCGTAAGCGGAGGGAAATTAAGGCGGATCACCTTGCCATCGTTCTGGGGGTTTATTCCGATTTCGGAAGTAAGTATCGCCTTTTCTATTTCTTTAAGGGTTGAAGCGTCCCACGGCTGTATAAGCAAGGTGCGCGGTTCGGGAACCGATACCGCAGCCATCTGCTGAACAGGCGTAGGTACGCCGTAATAGTTAACGGCAACCTTATCAAGCACGGAAACATTTGCTCTGCCGGCTCTTATCGACTTATATTCGCGATCGAGCGAGTCAAGCGATTTTTTCATTTTTTCTTCGGTCGTTTTAAGTAAAGTTTCCATAATATTTCTCCTTTTTTATTCTACAAGAGTACCTATTTTTTCGCCTGTTACGGCGGCAACTATGTTGTCGGGATTGTTAAGGTTAAACACCAGTATTTTGATATCGTTATCCATACAAAGCGATGCCGCGGTGCTGTCCATAACGTGAAGTTCGCGCGCAAGAACCTCGTGATGCGTAAGTTTATCAAATTTCCGCGCGTCGGGATTCGTTCTCGGGTCGCTGTCATAAACACCGTCAACATTGGTGGCTTTGAATATAACGTCCGCACCAATCTCCACGCCGCGGAGCGCCGCTGCGGTGTCGGTAGAAAAGAAGGGATTTCCCGTGCCGCAGCCGAATATAACTACCCTGCCTTTTTCAAGGTGACGTATCGCCCTGTTTCTTATATACGGTTCCGCTATCTGGCGCATTTCGATAGCCGTCTGAACGCGGGCACAAACGCCTATCTGTTCAAGCGCGTCGCAAAGCGCCAGCGAATTTATCGCGGTTGCGAGCATACCCATGTGGTCTGCCCTTGTTCTGTCCATCTTGCCGCTTGAACGACCGCGCCAAAAGTTGCCGCCGCCAACGACTATTGCAACCTGCACGCCCATATCAACACAGGTTTTTACCCTGCGGCATACCTCGGTAACCTTATCAAAATCAATTCCGGTACCCTTTTCACCTGCGAGAACTTCGCCCGACAGTTTAAGGAGTATGCGTTTGTAAACCGGTTTCATAACCTACACCCCAAGTAATATATTATTTATAGATTATTTTACTACATACGCCCCTTATTGTCAATTTGAAAATAGACAAAAGGACCCCTTAAAGAGGTCCTTTTCGTTTATCGCTGAAATTATTATATGTTCTTTGATTTTGTCTTTCCGCGTCTTATATCTTCAAGCGCGCGGGTTATCGCTATACGGTTGCGCTTTTGCTGAACAACACTCTTTCGGTGAAGTTTTATTTCTTCGTCGTTCACGCGCTTTATGTGCTCCCTTGCGGAAGCAACATCGGTATTATAATCGCAGAAGTTCGTAAATATAACCGTTTCATCGGGACGCACTTCGGCAAATCCGCCCGTCATATAAACGATCTGCCAGCCATTTTCGGTTTTAAAGCGCATCTGCCCTTCGTTTACGGTAGATATCATAGGGTGATGACCGCAGAGTATCTGCAGCGAACCGTTATCGTTTGAAAAAACTATCGCTTCTACCGTACCGTCGAAAAACTGACTGTCCGGCGTTATTATTTCAAGTCGGAAACCGTTCATTTCATCGTCTCCGCTTTCTTTCTTGCGTCGTCAATGGTACCCACCATCAAAAACGCAAGTTCGGGGATATCGTCCGCTTCGCCGTCGATTATCTGTCTGAAGCCTTCGACCGTGTCCTCCAGTTTTACGGAAACGCCCTTTTCGCCCGTGAATGCCTCCGCAATGTGGGTAGGCTGCGAAAGGAAATTCTGTATCTTGCGCGCACGGTACACGGCGGTGCGGTCGTCATCTGAAAGTTCTTCCATTCCGAGTATTGCGATTATATCTTTAAGGTCTTCGTACCTTTGCAGACACTCCTGAACTCCGCGCGCCACGCGGTAATGTTCGGCGCCGACTATTTCGGGTTCAAGCACGCGGCTTGAAGATTCAAGCGGGTCTACCGCCGGATATATGCCCTGTTCGGCAATGGAACGCGAAAGAACGGTAGTGGCGTCAAGATGTGAAAATATCGTAGCCGGAGCAGGGTCGGTAAGGTCGTCTGCCGGAACGTAAACTGCCTGAACGGAGGTTATCGAACCTTCGTCCGTAGAGGCGATACGCTCCTCAAGTTCTCCAAGTTCCTGCGCCAGTGTGGGCTGGTATCCCACGGCGGAAGGAAGCCTGCCGAGCATCGCGCTTACCTCGTTACCGGCCTGAACGTAGCGGTAAATATTATCTATGAACAGCAAAACGTCCTGTTTCTTTTCATCGCGCAGATATTCCGCCTGCGTAAGGCCCGTCATGGCAACGCGCATACGACTGCCCGAGGGTTCGTTCATCTGTCCGAATGCCAAAACGGTTTTATCTATAACGCCGCTTTTTTTCATATCGCTTATAAGTTCGTTACCCTCACGGCTGCGTTCTCCCACACCCGTAAATACCGAATATCCGCCGTGATTCACGGCAATATTATGTATCATTTCCATTATAAGCACGGTTTTGCCTACGCCGGCGCCGCCGAAAAGACCTATTTTACCGCCCTTTGCGTATGGCACCAAAAGGTCTATTACCTTTATTCCGGTTTCAAGCAGAGTGTTAAGCGGACGTTGTTTCGAAAGCGCGGGTGCGCTTCTGTGAACGGGCAGATATTTTTCCGCCTTTATTTCTTCGCCGCCGTCAATAGGTCTGCCGAGAACATCCATCGCCCTGCCTATTACGCACTCGCCCACGGGGACTTTTATGCCTTCGCCGTCCGATTCGGCGTTTATACCGCAGCACATACCGTCGGTCGATTCAAGAGCGATCGCCCTTGCAACGCCGTTTTCCAGATGGAGAGCCACCTCAAGGTGTTTGCCGTCTTCTGTTGTTATAAGAGAGTTCACGGGCGGAAGTCCGTTTTCAAATCTTACATCTACAACGGGGCCCGCTATTTTAGTAACAATACCGTTATAAATCATCTTTTCTCCTTAAATACGATCGGGATTAAACTGCGCCCTCAACGTCGGCTGCCGCCGCAATCTCGATTATTTCATTCGTAATACCGAGCTGCCTTGCCGCATTTATCTGCGCCGACAAATCTTTTATCATTTCATCGGCGTTGTCGGTAGCGCTTTCCATAGCGCGCATCCTTGCGGCGTTTTCGCTTGCACACGACTGCATAAATACATCGTACATAAAGCCGACAACGTACTGCGGCACTATGCGGTCGAAAGCCTCCTCGGCGGAGGGCTCGTATATAGGCGCGGCGGTATACTTGAATTCATATTCAAGATCCAGAAAATCGCGCCGCAAAAGCGGTAAAAGCCTGGTGCAAACCGCTTTCTGCAGACCCGAAGAAACATACTCGGTGTAAACCACATACACCGCTTTTATCTTATGCTTTCTGTAAAGCGAGACTATCATACGTTCTATCGCCGTGGAAAAGTACAGGGTAGGATGCTGCAGAACATCGGACCAGAAATAATCGGGCGCGATACCGTTTGCCATAAACATTTCCGTACCCACGTTTCCGAGCGACGCGAGCAAAACATCGCTGTGCTTTTTCATTTCGCTCATCGCAAGGTCCACAACATCGGAGTTATAAGAGCCGCAAAGCCGCTTATCCGCGGTTATTACCACAAAAAGCGTTTTGCCCTCGCCCTGTTCTTTTATAAAGCGGTTATCAATATCATTGTGCTTGGTTTTTGAAAGAATATCCTTCATAGTTCCGCGCAAACGCTTCATATAGTAAAGGTTAAAGTCTATATTCTGCATTGCCTTTTTCATAAGCGAAGTGGAAAGCAGATACATGGCGTTAGTTATCTGCCTTGTCTGCTTTGCGGCCGAAAGACGCGACTTAAGTTCGTTTAAATTACTCATCTTTCATACTTCCCGAAAAAGCCTTTATTGCGTTTACGATATCTTCCTTTACCGACTCCATACTGCCTGTTTTATTAACCGTGCGCTGTACCGCCGGAAGCCGCCGTTTAAGATACTTTAAAAGTTTTTCCGCGGCAGCCGGAACATCGGCAGCCTTTACGCCGCCGAAAGCGTCGTTTTTATATGCCGTAAGCAGGCACACCTGTTCAAACAGCGTATAGGGCTTTGCACGCTGCTGCTTAAACAACATTGTAAGTATTTCTCCGCGCGACAGCATTTTTGCCGTGGAATCGTCAACATCGCTGCCGAAACGGGTAAACACCGCCATTTCGCGGTATTTTGAAAGTTCTATTCTAAGCGTACCCGAAACCTGTTTCATGGCGGGCGTCTGTGCCGATCTGCCCACGCGGGACACCGAAAGTCCCGTATTTACGGCAGGTCTTATACCGCTGTTGAAAAGTTCCGCTTCAAGATATATCTGCCCGTCGGTAATGGATATAACGTTTGTAGGTATATATGCGGATATATTACCGGCCATTGTTTCTATAACCGGCAGCGCCGTAAGCGTTCCGCCGCCTTTTGCTTTTGAAAGGCAGGCGCTGCGTTCAAGCAGTCTTGAATGAAGATAGAACACGTCGCCCGGGTATGCTTCTCTGCCGGGCGGTCTGTGCAGAAGCAGCGACATTGTTCGATAAGCCACCGCGTGTTTTGAAAGGTCGTCGTATACCACCAGCACATGTCTGCCGCTTTCACACCAATGTTCCGCAATGCTTGTGGCGGAATAAGGCGCCAGATACTGCATTGCCGGACTGTCGGAAGCGGTCGCGGCAACCACGGTGGTAAAGTCCATGGCGCCTTTTTCTTTAAGCGTGTTTACAACGCCCGCCACGGTAGACGCCTTTTGACCGATGGCGCAGTAAACGCATATAACATCGGTGTTTTTCTGATTTATTATAGTGTCTATGGCAATCTGGGTCTTACCCGTCTGGCGGTCGCCTATTATAAGTTCGCGCTGACCCCTGCCTATGGGGGTCATGCTGTCTATCGACATAATGCCCGTCATAAGCGGAGTGTCCACGGGACGGCGGTCGTTTATAGCCGGAGCAGGACGTTCCGCCGGAAGATAACCCTCCGGAATAAGTTCCGCGCCGTCAAGCGGTCTGCCTATCGGGTCTATTACCCTGCCTTTAAGATTGCCGCCAACCGGCACCTGAACAACTGCTCCCGTACCGATAACGCCCATCCCTTCGGAAACCTTATCGTTGCGGTCCAATATAACGGCACCTACGCCGTCCTCTTCAAGATCCATCGCCATACCGTAAATATCGCCGTCAAAGCGCAGGAGTTCGCCGTATTTTCTGCCGGGAAGTCCTTTAATGCGCACAACGCCGTCGCCGGCGGCGCTTACCGTTCCGCGGCGATATACGGCGGCTTCGGATTTGAAGTCCGCTATTCTGTTTTTAATATGTTCGCTGATACTCTCAAGCGGAAATTCGGTCATTTAATCCACCTTCATACTGCCGTCTATCATACTGCCCATACGGGAAAGTTTGGAACGCAGGCTGTAATCGTATATAATACCGTCGTTTTCAACTATAAAACCGCCGAGAATCGAATCGTCGGTCTTATGCTCAAAGCGGCATTCTCCGTGCTTGTTTTCAATTCCGTCGCACAGTTTTTTATAAAGTGCGTCGTCAAAATTGCCTGCCGTGGTGATTTTTACGGTTGTCATACGTTTTCACCTTCGCAGTAATTCTTCAAAAACTCTTCCACAAGAGCCTCGTTATCCTTGCTGTCAACATTTCTTGAAAGTATTTTTTCCGACATTTTGACCGCTATCGAAGTTATCTCGCTTTGCGCTTTAAGTATCATACGGTCGTGTTCCGCCTCGGTCTGAACGTGCGCTTCTTTTACAATATCCGCAGCGCGTGATTTTGCGGCGGTAACTTCCTTTTCGGCGGCAAGACGTGCGTTTTTAAGCTCTTCCTCCGCCTGTGCTTTTGCCTTTTCCTCCGCTTCCGCTAAGATAGCATCCTTATCGGAATTAAGTTTTTGCGCCGATTCAAGCTGTTCTCTTGCCGCGTTCTGCATTTCGGTAACCTTTGCCGTGCGTGCGTCAAGAAACTTTTTGACCGGCTTATATACGAGCGCTTTTACGATTATAAACAGCACAAGAATGTTTATTATGTTTATAATCAAATCTTTAGCCAGCTCGTTTATCGCTATATTTCCCATTTAAAGTCAGCCCCTTTTTATTTCGCGGCAAGAACAAGCGCAATAACAAATGCGTAAATTGCGGTGGATTCCGCAAGCGCGCATCCGAGAAGTAAAAGCGAGTTTATTTTACCCGAAGCCTCCGGCTGACGGGCAACCGATTCAACCGCTTTGCCGGTTGCAAGACCCATACCGAGACCTGCGCCCAAAGCTGCCAACATTGCTAAACCTGCACCAATTGCATTCATATTAAGTACTCCTTTTTTCAAGTGTTTTAGTGTTTTATTCTATCGCTTCGTTAATGAAGGTCATTGAAAGAATTATAAATATATAAGCCTGTATAAGCGGGTGGAACAGGTTAAAATATAGTCCCGCAACGGCGGGAAGTCCCGACCCGTAACCGCCCAGCACGGTTTTTAAAAGGTCCATAACTATCATACCGCCGAGCATATTGCCGAAAAGACGGCAGGCAAGCGAAACAGGTACCGCGATATCGCTTAATATCTTCATGGGCAGCACCACCGGAGTAGGCTTTGACATCGCCTTTATCCTGCCGCCCACGCCTTTTTTGCGGATACCCAAAACGTTTATAAGTATAAACGTTAAAAGTCCCATTGCAAGAGTTACGGTAAGGTCGGCAGTAGGGGGTCTGAACCCTAAAAGTTCGCTTGCGGCGGAGAATATCATAAACACCGCAAGTGTAAACATATACGGTGCAAGACCGCCCGAATAATCAAGCAGATTATCCTTTGCGAACTTATCCATTGCTTCTACCGCAATCTCGATAACATTCTGAAAACCGCGGGGCGAATCTTCCTTAAAACGCGGGAATACCGCAAAGCGGAACACCAGCGAAAGCAGCAGCACGATAATGGTTATGCAAAGACTTTCAACCGTGGTTTTCGCAAGCGATATACCGAAAATTTCGGTGCGTTCGCTGAAAAGCGAAAACTCGATTCTAAGCCCCGTAAATCCGTTATAAAACGCGGATATTACCGTGCCCACAAGCAGCCAGATACCGAATATAAGCAGTACCGAAAACAACCGCTTTCGCTTTTTCTTTTTACCGGCGTCCGCAAAATCTTTAGACCTTACGGCGAATATACCGGCAAGTCCCACGGCAATGCAAAACGCCGCCGCGGCGATAAGTATTATCTCAAGTACACTCAAAAACCGTCATCTCCAAAAAACAGTTAATTATCATTTTTGTTTTTTTACCGCAGATCTTATCAAAAACAGGACAAGCGCAAACACCGGCATTCCTATAACAAATCCGACAGCGCACATCTTGATATAGGCAAAATACAGGCTGACTAGCATATAAACGCCTGCGCCGTAAAGCAGCACTTTTACGATAAAAATAAGAATCGCGCGCGATTTTGCGCCCGAAAGAATACTTGCGGTAAACACCCACAAGAGCACTACCTGCAAGGCGCCGAACGCCATCGCGATAAGCAAAGCCGACATAAAGCGCTTCTCCTCCTTTTATCAAAGGTCATAACATTATATACCCTTATTTCAACAAAGTCAAGTGCTCCGCCGCGCCTTCGGCACAAAAGAAAAAAGCGGCGTTTCCGCCGCAAAAAAAGACCATTTATACTGCTTTATTCCGTCTGTTTTATTCTTCTCCCATGCTGCTTTTTATGTACGGCTCTATTTCCTCACGGGATTTGCCCATGGCAAATGCCAGTTCGTCGAAAAGCACGTTTTTTGCATGGTTGAACAATGCCTCATCCGCGTTGTGCATCTTTTTACCGGTTTCTTTCCTTTTGCGGCGTTCAAGATAAAGCGCCCTCAAAACGGAAGCCGTTGCCCTGCGATCGCCCGAGGAGAGCGCCTCGCGATAGGTCTTAAGCCGTTCGGTATCGTTATTTATCCATTCCGCACAAAGACACGGAAGGTCCTTTATAAGCGCGGCAGCGTCAGACTTATCAATAACATTGTGCAGCCTTGAAACCAAAAGTTCGTTTTGCGTGGGTACAAGCACGGTCGTGGACTGACCGAAAACCGAAGTAAGCGTATAATAATCCGCGGATGTTTTTCCGATCTGTTTTTTTGAAACATCCGAAATCTTAAAAACTCCCTGTGCTCCGTAAAGCACATAATCCCCTTGTTTAAACACTGTTTTCTGCTCCCTTCATATTTTAATTATACCATTTTTGAAGCAGAAACGAAATAGGCAACTTTAACAAATATAATCGCCCTTACAATCGGTAAAACAGCACAAAAAGCGCCGTTCTTTTGCAAAACGGCACTTTTTAAGCGTATATTATAACTCTATAAAGTTTCGGGCACATCGCCCTTAATAAAGTTTTTGCGGTCTGTCTGATTTTTGCAAAGCGCTATTACCGCGTCATGCGTTTTTGCCGCATCACAGCATATCACGCGCGCGCAACCCAAAACGCCCTCGTTTTCCGCGCCGCAGTATTTAAGCAGCGGATCGAATTTATGAAAATTCTCCGCTTTCCACCAACCGTTGCAGTAAAGCATCCTTTGCAGTACCGTGTTGCCGTCGGCGTCGGTTATCCTTGCCGTGAACGGCGGCGTTGCACGCGGACCGTTCACCTCTTCATCGATGGCGTGTATGTAGGTGTTCTTTTCCTGACCCACACCCACAAGCAGTATCTTCGCCTTTGCATCGTAAAGACGGTGCCACAGGCTGCTTGTGCGGCTGTTTTGTTCCGATTCGCCCTTTACGAATTCGGCGGCACCTTTCCCGAAAACCGCCACCGAATGTGTGCAGTGAAGCGACCTTGCGGCGTTCTCTTTTTTAAAGACCGCCTTTGCGCACAGCGTGGGGTATGTTCCTATGCTGGGCATACTTTGCCGCACGTCAAAACAAGGATTGTCGCGGCCTATGTATCCCCACGTCTGGGTAGGCACTATATAAAGTCCGTCATAAAGATATTCGCAGAACGCGTCCAGCATCTTTTCGGCGCCGCCCTCTATTTCTCCGATTGCTTTTAGGGAGGTATGCATAAGCACGGTATCCGAATGTGAAATGCCGAATTTTTGCAGCATATCGAAAACGTCCTGTTTTGTGAGCATCCTCTTCCCCCCCTATAAAAACTGTTCTGTTTTAATTTATACATACAAAAGAAAATATTTCAAGCAATATTGCAAAAACCGCAACTTTTGCATTTAAAAATTACGGTTTTTAAGATAAAAGCCGCGATTTCCGAACACAACGGAAACCGCGGCTGCAGTTTATCACATACAATTATTTTATGCGCTTGAAATTTCCCACCGTTCCGCTTACATTCCGTTCTATACAGAAAGTATTCGGATACTCGGCTATTATGTTTTCAAAATCTACGCGCTGGTTTTTGTTTATAAGGCAGATAAGCACCGTTTTTTCCTTACCGGAATACACGCCCGTACCTTTAAGTTTTGTTGCCGAATGGTGAAGTTCCTCGGTTATCCTTTTTTCTATTTCTCCGGAATGTTCGGTAATAATGGTAACCTCGCAGGCGGATTTCGATTCTTTAAGCATCATAGAACCTACAAAACTTGAAAGGAAACAATAGAACATACAAAGGCAAACCGGTTTAAGATTATACACGGTAACGCCGTTTACGGTTTGTGCATAAACAAAATAGGATGAAAAAGCAACCACAACGTTAAGTGAGAAGGTCACCCAGAAAAAGTTAAGGTAAGGATTTTTCTTTGCCGCAATCCTGGCCACTACATCGGTGCCGCCGGTGCAGGCGTCGAGGCTAAAAAGTACACCATATATAAATCCGCTTAAAAGACCTGCGATTATTACGGGGTATATGGTATCAACATTATTTGCGTTATATGCAAACGCGCCGAGTATGTCCGTTTTTTGAAGCACAAGATATGAAAAAGAATACATAAGCGAAAAGAACATCGACCGTATCGCAAAGCGCCTGCTTACAAGGAAAAAAGCAACAACGCAAAGCGGCGTGTTTATAAGCAGCGACATATAGCCTATCGAAAAATGCAGTTTGTACTGTATCATTACGGCAACGCCGTTAATGCCAGCAGGCGCAAAGTTATTGGGCACTATAAAAAGCGTGTAGTTAAGTGCCAGCAAAACGCCCATTGCCGCAATCAACAGATATTTTACCGTTATATTTTCCTTTATTTTCATAAATGCCACCTTTACTGCCGAAACACCCTTTTACGGCACTGTATTCACCCTCCATGCAATTATAACACCGCCCTTTTACACTTTCAAATTACTATATACATATAACAAATATAGTTAAACATCTATAAAGAAACCCTGCCGCTTACACGGCAGGGTCAATAACATACATTATATTGTTTTGTTGTTAGGTGTTTTCGTCCGAACGACACAAAAGCAGTATACCGCCGACAAGGCTTACAAAAATCAACGCGCAGATTTTAAGACCGGTACCGACGATCCGAAGATTTGAAAAATTTTTAGTTTTTATTATTAAAAAGGAGACCTGTACGGGTCTCCTTTTTTAAAGTTTAAAATCTACCAATTAAACGTTATCATACCGTAAACGTACAGCACGATAACCACCGCGGGGACTACAAAGCGGAAAACCGGTTTCATCCAGTTGCGCACTTTAAGTCCCTTGCCGGCATTCGCTTCGGCAACAAAGTTGTCCCAACCCCAGCCGAAACGGTTGCAGCAGAAAAGAGCAAATATAAGTGAACCAAGCGGCAGGATATTGTTTGAAACCAAAAAGTCCCAGAAATCCATAAAGTTGCTGCCCTCCGCAAACGGTTCAAAGGGTATAACGCCCGACCATCCGAGTGCCGTTGTAAGCGCTATGCAGAACACGCCGATACCGCACACGATACAGCCTTTCGGTCTGCTCCATCTGGTTTTTTCGCGAACCATTGCAAGTATGTTTTCGCACACCGCAAGAACCGTTGACATGGCGGCGAACACCATAAACAGGAAGAAGAGCGAGCCCCACCAACGGCCGCCTTTCATATGATTAAAGACGGTGGCCATTGTATCAAACAGCAAGCCGGGGCCTGCAGTAACCTCTACATTATAGGTAAAGCACGCAGGGAATATAATAAGTCCCGCCATAACGGCAACCAGCGTATCCAAAGTGATAACGTTTGCACTCTCGCCCAAAAGGGAATGGTCTTTACCTACATAACTGCCGAATATCGCCATACTTCCCATACCCACGCTTAAAGTAAAGAAAGCCTGGTTCATGGCGGCAACTATTACTTCGCCGTTTATTTTCGAAAACTTGGGTACAAGATAGAATTTAAGTCCCGAACCTGCGCCCGACATTGTAAAACTGTTCACCATTAAAATGAGCATTAAACCGAGAAGCGCCACCATCATATACTTTGTAACGCGTTCAAGTCCGCCCTGAAGTTTAAACATAAGAACTATAAATGCGATTGCCACGGTAATGCCCATATAACCTACGTTTATCGAGGTCGAAGTCGCCATATTTATAAATCCCGGCACGTCGGTTCTGCCGGTTAAATAGCGAACAAAATAATATATTATCCAGCCGGTTACAACGGTGTAAAACGCCATAAGCGCAATATTGCCCAAAAGGGAGGCGTAACCGTGTATATGCCACTTCTGCCCCTTCTTTTCAAGCTTTTGGTACATATTAAGCGGGCTTGTCTGAGCCGCGCGCCCTATGGCAAATTCCATCGTCATAACGGGAAGTCCCAAAAGCAGCAGGCATAATATGTAAATAAGCACAAACCCACCGCCGCCGTACTGGCCGCACATCCACGGAAATTTCCACACATTGCCGCAGCCTATGGCACAACCCGCACTAAGCAGGATAAATCCCAGGCGGCTGCCTAAACGTTCTCTACTCTCTTCCATAATCTCCTCCATAAACAGTAAAATATATTTTTATGCCTCTTGTGACAAATTTAGTTAAGTTTATCCCTTATAAAGGCAAAAGTCAATGCCGTTTTTCCGTCAGCGTCTTAAAGCACGCCCTTAAAATAAAGTCCGCGCGTAAATTTTTCTGCGGGCTGCCCGCCGTTTTTGTATGCTTTAAGAATTCTTTCCGCTTCCTCGCGGCTTTCATCCGTAAAACTTAAAATAAGATAATCCACACCCTTTATTTCCGAAAGGCGGTCCGCAAGGTACACCGGCGCGGAATTATAAAGTTCGCTGTAACCATCGCGGCACCTGACCGGGAAATTTACACCCATACGGTCGGTCAAAAAACCTTTTTTGTCACACTCGGTGCAGCTTCTGCCGTTTTTAAGCGGACAGTTTACCGTAAGCATAAGCGGAAGTCTGCCGTAAGCAAAAACACCTTTTTTAAGTTTTGTTTTTACTTTTCCTATGTCCGAAAGGGTGAGTTCCGCCGAAAGCGTTACCGCCGAAAGCCCCATATCGCCAAAAACAGCCGCTGCCGCATCGTTTGCGACATTAAGACCTATATCACCTATTACTTTCATTCCGACAGCCAAAGCGTCCGCCGCTGCGGAAATATTGCCGCAAAGCGCATACTCTACGCCGCTTTTTTTAAGATACGAAAGTCTTTTTTTAAGCGCTTCGTCGTCCCTTATGTATCGGGGTGCGTCGGTAATTTTAAGAATATTTTCGGGCAAATCGGGAAAATCATACTGCGCGGGCAATATAATACCGTCTGTATTTTCCGTGTTTTCGGGTATCATATCGGGGCTTAAAAAGCGTGCAAATATCTTTACATCTTCTCCGTGAACGCGGTCTTTCACCGTAATTTCCGCCTTTTCTTTACGGCGGAAGGGCGGCGCAGACCTTTTAATGTCCAGTTCCTCTGTCGCTTTTCTCCTGATGCCGTTAAGAACCGAAGCCGGAACAAAAAGCCCGTCTTCTATATTCACATCTGTTTTTTCTGCAAAATACGGCGTACCGCCGAGTTTTGCAAGCGCCGCCGCGGAGGCGGCTTTATCGGTAGGTTTGTTCTGCGCGGTCTGCGGAGGTTCGGCACCCACCGAAACCGAATATTCACCGCAGGAATATGAAACCGTTATTTTTGCGTTCTTTTTTATGTCGGAAGTAATACAAAGCGGTATATTCTGCCTTTCGGCACGGTATATTTTGTGAATTTCCGCAAACGCTTCGCGGGCGGCTGTCACATCTTCTTTTGTTCTTATGCCGAACATTTCCCTGCCGGTTCTTCCGTTAAAATAGCCTTTTGTAAAACCGGAACGCGAAAAGACCGAAGAAAGCAGTGATTTAAGATTTTCGTCCGCTTTTCCGCTTTCAGACGCCTGCCTTACCGCAGCCGTTGCCGCGGCAACATATTCGGGGCGCTTCATCCGCCCTTCTATTTTAAGGGAAGCCACGCCCATGTTTTCAAGTTCCGGTACCTTGTCAATAAGCGAAAGGTCTTTAAGACTCAGGTCATGCCCCGTGCCGCCCGATGCCGAAAACGGCAGCCTGCACGGACCTGCGCAAAGACCGCGGTTGCCGCTGCGGCGGCCTAACACAGCCGACAGCAGGCATTGTCCCGAGACGCACATACAAAGCGCACCGTGAACAAAACATTCAACTTCCGTTTGGCATTTGCGGGCAGCCGCACAGAATTTTTTAAGTTCCGTGCCGCTTAATTCGCGCGATGTTACCACCCTTGAAAAACCGATATTTTTTAAAAACGGCAGTGCCGCCGGCGTGTGCACGGTCATCTGTGTGGAAGCGTGTATTTCTATATCGGGAAAAGCCTTTCCTATAACATAAGAAAGCCCTGCGTCGGCAAGGATAATGCCGTCAACCCCTATATCGTTTGCATATTCGGCAAGGGCAAGAGCCTCTTCAAATTCGCTGTTTTTTATCATTATATTAAGGGTAAGATATACCTTTACCCCTCTTATATGGCAGTAACTTACAGCCTCTTTTAAGGCGGCGTTATCGAAATTGCCGGCGTTTCTGCGCGCCGAAAATTCGGTAGAACCTATATATACCGCGTCGGCACCGCTTCTTACCGCGGCAACAAGCGCTTCAAAATTTCCTGCAGGCGACAAAACTTCCGCTTTCGGCATATCTTTTCCCCTCCTTTGTACGGGTCGGTATTTAAGTACGCTTACTATAATATAACAAATCCGACCGAAATAAAAGCAAAAAATATCTTTACATATGAAAAATAAGTGTTATAATGTAGTTGATTTCAAATACAGTGTGTTTGACTCAAATACAATATTGCGTAGGAGGCAGAACAAAATATGAAATACGCAGTAATACTGTGCGACGGTATGGCAGATACCGCAAACGCACTTTTGGGCGGCAAAACGCCGATGGAATGTGCAAAGAAACCGAACATAGACGCGCTGGCAAAGGTTTCGGAAGTGGGACTTTGCCGCACCGTTGCAAAGGGGCTTCGCCCCGGCAGCGACGTTGCCAATCTTTCGGTGATGGGTTATGACCCCACCGTTTCCTATACGGGCAGATCTCCGCTTGAAGCGGCTTCGATAGGTATTGACCTTAAAGATACCGACGTTACATTGCGCCTTAATCTTGTAACGCTTTCCGATGAGGAAAATTATGTTGATAAGACTATGGTGGACTATTGTGCCGGCGACATTTCCACCGAAGAGGCTGCGGAAATAATCAAAAGCATTGAAAAGGCTTTCGGCAGCGAAAAGTACAGATTTTATCACGGTGTAAGTTACAGGCATTGCCTTGTTGTTTCAAACGGAACGACCGACCTTGGAACGATGACGCCGCCGCACGATATAAGCGGCAGGGTGATAGGAGAATATTTAAGCAAAAGCGCAAATGCGGCGCCGCTTATAGACCTTATGAAAAAAAGTTATGCCCTTTTAAAGGACCATCCGGTAAATAAAAAGCGAATAAGCGAAGGCAAACGCCCCGCAAACTCCATCTGGCTTTGGGGCGAGGGTACAAAACCCGCTGTGGAAAATTTCAAGGAGAAAAACGGCGTAAGCGCCTGTGTTATAAGTGCGGTAGACCTGCTTAAAGGTATAGGCAAGTGCGCAGGTATGCGCGTTCCCGAGGAAGAGGGTGCCACGGGATATATCGACACAAATTTCGAGGGCAAAGCCGCGGCGGCGATAGATGCGTTCAAAGACGGCTGCGACCTGTGCTACCTCCACTTTGAAGCGCCTGACGAATGCGGCCATAGGGGCGAAGCGGAAAACAAGGTGCGTGCGATAGAATATATCGACTCGCGCGCGGTAACGCCGGTGCTTGATTACCTTAAAAACTGCGGTGAGGATTACCGCATACTCGTTATGCCCGACCACCCCACTCCGCTTGAAACACGCACCCACAGCAGCGAACCCGTGCCGTTTCTTATATACGACAGCAGAAAAGCGCAAAAAGGCGTAGACTGCTTTACGGAAAAAACGGCTCTGGAAACGGGCGTTTTTATAGAACACGGTCCTTCAATTATGGCAAGGCTGCTTGAAAAATAAAAACAAAATAAGACGAAGTACATCAAAACGGAGCGTCCTCTGATAAAAGGATGCCCCGTTTTATTGTATTTTTTTAAAAAATATCAAAAATCTGTTGACATTCAAAATACAGGGAGTATAATATCATTGTAATATTTGAACATCTATTCAAGTGTTCATCAAATATGAGGTGATATCGTGTCGGAAAAAATCAACTGTGTACACGAAGAAAATTGCGAACTTTGCGAAGAAAAGTGCGAGCACCGCAATCTTATTGAAACGGTAAACAAACATATGCCGGACATTGACACCCTTTACAATCTTGCGGAACTTTACCGCATTTTCGGGGACAGCACGCGCATACGAATACTTTACGCACTTTTTGAAAGCGAAGTCTGCGTTTGCGATATTGCGAATGTGCTTAATATGACCGTCTCCGCCATCTCACACCAACTGCGCGTTCTTAAAGCGGCAAAACTTGTGAAATACAGAAAAGACGGTAAAACCTGCTACTACTCCCTTGCGGACGATCACGTAAAAACAATAATCGCGCAGGGTGTTGAGCATATAAAGGAGTAATTATTATGGAAAACAAATGTTGCTGTCACGAACATGAACATGAACACGACCATAACCACGAACATGAACACGACGGCTGCTGCCACGCCGAAAAGCCGCACGGCAACCGAGGCGAAATTATAAAACTTTGCGTTGCAGCAGCACTGCTTGCGGCGGCAATCGCGGTTGACCGCATTTTCGCCATTCCCACCGTTTTTAAAATTCTTATGTTTGCCGTACCTTATCTTGTTGCGGGATTCGATGTTTTAAAGGAAGCGGCGGAAAACATATTAAAAGGCGAGATATTCGATGAAAACTTCCTTATGTGCGTGGCGTCTATCGGTGCGTTCTGCGTGGGCGAATACCCCGAGGCCGCGTTCGTAATGATATTCTTCGGCGTGGGTGAACTGTTTGAGCACATAGCCACCGAAAAGAGCCGCCGTTCGATAAAATCTCTTCTTGATATCCGCCCCGACAAGGCTACCGTTATAAGGGACGGCGCCGAACAGACGGTACTTTCCGAAGAGGTAAACATCGGTGAAACGGTAAGGGTTTTACCGGGACAGCGCATACCGCTTGACGGCGTGATTATAAGCGGTACCACCGCAACCGACAATTCCGCCGTAACAGGCGAATCGCTGCCTGTAAACGCCGGTATGGGAAGTGAAGTTTACAGCGGATGTGTAAATCTTCAAAGCGTTATAGATATAAAAACCACAAAAAGTTTCGGTGAATCCACCGCTTCAAAAATACTTGAACTTGTGGAAAAATCCTCCGATAAAAAATCAAAAAGCGAACGCTTTATAAGAAAATTTGCAAGGGTATATACGCCTATCGTTTGCATAGCGGCGCTGCTGCTTGCAACAATTCCTTCAATTATAACGGGAACACCCAAAACATATATTTACAGAGCGCTTATGTTTCTTGTTGTTTCCTGCCCGTGCGCGCTTGTGGTTTCAATACCGCTTACATACTTTGCAGGCATAGCATCGGCGGCAAAATGCGGTATCCTTATTAAAGGTTCGCAGTACCTTGAAACGCTTACCCGCGTAAAGGCGGTGCTTTTCGATAAGACGGGAACGCTTACAAAAGGCAATTTTGAAGTAGTGGCAATTCACCCGAACAAGGTGCCCGAAAAAGAACTTTTAAGGCTTGCCGCCGCAGCGGAAAGCGGCAGTACGCACCCTATCTCCCTTTCGCTTAAAGCGGCGTACGGAAAAATGGAAAAAACGGATATATCGGATATAAGGGAAATTTCCGGCGAAGGTGTAACCGCCGTTGTAAGAGGTAAAACGGTAGCCGTCGGCAATGATAAACTTATGAAGCGCATCGGAGCCGATTACCACGATTGCCACCGCGACGGCACAATAGTTCACGTTGCAAGCGAAGGCGTATACTTAGGGCATATAGTAATAGGCGACGCATTAAAACCCGACGCCGCCGAAGCCGTTGAATCGCTTAAAAAGCGTAATATAGCAACGGTTATGCTTACGGGCGACCGTGAAAGCGCCGCAAAGGCGGCAGCGGAAAAAACAGGCGTTACCGAATATCACAGCGAACTTAAACCGGAAGACAAAGTGCGCCTTCTCGAAAGTCATTTAAACCGTGGCGAATGTTCTGCCTTTGTGGGCGACGGCATTAACGACGCTCCCGTGCTTACCCGTGCGGACGTAGGTATTGCAATGGGCGCTTTAGGCAGCGATGCCGCCATTGAAGCCGCAGACGTTGTTTTAATGGAAGAAAACGTAAAAGCCGTGGATACGGCAATAAAGATTTCCAAAAAAACGCAGAAAATAGTTGTTGAAAACATTGCTATGTCCCTGTTTATAAAATTTTCAATACTTATTCTTTGTGCCGTAGGCGTGGGCGTTACAAATATGTGGATTGCCTCCTTCGGCGATGTGGGCGTTCTTGTTCTTGCGGTATTAAACTCGACAAGGGCAATGCGCTGACATAAAAGTTTACCTGAAGATTATGTTCCGTATACCGCGCGTCTTGTGACGCGCGGTATTGTACTTTTACTTCCCACACATACCGAAACGTTCTTTATTTTCGCCTTAAATTTCCCTTTATTTCGCAATAATAATAATTTATAATAAAAGTAACTAAATTCGGCACGTCACGGAACCGCTGCCGATTATGTGGGGGTCATACAATGAAGAAGGTAACATTTGCAATTATAGGTATGGGTAACCGCGGAACACAGTATGCAACAAAGCAGCTTAAATTTCCCGAAAGAATGGAAATAACCGCGATTGCAGACAACAGGAGAATCCGCCTTGACGCTGCCAACAAATGGCTGAAACTGCCCGAAGACAGGCTGTTCGACAGTGCAGAGTCAATTTTAAAGCAGGATAAACTTGCCGATGTTATGATTATTGCCACGCAGGACGCACTGCATAAAAAGCACGCAATAGCCGCTATGGAAAAGGGTTATGACCTTGTGCTTGAAAAGCCCATTTCAAACAGACTTGCGGACGTGCAGGAAATTGTCGAGGCGGCAAACCGTTTAAACAGAAAAGTTGTTATCTGCCATGTTTTGCGTTACACATATTTCTACCGTGAAATTAAAAAGGTTATTGATTCGGGCGTTCTCGGAAAAATAGAGAGCGTTGAAATGGCGGAACATGTGGGTTATTATCACATAGCGCACAGTTATGTACGCGGAAACTGGCACCGTGAAGAAACCTCCAGCCCCATGATACTTGCCAAATGCTGCCATGATATGGACCTTATCCTCTGGCTTACGGGTAAAAAGTGGGAAAAGGTAAGTTCTTTCGGCTCGCTTGACTATTTCACAAAGGAAAACTGTCCCGAAGGCGCAACCGACCGCTGCACCGACGGCTGCCCAGTTAAAGACTGCCCTTACAACGCGCCCAACTTCTATCTTTCGCGTATGCCCGGCTGGCCTACAAACATCCTCCAGCCCGAGCCCACCGAAGAAAATGTTATGGAGACCCTCCGTACCACGAACTACGGCAGATGCGTGTTCAAAATGGATAACGACGTTGTAGACCACCAGACGCTTAACATTCTGCTTGAGGGCGGGACCACTGCCACCTTCCAGATGAACGGATTTAACCACCTTCAGGACCGCACCATTCACCTTTACGGAACCGAAGGTGAACTTTGGGGCAATTTCCGCGGCAATAAAGTTTATTGGCAGCGTTACAACGAAGAACCCAATATGATAGATATCGAAAAACTCACAAGCGAGTTTTCCGGTCACGGCGGCGGCGATACCGGTCTTATAGACGCCGTGCTTAATTTCTACGGTGGCGGCGAAGTTTCCGCCGACTCGATAACGACCATAGGCCGTTCGGCTGAAAGTCATTACCTTGCTTTTGCAGCCGAAGAATCGCGCGTTCAGGGCGGCAGGGTTATAACCGCCGAAGAATTTGAAAAATCACTCTGATACCGCAGGTAAAAACAATCAGTATGCCTTGATTGTTTTGATATCCCATTTCCTTCGCCCGCAGCAGGTTTTCTTCTCGCCTGTCTGCGGGCATTTTTTGCCCTTAAATTGTCTTGTTTAAACAAGAATTATTCAGTTTTTAATTTTACAGAAAAATTTATTGTTTATTTTATACAAAAAACACGCCAAAACCGCTGCACGATAAATACTTGAAATTATCTAAGGAATACTGTATTATATAATTGCGTTATAATTACATTTACAGATTATTGTGTTAAGGAGTTTTAAGCAGATGAAAAATTACACCGTTGCAGAACTTAAAAACGCACTTTGTAAAAAACTTTCGCACAATTTCGGCGTGTCGCCGCAAGAGGCTTCCGATGACGTTTTTTACAAAGCCTGCGTGCTGATCCTTCTTGATATTATGAGTGAGCGCCGCGCGGAGTTCAAAGAAAAGACCGATGCGGAGGGCGCCAAAACGGTATACTATTTAAGTATGGAATTTCTTATGGGACGTTCTTTCAAGAACACCCTCTTTAACCTTGACCTTACAGACAAAATGGATAAGGTATTAAAGGGTTACGGCGTAAACCTGCGCCGTCTTTACGAACTTGAACCCGACGCAGGGCTCGGCAACGGCGGTCTCGGCCGTCTTGCCGCCTGTTTTCTTGATGCGCTTGCAACCGGCGGATACAGCGCCATGGGCTATTGCATAAAATACGAACTCGGTATTTTCAGGCAAAAACTTGTGGACGGCTGGCAGACCGAAATGCCCGATTTCTGGCTGCCCGGCGGCGAGGTATGGCTTAAAGAACATCCCTCTTCCGCCGTGGACGTTCATTTTGACGGATATGTTGACGAATGGTGGGATGAAAACGGTTTTCACCACGCCGAACACAAGGGATACCATAATGTTCACGCCGTGCCGTATGACCTGATGATTGCCGGAAAGGACGGCAAGACCGTTGATATTTTAAGACTCTGGAGCGCGGAATGTCAGGATTTTGATATGTCGGCTTTCAATCAGGGCGACTATGTGCGCGCGCTTGAACAGCGTGCCATGACCGAGGCGATATCAAAAGTTCTTTACCCCGAAGATAACCATATTGAAGGCAAGTCGCTGCGTTTAAGGCAGCAGTATTTTCTTGTTTCGGCTTCAATTCAGGATATACTTTCGCGCCACATGCGCAAGTACAGCACGCTTGACAATCTGCCTGAAAAAATAGCGATACACATAAACGACACCCACCCCACACTTGCCATTCCCGAACTTATGCGCCTTTTGCTTGATGAATGCGGATACTCCTGGGAAAGCGCGTGGGATATAGTTACAAGAACCGTTGCGTATACAAATCATACAATTATGGCAGAGGCGCTTGAGTGCTGGCAGGTGGAACTTTTTAAAGCACGGCTTCCCCGTATTTACCAGATAGTATGCGAAATAGACCGCCGCTACCGTGAAGAGGTTATCGCGCGCACGGGCGACCACGCACTTGCCGAACGCACCGCCATTGTTCAAAACGGCATCGTTCGTATGGCAAACTTATGCGTTGCCGCCTGCCACAGCGTAAACGGCGTTTCCGAACTGCACAGCAATATTATAAAGGACGTTCTTTTTAACGATTATTATAAAATGACGCCCGAAAAATTCACCAACGTAACAAACGGCATTGCACACCGCCGCTGGCTTTGCCAGGCAAACCCCGAGCTTGCGGCGTTTATAACCGAACTTACCGATAACGGTTTTGTAAACGATGCGTCAAACCTTAAAAAACTTGAACATTTCAAAGATGACGAAACGGTGCTTTCGCGCCTTGCGGAAATAAAGCGCAACAACAAGGTAAATCTTTCAAATTATATCGGCAAAAATACGGGAATAGTATTCTCCCCCGATTCGATAGTTGATATGCAGGTTAAAAGGCTGCACGAATACAAGCGCCAGCATATGAACGCGCTGCATATAATAAGCGATTATCTGTATATAAAAGATAACCCGAACGCCGAATTTACACCCAAAACCTACATTTTCGGTGCAAAGGCGGCAAGCGGATACCTGTTTGCAAAAGAGATTATACAGATGATTTACAAACTTTCCACCGTTATAAACAGCGACCCTGCCGTAAAAGATAAAATCAAGGTGATTTTTCTTGAAGATTACCGCGTAACGCTTGCCGAACTTATGATACCCGCGGCGGAAATAAGCGAACAGATATCCTTAGCCTCTACCGAGGCCAGCGGCACGAGCAATATGAAATTTATGCTTAACGGCGCAATAACGCTGGGCACCGAGGACGGCGCAAACGTTGAAATACACAAGGCGGTAGGCGATGATAATATAATAATATTCGGTATGCAGTCGCCCGAAGCGCTCAAACTGCAAAGCAGCGGATACTCCCCCATGCAGTACTATAACAACAATGCCGTTTTGCGCCGCGCGCTTGACTTTATAGGCAGCGGAATAGGCGGCAAGAGTTTTGATAACATTTACAACACCCTTAAAAACAACGACCGCTATATGGCGCTTGCCGATTTTGCGGATTACTGCGCGGCACAAAAGAAAGCCACCGAACTTTATAAAGATAAAACGGCTTGGAACAGAGCCTCGCTTATCAATATAGCAAATTCGGGAATTTTCTCCGCCGACCGTTCAATAAAGGACTATGCCGAGAATATCTGGCATATAAAACCGGTTAAATAATGAATTACTATCCTTACGATTCACGAAACAGCCTTTATAAAAATATTTTGGGAGCCGCGGCGTCGGACGAAAGTCTGACGTTACGGCTTTTGCTGCATAAAGACGCCTGTGTTCACGATGCCTTTTTGCGCATCACCAAAGACGGTGAAGAAACGGTTGAATACAAAATGAACGCCGCAGAAATGCTGGGCGATTACCGTTTTTACAGCGTTTCGCTGCCGCTTTTATCGGAAGGCCTTTATTTGTACGATTTTCGCTACACAAGCAATTTCGGAGAGTTTTTTGTTTCCAAAGAGCGCGGTGGACGCGGCGTTTTCGGCAAACTCCCGGGCGCACGCTTTCAGCAAACCGTGTATAAAGCGGGCTTTAAAACGCCCGAATTTCTTTTGGGCGGCGTAATATACCAAATATTCCCCGACCGCTTTTACGCAAGCGGCGAAGGAAAGCAGAACGTTCCGTCCGACCGCTTTTTAAGAAACGATTGGGGCGGCACGCCCTGTTATCTGCAAAACGGCACGAAAGAAACGCTCGGCAACGACTATTTCGGCGGCGACCTTAAAGGGATAGAGGAAAAACTGCCCTACATCAAAAGTCTGGGCGTTACCTGCATATACTTAAATCCTGTTTTTGAAGCGCACTCGAACCACCGCTACAACACAGCCGATTATATGAAAACAGACCCGCTTTTAGGCGACAGCGACAGTTTAAGAATCCTTTGTGCCGCCGCACGGCGCGAGGGTATAGCGGTAATTGCGGACGGCGTTTTCTCCCACACGGGGGACGACAGCGTTTATTTCAACAAAAAACTCCGCTACGGCACGGGCGGCGCATATAACGACCCCGACTCTCCTTATAAAAGTTGGTATAAGTTCGGAACTTCAAGAGATGATTATGCCTCCTGGTGGGGAGTTAAAAGCCTGCCGGAAACCAACGAAAACGACCCCTCGTTTACCGAATTTATCACCGGCAAGAACGGAGTTTTAAGGCACTGGCTTAAAGCGGGACTTTCGGGCTGGCGGCTTGACGTTGCGGACGAACTGCCCGACGAATTTCTTGAAAACATAAGAAAAGCCGTAAAGGAAGAAAATCCCGACGCCTTTATTTTGGGTGAAGTATGGGAGGACGCCACAACCAAAATAAGTTACGGGCACAGAAGAAAATTTTTACTTGGCGCGCAGCTCGATTCGGTAATGAATTATCCTTTTGCAAAAGCGATAGTAAAATTCATACAAAGCGGAGACGCCGACAGCCTTAACGAAACAGTGGGCGAAATATGTGAAAACTACCCGAAGCAATCGCTTAACCTGCTTATGAACCACATAGGCACGCACGATACCGCAAGAATACTCACATTACTTGCAAACCCCGACGAAAATTTAGGCACAAGGGAGGAGCAGGCACACATAAAAATTGACCCCACGCAACTTAAAATTGCAAAAGCGCGCCTTAAAGCGGCAGCGGTGCTGCAATACACCCTGCCCGGTGTTCCCTCTCTTTACTACGGTGACGAAGCGGGAATAACCGGCGGCGCAGACCCTTTCTGCCGCGGTTGTTACCCTTGGGGACAGGAAGATACTGAACTTTTGCACTTTTACAGGCAATTAGGCGACGTGCGCAAAAGCAGCACCGCGCTTAAGGACGGCGACTTTATCCCCTACTTTGTAAAAGACGGCGTTTTTGCGTTTTTAAGAAGCGGCAAAGAAAATTGCCTTATTGCGGCGGTAAACGCAGGAAGTGCGGAAACTGCCGTTTTGCTGCCCGAAAAATGCAAGAGGATTTTCGGCAGAAAGGCAAAAGACCGTTTGATTTTGCTGCCGCAATACGGTTATTATATCGGCGTTTTCAAAAAAAAATAATCTTTGCGGTACAAGCCGGTTTACATAAAAAATGTGGATAACTCGGTTAAGAAGTTAAAAAACTCCGCTTGTTAAGCGGAGTTTTTTGTATTTTTATGTCGAACATACAGTTTTATGTTACTATTTGAACTTGTCGCCCGTTAAAAACTCAAGCGCTTTTTCCACCGCAAAACGCGAATCTCCAAAGTCGTTTTTGCCGGCGTGGCGGTAATCATAAAAACTGCAATATCCGGTTATTTTTTTTGAAACACCTTCGGCGTACCCTGCTGTTATACGACTTAAATTTTCGGCAAGTTCTTTCCCGTGTTTCTTACAATTCTTTTTCGTGATTCCCGAAATAAGCCGCGTATAGTGCGTAAAACAAAACTGCGGCTGCGAGTTGAAAAGTTCCCTGAATTCAGGCTCGTTTTCGTAAAGACGGTACACTGTGGCGATCATCCTGTCCTCGCCCCATTTTATCTTATCGCATATAAAGCAGGAAGAGTCTACCTTTGAGGCGGTGTCAGCGTTGCTTTTTAAAGAATTTTCGCCCGACAGCGCCGTATCCCTTATATGATTTATATGGCTTTCAAGCATAAGCGCTAATTGAAGTCTGCCTTCGCGCTCGGTCATTTTTCTGTAATGTTCCCTGCAAAAACCCGTTTCGTTGGTCATTATCCTCACATCAGGCTCCATCATCGCGTCGCCCATAATGTAGCCGATAATCCTGTCCTCAACCGTTTTGTGCATACGGCAAAGAGGACAGCCGTCCTTTACTTCAAATACTTCGGATATCGGTATAGTGCAAATATCGTCGCGCATATATTCTCCTTTTTATGTCTTGTTTAGGGGCGTAAAATGTCGTATAATTAAGAAAATCGAATTTTACGGGATGTAGTTTTATGAATGATATAACAATTTGCGGAAGCACCGCCGTTATAAAAAATGTGTCCTGCTTTGAACTTGGGCAAACGCTTGACTGCGGTCAGGCTTTCCGCTGGAGGGAGAAAAGCAGCGGGCGCTGGTGCGGAATAGCCGGCGGAAAATACATAGAAATATACCGCCGCGGCGCCGATATTGTAATTGAAAACACCTCTGCTGACGACATAAACGGCTTTTGGCGCAATTATTTCGACCTTGACCGCGACTACGGCAGAATAATCGAATCCTTTTCGTCGAACGATAAACTTTATGCCGCCGCAAAATACGGCAGCGGTATACGCATACTGAATCAGGAGCCGTGGGAGGCGCTTTGTTCCTTTATAATATCGCAAAATAACAACATTCCGCGTATAAAGGGGATTATAGACCGCCTTTGCGAAAATTTCGGCGATAAAACCGAAAACGGTTTTACATTCCCCGATTCCCACCGGCTTGCAGAACTTAATGAATCGGACCTTGCCGTACTGCGCTGCGGATTCAGGGCAAAATACATTCTTGACGCCGCACGCCGCGTATCAAGCGGAGAAATAGACCTTTCGGCGCTTAAAACCGCCGATTATGCCGCCGCCTGCGATACGCTTATGCAGATAAAAGGCGTAGGCTCCAAGGTTGCCGACTGCGCGCTTTTATACGGACTTTCCCATATAGAGGCATTCCCTAAGGATGTTTGGATAAAACGCGCCCTTGCGGAATATTTCGGCGGCGAAATACCCGAATGTGCAAAAGAATACGGCGGAATAGCGCAGCAGTATATTTTTTATTATGCGCGCGGCACCGCTTCTGAAAAGAGTGCGGAAACTACTGCATAATAAACGGGAATTCAACCGTTTTTCCGTCGGTATCCAATCCGTAAAACATAAGCGTGAACCTATCGGGAACTTTTTCGCAAAGCGCGGAAAGTTCCCGTTGTTTTTTTGTGGGCACAATTTTTATATCGCCGTTTTCCGATACGCCCCCGGCGGTTTTAAATCCCGCCTTTTCGTAAACGCGTACAAGTCCTGCGTTTGCAGGGCACAAAAACAGCGGCGCAGACGTTTGCTTTTGCACGCGCTTCAGCAGCCTGCACATATACCCCATTCGGCGCTTTGCCCTGTCGGTTGCGGCGGCGTATATATAATAAACCGTACGCTCCCCCATTTTACAGGGCAATTTAAAAAGTATAGAAACGGTTTTGCCGTTTTCTTCGTAGGTTTCGCAATTTTCAGAAAAAGCGGCAAAAAATTCTTTGTCGAACGTCGGACACTCCCCGAACGCCTCGGTATAAATCCGCCTTACTTCCTCTTTGTTCATAACTTTCCCTCTTTCGGGATACAAAGATATTTTTTAAGCATTATATCGGGGTGGTAAGAAAGTTTTGCGCGGCGAAGACCTTCAAGACCCAGATCGTCCTCGCGGTTTATGTATTTAACATTTTCGGGCAGGGAGGATACAAATTCGCGGTTAATAACCGTGTATGCCGTATCGTATTCGGGCAGCGCTTTTTCTATATGTATATCGTATGTATTTCCGTTTACGGCGGAAGCCAGCGTGAACGCAACCGTTTCTTCGCCTATGTTTATCATTCCGCCCGAAAGACCCAAAGCGTCAAAATTTGCAAGCATTGTTTTAAGTCCCTCGCGCTCGGTCGCCATTTCGGCGTCTGAAACGGCGGAATGTGCCGAATACCATTTTTCGGCGCACTCGCGTACCTGCGGTATGTTTTCATATGTTACGGCCTTGTAAGACCAATCATACTGTTTTGAAAAAGCGGCAATATGATTCCGCTTTGAATGAAATTTTTTGCCCCTTAAAAATTCAAGGTTTTCCCTTAAATATATGTAATCAAATTCATTTCTGCTCTCATTTATTTCGTAACTTTCGCCGTATTCCGCAAGGAAAGCGCGGAAGGCTTCACCGTCTGCCGCATAAAAGAAGGGCATTTCCCCCTTTTCTGCAATAAGCCGCTTTACGCCTTTTAGGGTATCGCCCAGCGGCAGCGTGTACATTTCGGTTTCGGGCAGAAGGTAGCGGATATATAAAACTCCGTCTTCTTCGGCAAAACCCGCGCCGTAAAGTTTCTGCCATACAAGCAGGTTTACAAAGGTGTTTCCGCAACTCTGTTCCTTTTCGGAACAAAGATATTTCAAAAGCCGCGACCTGTCCGAAATTTCTATATTTTTAAAGTCCATAAACTTCCCTCATGCTGTGTTTTGTCTATATATATATTTTAACATAAAAAGTTATTTTTGCAATAAAAAAAGCGGGACTGTATTTATAAATACAGTCCCGCTTTCAAGGGAATTACGATGATTTTTTAAGTACTAACTTGCCGTTTTCAACTGCTATTTTGTATCCCGATTTGTCGCTTGTAACAAAGTCGGCTGCGTCTTTCTGGCAGCTGTCGCTTATAATTATCGTATCGGCAGAAGCGCCGGAGTTTATACCGAGCGCCGCACCCTTTTCAAGTGTGCCGAGCGTTATTTTGCCGCCGTTTGGAACAAACAGGTTATACTGTTTTCCGCTTATGTTGGCTTTGCCGGAAAATTCCGCACTGAAAGCGCCCATAAGTTCGGTATAACCCTCTACCGTGCCGCCGGACATCTTTATAGTGCCTGCGTTACAGAATATGTTCTGGCTACGCCTGCCGTAATCACTGTTTTGAACCGCTTTGCCGTTTTTAACGGTGCCGCCCTTTATTTCAATGATACCGCCGGGGTTGGTGGCTATGTTGCCGCCGCAGCCCTGCGCGGTGCCGTCCGAAACGGTGCCGCCGTACATGGTAAACTTAACCGCTTTGGCAACAAGTATGTTACCGCCGTTTACGCCGGCATTGCCCTTTTCTATCGTGCCGCCGTACATATTAAGTACAGCGCCGCCCGTTCCGGCAGAGTTTGTTTCGGTTGAAATGTTTCCGCCGTGTCTTGAGGCTTTACCGCCGGTAATCGTACCGCCGTACATATTCATAACGCCGGTAGAGCCTATATATACGTTTCCGGCGTAGCCCGTGCTGCCGGTTGTGCTGTTACCGTTTTCTATAACACCGCCGAGCATATTTAAAGTTCCCCTTAAATAAAGCGTTGCGCCGTTGGTGGTAACCTTACCGCCCGTTATTTTGCCGCCGTACATATTAAATACGGTGCCCTTTTCGCTGCCCACGGCAGAGCCGTACTTGGCGTTTGTTACGTCTTTTGCGTTAATTTTGCCTGCCCAAAGGTCAAACGTTCCGTAACGTACCCACACAAGACGGTTTTCGGTGGTCTTTACAGCGTCCTTCTGGTAAAGCTGACCCTTTTCGGGATCCGCCGAACAGTTGGTAAGCGCCAGACCCGCACCCGTGTTGTGCAGCGAGTATATACGACTGCTCGGGTTATTCTGAACAACGTCGTGACCGTTAAGGCAAAGGCTTATTTTAGCGTCTTTCGCAATGGACTGCTGCTTTGTAAGAGTAAGGTCCTTATCAAGGTACCAGTATCCCGTGTTGGTTATCGGGGCTTCGCTTTCTTCCGAGCCCTCCCACTTGGTCCACACGATATCCGAACAGCGGTGAATCTTGCCGTTTGCAAGTTTCTGACCGTTTGTAAGCGTTCCGCCGCATATGCAGTGGATATGTGCGTCCGCCGCCGCAGTCTGGAACGTTGCGGTAAGTTTATCGTAGTCGAGCGAGCATATTATCCTTACGCCCTCTACATCCGATTTAAAGAAATCCTTGTATGCGTAAAGGGTGTCAAGTTCGGCTTCATCCTTAGCCTTTATTTCGGCAAACACGCCGTTTACCCTGGGCGTAAGACCGATGCATTCTGCATTTTTAAGTCCCTTTACAGCTATGGGTTTGGTGTTGCCGTTAAGGTAAAGGTTGCCGCCTTCGTTATTCTTTATTTCGGTAGTGCCGGTAACGGTAAACGTGTTTCCGTTGTTGTTGCCGTAGAACACACCGCCGCCCAAAGGCGCCTTACCGCCGTTTACAACGGTATTTTCAAGGGTGAGCGTGCCGAAGTTGCGGATATTACCGCCCTGCGTGCCGGAATTTTTGCTTACGCCGCCTGTTACCTTACAGTTTTTAAGGGTCATTGTTGCGGTGTTGTTAAAGTTTCCGCCGCCGCCTGCCGCGGTGCCGCCCGTAAATTCGGTATCCTCTGCCGTAAGCGTGCCGCCTACCGATACGTTACCTGCGATAATGTTTGCCGTACCGCCCAATACCGTGCAGTTTTTAAGGGTTATTTTGCCGCCTGCGCCAAGGTTGATATTGCCGCCGTAGCCTGCCGTACCGTCCTTAATCGCAGCGTCGCTTATCGTGGCTTCGGCTGCCGCTACGTGGATATTGCCGCCGCGTGCGCTGCCTTTTGCCGTACCGCCCGATACAGTGCCGCCGGTAACGTTAAGTATACCGTTGTTGTTAACGAAAATGTTACCGCCGTTGGCGTCGCAAACGCCGTCTTTTATGGTACCGCCCGACATATTAAGTTCAACGCCGGCTACAACATAAATATTGCCGCCGAATACCTTTGTGCTGCCCTTTTCTATCGTGCCGCCCGACATATTTACCACGGCGCCGCCTACTACCTTGCCGTTTACGTTTCTGGTTTCACCGGATATGTTACCGCCGCCGCGGTTCGATTTACCGCCCGATATTGTGCCGCCGTACATATTAAGTACCGCGTAACTTCCCATATAGATGTTGCCGCCGTAAGACGTGGTGCTGGTTGCAAGTATTTCGCCGTTTTTAACAGTACCGCCGTAAAGGTTCATAGTACCGCTTAAATAAATGTTGCCGCCTGCGTTTGCCTTACCGTTTTCTATCGAGCCGCCGTACATATTAAGGTTGGCACCTTTTACTATTCTTACAAGGCCGCCGCTTTTGTGCGATGTCGAATATCCGTTACCCGAAAGCGTGCCGCCGTAAATATTAAGCGTGCCCTGATTTATGTGGATAAGCGCGCCTTCGTCCTTACTGTCTTTATCGAGCGTTATGCGCGCACCGCCCTTGCTGTCAAGCAAAGTAAAGGAAGCGTTCTTGTGATTGAGCATGTGCGTGCGATTGCCGTTTGCGGTGGTAATGTTATGACCGTTAAGGTCAAGCGCCGCCGTAACAGCGGAAGAAAATCCTCGCTGCGAAGTGGTTTTTACATCGGTTGTAAGATACCAGTTGCCCGAACCCGGCAGAGAAGTTGCGTATCTCCAGGGTCTGAACGGTACGTTTTTGCAGGTGTGATGTTCGGGATTTGTGCCGCCGCACACGCACTGCGAAACGCCGTAGAAAAGTTTTCCGTCGTCATGGAATACGGACACGCCTTCATCGGCAGTAAAGCGCTGTGCGTTTGCCGCCGCAGTTTCACCCGTAAAGTATCCTGAAGCCGTAACGCCTATCTTTGCGTTTGCACCGAGCGATTTTACGGTTATAATTCTGTCGTTCGGTATATAAAGATTTGTTTTAGCACCCGTTATAACGGGATTGCCGGAAATAGTAAGTTTTGTGTAGTTGGTAACGGACGCCATATCAAGGTTGCCCTCGATACGTCCGCCGGAAATGTTTACTTCGCCTTGGTTCATAAACACGTTTCCGCTTCGCGGTCCGTCGCCCTTGGTGCTTATGCACTTACCGTTTCTGATAACGCCGCCGGAAATATTAAGTATACCCTTAAGCGTGGAAATGTTACCGCCTGCGTTCTGCGATACGCCGCCTTCTATAACGCCGCCCGACATATTAAAGGTAACGGCCTCGGCAACGTATATGCTGCCGCCGTTGCGGTCGGTCTGTATGTTTTTACCGCCGGATATTGTGCCGCCGTACATATTTATTACGGAGCCGCCTACCGCTTTTCCGTTTTCACTTCTGGTTTCGGTGGATATATTACCGCCGCTGCGGGTAGCCGTACCGCCCGAAATCGTACCGCCGTACATATTAAGTACGCCTCGGCTGCCTATGTATATGTTGCCGCCGTAACCGCCGAATCCTGCATTCTGTCCCTTATCGTTGGTGTAGTAATAGGTAAGCGCAGTACCGTCCTTTATGGTGCCGCCGTACATATTAAGTGTGCCGGCAACATGAACGCTGCCTGAGAAACCGCCGCGCAGACCTACGCTGCCGTCCTTTTTGGAATATCTTGAACCCTCTGTTTTGCCGCCGATTACAGCGCCGCCGTACATATTAAAGGTGTTGCCCCTGTTTACCTGTACCGCCGCGCCGGTGTAATCGGACTTAACATCGCTTGAATCGATAGTGCCCGAATACAAACTGAACGTGCCGTAGCGCACCCAAACTGCCGCGCCTTCCGCGCTTATAGCGCCGTGCGGCATAAGTTTGCCGGTTTTACCCTCGCTCATATCCATTACGGCAAGTTCCGCGCCCTGAAAATGCAGCGAATAAAGGCGCTTGCCGCTTTTGCCGTTTACCGTGTGACCGTTAAGGTCAAGGCAGATATGCATATCGGCTTTTATGTTGTTCTGATCAAGCAGGGTTACATCACGCTGAAGCGCGAAGTGGGAATACCTTGCCGTGGTCTTTGTGGGAACTTCGTCGTCGCGCAGCCAGCCCTTCCAAAGAACGGTCTTTTTGCAGTGCTCGCAGTATCCCTCGTAAGCCGCCGCGTTATCCTGGCGTTCGGTTATGTAAACATTTGTAAGTTTACCCTCGCTGTTTTTAACGCCTACTATACGGTCGTCGATCTGCAGCGCCTTTACCCTGGTACCCATATCGCCGGTGTATCCGCTTACGTCAAGAATTATCGTTTTGGAATCCCACGCAACGTCCTGCTGCACGCCGTTAAGGTTAAGCGCGGAGTTTGCAACCGCGGTATTGTCCTTTACCGTTTCAATATAAAAGTTTCTGTAAACGAGTTCGTATCCCATATCGGAAACGTCTATTATATCGGTGATAATTCCCTTGCTGTCGGTTTTAAAGCCCATTACGCGCAGGTTATCAACCTCTTTTATAAGTTTGCTGCCCTTTACGCGCCTTGTAACCTTACGGCCCTGCTCGGTCGCAAAAGAAACATGGTAGTATCCGTCGTCCTTATCGGGCTGACGGGTGGTGAATCCCGTTTCGGAATTGGACAGGTATTTATCCCTGTCAATATTCCAGAACAATTCTACTTTACCCGTATTGGTGTTCTGTTCCTTGCCTGTAACAAGTTTTACGGTAACCGCTGCCGCCGCACCGAGTACCACTACCGCGGCAAGCGCTATAATAAGCGGTTTCAAAAATCGTTTTTTACCGGTTTTCATTGCATTACCTCCTTATTGCAGTGTAACACTAACCTTTAAGAGAACCGAGCATCGAAATAAATTCCTTTGCTACCTGTTCCGCCGTGCCCTTTATGTATCTTGAAGTGTCCGCTTCGTAGCATTTGTTATCGTAAGAATAGTCTGCGGGAATATATCCCCTGTGTCCTGCAAAATATCCTATTATAAAGGTCATCTTATACGGGGATTTTTCCCTTATTTCCATGCCGTTTACGTCAAACATCTCGTAAGGCGCGCCTATAAATGAAAGGTCGCCTATTTTTGCTGCGGAAATATCAAAGTTTTCGGTTTTCGGCAGTTTGGCACGTTCAAGAATGCCGGTTGCGTGATACTGCGAATGCAGGCCGAGTTTCTTCGCTTCCGCTTTTGCCTGCGAGAAATCGTTTGTGGAAGTCCAAACAACGTTAACCACGGTAGCCGCCTGCACGAGCGAATCTTCGGTATGGTTTATATCGGCGGTAATTGATTTTTTGCTTACAACAATATTACCGCTTTTTGCCTCTTTAAGATTTTTAAGCGCCGTAGACGCCTTTTCGGCAAGTTCCTTGCCGTACTGGCGGTAATCCCTGGTGGGCGTTTCGCTTGTTATCTCACTTCGCGGATTTATGTTGCCCGAAGCGCCCTGATAATAGATGCAGTGAACATCGTTCATTTCTTCCATATTATCGCGGAAAATCCCCACAAGGTCAGCCGAAACATCGCATTCGGTGTCGCCGCAGTTCATCGTGGGATGAACCTGGAAATTGGTCATAAGTATGTCTTTACCGTCTTTCCTTTCAAGCCTTACAAGGCGCATTTCGTGGTCGGCTTCGGTTTCGTGGCGAACTATGCCGCTTGAATAATCGCCGAAGTTATCGCCCGCATATGTACCGTCCTTGCAAAGGTAGTGACGAACAAAGTTATACCCCGTAATGGTGGTTGTACCCATATATATTTTTGCGCTTTTAAGGTCCGCTATGGATTGCTTTACGGCGTCAACCATCCAGTTTATAAATGCCGAGTTGTACCTTATTACACTGGATATCTTTGTGTTGCCGGTATCGGGCGCCGAATGCGTATGCGTTGCGGAAATAAATATGTGATCCTCAGGCAGGCCCGTTTCCTCGCTTATTTTTTTAAGCGCCACATCGGATATTACCTTTTGAATTTTAACGTTATCGCACACAAGCGTTGCAAGAACATCGCCGTTTTCATCGGCAAACGCAACCGCGTTTATATATATAGGATCGATATATCCCGTTGACATTCGTCTTTCGGTGTTGCCGAGTCCCGCAAGCGGAACGGATTCGTCGGGCACAATTTCAACCCTTGCAAATCCGGCACGAAAATCGCCCTTCCCGACAGAAGCCGCGATGGTTTTTCCGCTGTTTGCTTTTTTACCGCAAGAACACAGTGTTAACACAAACGTCAGCGATAAAAATAACGAAATTATCTTTTTCATAGTCTACCACCTTAAGGTTAAAGTAAAAACGGTTTTTAAGCGCAATTATCCCGTCTGTAATTATTTTAAGACAGCCAAAACGCTTTTTCAATACGTTGCTGACATTTTGACTGTTTCTTTTCGCGATATGGCTTTTTAGCACAGCAATTTATGGGTGCAATGTAAAAATTTTGTGTTATTATATACAATACAGACAAAAAGTAATCTCGGGTGGTGAGTTATTTGAATTTTGTTTTTGAAAAAAAGTCCGATATATATTTCCATGTGCGGCACAAACTTTTTGCACGTCCTTGTATGCATCACGCAATTGAAATACTTTTCTTAAAAAAGGGATCGCTTACGTTAAATATAGACGAAACCGCTTATAAAGTTTACGCCGGCGATATTGCGGTGATTTTTCCGGACCTTATACATTCAATACCCGAATACGAGGACACGGAAGGGTACCTGCTTATCGTTCCCATGGACATATTGAAGCCTTACGGAAACACACTGTCCCTTAAAAGACCTGTTTTTCCGATAATAAGGGGTCCGGACGCCGATACGGAAGTTTTGTCTGCTCTTTTTGATCTGTATTTTAAAGAGTTTGAAACTGCCGACAACGCCTACAAAATATCCTTTGCAAGGACCATTGTTGGCAAGGCGCTGAGTTACCTTTATTTTGAGGACGCCGTTATAAGGCACGACGAAAAGATAGAAGAAGCGCTTTCCTACATCCACGACCATTACGCGGAAAATCCTTCCCGCACGAAAATCGCCAGGGTGTTGGGACTTAATGAAAACTACGTTTCGCATCTTTTCTGCGAAAAACTGCATTGCTCGTTCCACCAGTATATAAGGTCGATACAGTTGCAGAACGCAGCGGAAATGCTTATAAACAGCGACTTTTCGATAAACGAAATTGCGGAAAGCAACGGTTTTAAATCCATGCGGAGTTTTAACCGTAACTTTATATCAAAATATGAAATGACGCCGCGCGAATACAGAAGACGCGCAGTGAAAACTTAACGGAGGGAAATTTTTATGAACTGTATTTACGCTGATGACAGCCGATTTATGAAAGACAGCGACAGCGAAATTATTCAGGCTGCGGTGGATTACGCCGTGGAAAGCGGAGTGCGCGAAGTGGTTATACCGCGTGTAAATCCGCGCACGGGTGAAGAGGTTTGGAACATTGAAAAAGCCATACTTCTGCCAAGCGACATACTTGTTATAATTGACAACGCCCACCTGCGTATGGCAGACGGTGTGTTTGACAATATGTTCCGAAACAAGATCGTTCACACCGAAGAGGAACACTATATCGAAAACGAACAGCACGATATACGCATAAAGGGTCTCGGCAGCGCCACCATAGACGGCGGCAAGTTAAACGGTCTTTGTGAACAATCGCACCGCGACGAACCCGGAAAACATCCGCCGATGACGGTAAACCTGCTTGTATTCTTCAGCAATGTAAGAAACTTTGAAATAAGCGGAATACATTTTGTAAATTCGCGTTGGTGGGCGCTTTGCTTCTTCTATTGCAGAATGGGTCACCTGCACAACCTTTGTTTTTCAAATCACGGCACTATGGAAAATCAGGACGGTATAGACCTTAGGGTAGGCTGCAACCAGATAATAATAGAAAACATTACGGGCATCACGGGCGACGATACGATAGCCCTTACCGCTATCCCCCTAACCTATACCCAGAAATGCCGCGAGGTAAAGGGCAAGGACTGGGATATCCATGACGTTATTATAAGGAACGTAATTTCCTCCTCCCACGGCTGCGGAATCGTACGCCTTTTGTGCGAGGACGGCGCAAAAGTATACTCGGTTATTGCAGAGAACATACTTGATACTGCAAGAAGTATAAACGGCGCTTCCTTTATTATCGGCGACCGCTCGGACTTCTTCGCAAGAGAAAAGGGCGTCCAGATGGGCGATATGAAAGATATTACCATCCGCAACGTACGCACCTGCGCCCACAAGGGAATAAGCCTTGCAGGACCGTGCGAAAATATGCTTATAGAAAACTTTTCGATTTTCGGCAAGTGCAACACCGGCATACTTTTCCATGAAAACTTCAAGGCCTCTAACGTTACGATAAGAAACTTTGTGTACGATCCGTATCCCGATTACGCCGACTGCCTTTTTAAGTGCAAATGCGGCGCCGACGCATTTGAGGATATGAAAGCCGTAACATTCCGTTCAAAGTCGCTTAACTACGTTTTCCGCGGTTCGCAGTTCCCTGTTGAAGACTTCAGATACGAAGAACCCAAAGAGGGCTTTGCGACCGAAGATTTCGGAAAACCGATCTCTTCTTACGGCAGATATTTCCGTTATTTCTGCGGCGAGGAAATAACCTGCAGACCCAAAGACAACCGCTTTGACGGCACTATTGAGGAGGACGACATTTAATGTGCACACAAATTTCGGCATCACAAAAAGAGTTTTTTGCGGAAGGCGACGCGCAAACCATACAGAACGCCGTTGATTACGCAAAAAAAACGGGTACAAACCGTGTTGTAATTCCGCGTTTTAACGCAAGAACGGGTGAAAATATATGGAACATCGAAAAAGCGGTTTTGCTGCCTTCGGATATAACGATTATAATAGAGGACGCCCACTTAAGGCTTTGCGAAGGCATTTTTGATAACATTTTCAGAAACGAAAACTGCCTTACCACTAAGGGCAACACCATGGCGGGCGAGCAGCACAACATAAACATTATCGGCAGCGGCAACGCTTTGCTTGACGGCGGACTGCACAACGGACTTGTAGAACAGATGCACCGCGACAACCCGGAAAAGTATCCGAGACTCAGCGTAAACCTGCTTATATTCCTGCACAATGTGCGCGATTTCCGCATTTCGGGTCTTTACATAAAAGAATCACGTTGGTGGAGTATCTGCTGCATATACTGCCGCTACGGCAAAATTTCCGATATTGACTTTGAAATGCACGCCACAAGCGAAAATCAGGACGGCATAGACCTGCGAATAGGCTGCGAATACATAACCATAGAAAACATAACGGGTATGACGGGCGACGACACGGTAGCCCTTACCGCGCTTCCCTTTGACGATTTAGTACCCGAAACCGCGCTCCATGTAGAGGGCAAGTCCTTTGACATACACGATGTAAACATAAGGAACATAACATCTTCCACGCACGGCTGCTATCTTATAAGATTTTTGTGCGAGGACGGCGCAAAGGAATACAACATAACGGTAGAAAACGTACACGATACCGGCAAAACGATATCCGGTGCGGTAATAACTTTCGGTATGGCAAACACTTATTTTGTAAAAGACCATCCGCGCCGCATGGGCGATTTCAGAAACGTTACGCTGCGTAACATTTCCACAAATGCGCAGCGCGGCATAGTATTTAACGAACCTATGCAGGATGTATTCCTTGAAAACTTCCAGACATACGGCAGAAACGAAGTGGGCGTTACCTTTACAAGAAGTTTCTCCTGCGACAACGTTGTTTTGCGCAATGTGTCGCTTCGTTCAAACGAAGACACGTTTAACGCCGCAATCAATTCCACAAAAGACTTTTTGCCGGAAGAACTTAAGGGATTAAGGTTTGAAAACATACGCGTAGGAAAACCCGGTTACCTTTACAGAAGGTATAATTTTGATATTAAAGATATTGTTTACGACGGTGTAAGCGAGGGTATCTTCTCGGGCGACAGCGCGACGCTTGACTCGGCGTACGGCAGATATCACAAATTCTCTCTCGGTCAGGAAATAACAAACCGTCCGAAGGACAGCCGCGTAGACGCGAAGAAATAAACCGTTCGCAACTATCTGATAAACTGAGCGTGCCGAAGAATCGGCACGCTCGATTTATCACCATAAAGAAAGGGAGCGCCCCATAAGGAGCGCTCCCTTTCTTTATTACATCAGAAGAGAAAAAAGTGTTTTTAAAATTTTCGTTTTTCTCAGCAAACGGGAATAAGCAGCGTTTTGTCGGTTTTAAGAACATCGTCTTCGGTTTCGTTTATTCTTTTAACCTCGTCTATATCCGCAAGATATTTTGATGCTATATCCCATATGCTTTCTCCTGCAGAGGCAAAGTAGACCACCATAGCACATTCAAGACACCTGTGCGCCGGTCTTTCCTCGTCAACCGTAATATCTACTACCGGATTTAGCCGTTCACGTTCGTAAACCGCAGCGTTTACCCCGATATCCGCCCTTACATCCACGTTTGAATCGGCGGTAAGGGTGTAGGAGCATGACTGTACCGTTATCTGCGGTTCCGCAAAAAGCGAATCACAGCAGTTGCTTACGGCATAACGGTAGTTGAAAGGTATTTCCCTTTCATAAAAAGCGGGCACGCCGTCTGCGTCCTCAACTATCATACTTACCGCGATTATGCCGTCGGCAACAAAGGCGCCGTCCTCAAACCTTGAAGAGGTGCTTTTTATATTACACCAAAGATCGGTGACCTTGGCTATCTGCCCTTCTTCAAAAGGTAATGTTCCCTTAACGGCAAAGGTTTCGTTTATATTGTCGGCTATTCTGTTTATATTCAGTTCGCCTTTTGTAACCGCGGTTTCGTATTTTCTTGAATAGGCGTCAAGCAGAAGCGTTACTTCGTTATTGCAAAAAGTTTTGACGCACAAAAGGACCTTGGCGTTTATTGAAAAACCGCGCGTTCTGCCGTCGGCGTCGGACTTCGGTTTAATTTCAAGCGCCGCTATCTCGGCTGTAACGTCAAGCCCGCAATCTTCGCCGGTGCTGTCGGTCTCTATTATTCCGCTTAAGGGTATGTCTTCCCTAAGTGTTACTATTTCTCCGTCATCATTGCAGTAAAGCAGATTTATACCGAGTTCGCCCTTAACAACCGCCTTTCCGGCAAGAAGTTTGCTTTCCTTTACCGTGGCGGTGCCGTCGTACCTTATAATGCAGTTGACATCCTTGGCCCCTGCGCCGATTTCGGTTTCTTCCTCGATAATAAGGCTTTTTTCTCCGCAGAACATCGGCATATATGCCGATACCGTTTTACGCATTATCTCAACATCGGGGCTGTCGATATCGGATATTGCTTCAAACGCCGCCATTTCGGTTGCGGTAACGGTTATGCTTACCGCCCCGTGAACATCAATCTTTCTGGCGGTCACCGCACGGCAGTTGATATAATCGGTAGCGGCGCGGGCGCAAAGGCAGATGTTGCCGTCAAACCCCTGCGTTTCAAAGTTCTTTGAAAACGGATACTGATACTCGTAAGAATTAAGCATATTATCGTTATCGGCATATATAACGGTTACGGTAACCGTGCCCTCGCAGGTGACCGAAGTTCCGTTAGTCCCTTTAGAGGATATCCGCGCGACCGCACAGCATTTAAGTATCCGTGAAACATCGGGATAATATTCGGGCAAGGTAAAGTCAATATCTATCGGTTGTTCCGCCGATTCGCTTAAAACGGTTTTATTTTCATAAATCAACGCCTTGACGATTTTATCTTCCATACTGTACGCACGCTCCATATTGTTCTTTTTACTTCAATATATTCGCGCGCCGTGCGTAATATGCAAACTGAAAAAAACGAGGCGTACGCCCCGTTTTTTAAAGTATTTTTTTAAGTTCCGATAATTCTTTTACGGTGTATGTAGGCGAAAACAGTCTTTCTTCTCCGAAAGCATCGAGCCAGCAGGTGTCTATGCCGGCGTTTATGCCGCCCTTTATATCGGAAGTCATTGAATCGCCTATAATAAGAATCCTGCTTTTGTCCTTTTCGAGAGTGTTTGCCGTGACAAAATCAAAATATTCACGGGAAGGTTTTTGCGAACCTACCTCTTCCGATACAAAAATACCGTCAAAAAACTCCGAGAGTCCCGATTCGCTTATCCGCTTATACTGCGTTTTGGCAACTCCGTTGGTTGTAGCAAAAATGCGGTATCCGGTACCTTTTAGATATCCAAGTATTTCCCGGGCAAAGGGCATTTTAAAATGACAGGCGGAAAGTTCATGAAAATAGTCGGCATTGACAGCCGCAGGGTCGTCCGCCGCCCCCAGTTTTTCCAAGGTTTCCTTAAAGCGCGCCACCAATATATCGTCGCGTTTCATAATTCCTTTTTCGTACTTTTCCCAATAACTTTTATTTATCGCGGAATAAAGCGCCACCGTGCCGTTGTCCGACGGCAGACCGTGCTTTTCAAACACCTTTTTTACGGCGTGGGTTTCCGAAGCGTAAAAGTCGAGAAGGGTATTGTCGATATCAAAATAAAGGGTTGTATATTTTTTCATAAGGTTTTTGCTATTTCCTTTAAATATTTCCTGAAATCCGCGCCTATTTCACTGTGGTTAAGCGCCACTTCAACGTTTGCTTTCATTATGCCGAGTTTGTTTCCCATATCGTAGCGCGTGCCGCTGAAATCAACCCCCAACATATCGCCGCTGCGCGCAAACTGCGCCATTGCGTCGGTAAGCTGAAGTTCGCCGCCCGCGCCCAACGGCGTTTTTTCGAGAATATCGAAAATTTCGGGTTTAAGCACGCACCTGCCAAGTATGGAAAAGTTTGAAAATTTGGTTTCAAGGCTCGGCTTTTCAATCATATCGGTAACGTTGTAAAGTTTATCGCCCACAGGTTCCGCTTTAAGCGAACTGTATTTTACGATAAGTTCATCGGGTACCTGTTTTATTCCCACAACGTTCTTGCCGTACTTTTCACAGGCTTCGCACAGTTCGCCTATCGCCGGAACGTCGCCTATTATAACGTCGTCGCCGTAAAGCACTGCAAAAGGCTCGTCGCCTGCAAAACTGCGCGCGCGAAGCACCGCGTCGCCCAATCCGCGGGTCTCTTTTTGGCGCAGGAAAAAGATATTGGCCATATCTGCCACCGCGGAAAGTTCCTTTACCGTGTCGGTTTTGCCCTTGGCGGCAAGATTGCTTTCAAGTTCAAAGGAATGGTCAAAATGGTCCTCGATAATATCTTTGCCGCGATTGGTGATTATAAGTATATCCTTTATCCCTGCCGCAACGGCTTCCTCCACTATGTACTGGATAGCGGGTTTATCCACTATCGGGAGCATTTCTTTAGGGCAGGCTTTGGACGCCGGAAGCACCCTTGTACCAAGTCCCGCCGCAGGGATGATAGCCTTTGTAATCTTCATAATTTTTCCTCACTCAAACAATTCTTGTAAGATATCCAAATATCGGTAAAATAAAGGCAAATGCCGTTATAAGCAGCGCCACCGCGCCGCCTGAGGTTCCGCCCGCTATCGACAGACCTATTTTATAATACCGCGGGTCGGGATTTAAAGCCATATATCGCTTTATGCTTTTTACAACGAATTTTTTATAAAGTTTTGTGGCAAAAAGTCCCGTAAGAATAGTGACCGCAGTAGAAAAAAACGAATACATGCTGCTTGCAGCATCGTAAAGTACAAACTCGTCGTTTTCCGCCGGAATAATCGTATCGTCCTCTGCAAGAATTCCCGATTCCCTTGCATTATTTCCGGGAAGTCCGGCGTTATATGATACCAGAACCGCAGAAAAAAGCACCAGCGTTACCGCTGCGGCTATAAATCCCCACTTGTACATTTTGCGGTAGAAAAACCAAACGGCGGCGCCTAAAGGTCCTAAGAAAAAGGAAAGCGCGGCAGCAGCCCAGTTCCACGAAACCTTTGAACCGGAAACCTGCATATCCGAAAATTTCTTTACGTATTTGCCCGCTTTTTTCCCTATAAATGCGGAAATATCCTCCGTGGGAATACCGTCTATACTGTCAATAACAGAACCGTACGGCGTGTAGGTAAAAGAGGGCGTTGCGGTATAAGAATTACCCTCTTCTGTGCCGAAACCGAAATTTTCGTTTTTGCCCTGCGCGTTTGTGCTTTCCTGCGCGGACGAATTCCCGTCCGGTTTGTTTTCATCGGTACAGCCGTCGCCGTACTTCCAGTCGGGATCGGCAAAATCTTCCGCCGCACTGTTCAAAACAAGGGGAATATCCACCGTTTTCCCCTTGCGGCGTTTTTTTCTTTCCGTCTTACGCCTGCCGCTTTCGGGAAGGGGTTTCAGCGGTGCGCCGCAGTTTTTGCAGAAATAATACTCGCTTTCGTTTACTTCCGAACATTCGGGACAAATATTTTCCTTGTTTTCCATAAACTCAGATCTCCTGAAAAATATTCTAAATTCCGGCAAGCGCCGCAATAATTCCCGGAATATAACTTACCGCGGCAAGACCTACGGCAAACATAAATATGTTAATGCCGCCCCTGCGGCGCATATCCTCCTCAATATCACTGCTGTTTTCTTTTATATCCTTTACCGCCGCTATGCAGTGATTGCGGTATATAAAGTCCCCGAAAATTCCGCATAAAATACGAAGAACTATATTAAGCACGCTGCCTGCCGCTGCAGATATGATTGCAGGAACGCCTATCCTGCCCAGATTTTCGCTTAAAACCGTAAGCGCCTGCGAATAAACATCGGTACTGTCCGAAATAAACGAAGCAAGCGCCGACTGTAACGGGAACACAAGCATTGTAAGCGCTATTGTAACCGCGCCTATAACGGCGCCTATCTTATACATCTTGCGGCTTAAAAACCAACCGCATGGGAATAAAAAAGCAAGCCAGTTGAAAGACGCCTTTTTGCCGAGTTTATTTGCGGCAAATTTCGGTATATACCTTTGCGTGTTAAGTATGACAAACTCTTTCATTTCGTCTGCGGTAACGCCGTCGCCCAAATCCATATCGGCAGGAACGCCGCCCAAAAAATCAAACTGAAAAGCAGCGCCGCCCGCGCGTGCAGGGTTAGGTGCGCCGCAGTTTCCGCAGGAACTGTCCGCCGCGTTATATACGTTTCCGCACATAGCGCATTTTATTCTTTTTACGCCGTCGCTGTTGGAGGCGTCGGGTCTTATCGCAGCCGCATTTTTTGAAGAGTCATACTGTTCGGGCGTGCCGTGCTTATCTTCAAGCGCGCAGTGCCCTATTTCGTTATAACATTCCCTGTGATGCGGCGCGCCGCATACGGGGCAGTACACAACATCATCGTCATCAAACAGATACGCATGGCATGCGCTGCAGGTAAGTTTTGAACCGTTTTCGTTCATATATACTCCTTAATTCTTTTTGCAAACAACAAATCGGAATTTATCAAGATTTTCAAAAAGTTTAGCAAAGTATTCCCTGCCGTAATCATGATATTTTCCGTTCTTTATCATAGAGGTAAGCACTTCGCGGCTTACCCACTTTGCTTCCGCCACTTCGGTTTCCTGCAAATGCAGGTCGCAGGCGGTAACATCGCTGTTTATCGCATACACGTCAAGCAGCGAATTTCTGCGCTTTATTCTGAACAGTTTTTTAAGCGTTTCCTCATCCGACATTATGCCCAATTCTTCAAAAAGTTCACGTTTTGCCGCTTTAAAAGAGTCCTCGCCTGCAACCGCCGCGCCGCCTGTGGCTGCCCATTCGCCGGGCATAAGCCTTTTTTTGTCCGAACGGCGCTGTATTAAAAGTTCACCGCTTGACGACACTATCCAGATATGCACCACAAGGTGATATTCACCCTGCTTTAATGCTCCTTTTCCGCGCACGGTAGTTTTTCCTATCTTCGCGCCGTTTGCGGAATAAATGTCCCATAATTCCACACTCATCGTTTTTTAATTACCTCGCCGCTGTTTTTATATATGCTGTCCGGCGGAATAACACCCCTTACGGAAGAAAGCGGGTAAACGTTTGTGTTCCTGCCTATCACCGTGCCCGGATTTAAAACGCTGCCGCAGCCCACTTCAACATTATCGCCCAAAAACGCGCCGACCTTTTTCATACCGGTGGAAATTTCCTTTTCCCATTTTATTACTACCGGCGTTTTATCCGACTTAACGTTTGAAGTTATTGAGCCCGCGCCCATGTGCGAACGGTATCCCAGAATCGAATCGCCCACATAATTATAGTGCGGAACCTGAACGTTATCAAAAAGTATTACATTTTTAAGTTCGGTAGAATTGCCGACAACGCAGTTTTTTCCTATAAGAGCGTTTCCCCTTATAAAGGCACAGTGCCGTATTTCGGCACCTTCTTCAATAATGCAGGGCGGATTTATGCACGCGCTTTTTGCCACCTTTGCGCCTTTTGATATAAAAACGCCGGGCGCTGTTTCTTCAAACTTTTCCGGGTCGAGCGTTTTCGATAATCCGATAATAAAATCGGATATTCGGGGCAACGCTTCAAACGGATAAGTAACTTCCGCCAAAAGCGGCGCTGCCGCCGTATGCGAAAGATCGAAAAGTTCTTCAACCTTTATACACTGCATTCTTGCACCTCCCTAAAATATGCACGCCGCATTTTGCGCACGCGCCGAGTCTTTAAAAGATATTATACCAATAATATGAATTTTTTTCAACATTTTGTGTTAAGCACTTGTAAATAATGAAAAAATATATTATAATGTTTTATGATCCTTGCATATTGTGTCGTGCGAATGGGCGGGTCCTGTGCGATGGGAGACTGCGAACCATGTCAGGCGGGGAACCGAGCAGCATTAAGCAGTTTATCCCGTGCGCGCAGCAAATCGGCTCATTCGTACGACACAGTGTGCAAGTTTTTTTAAGAAAAAACGGGGTGAATCAATGGCATATCAGGCGCTTTACCGAAAATACCGTCCGCAGACTTTTTCGGATGTTGTGGGTCAGGACCACATAACAAAAACGCTTAAAAACGGTATAGAAGAAGGCAGGATAGTGCACGCATATCTCTTTACGGGAACGCGCGGCACCGGTAAAACAACCTGCGCAAAAATACTTTCAAAGGCGGTAAACTGCCTTGACCCCCAAAACGGCGACCCCTGCGGCAAGTGTTCCGCCTGCCTTGCGGCAAATGCCGGAACCGCCACGGATATTGTTGAAATAGATGCGGCTTCAAACAACCGTGTGGACGATGTGCGCGAACTGCGCGATCAGGTGAATTTCCCGCCCGCTGCGCTTAAATACAGAGTGTATATAATAGACGAGGTTCACATGCTTTCCGGCGGCGCTTTCAATGCGCTTCTGAAAACGCTTGAAGAACCGCCCGCGCACGTGATCTTCATTCTTGCCACCACCGAAGTTCACAAACTTCCCGCAACCATACTTTCCCGCTGCCAGCGTTTTGATTTCAGGCGGATAGACAGCGATGTGATTGCCGCCCGTTTGCTTGAAATAGCAGGCAAAGAAGGATTTTCCCTTACAAAAGAGGGCGCCGCGCTTATTGCCGGCGTTGCGGACGGTGCCATGCGTGATGCACTCGGTATCCTTGACCTTTGTGCGGCATCGGGCGAAGAAATAACCGAAGAAACAGTAGCAAGGGTTTGCTCCATGGCGGGCAACGACTACCTTCTGCACCTTGCCGATTATATAAAGGCCGGCGATACCGAAAAAGCCCTTATGCTTATAGACGAACTGCACGCATCCTCCGTAGATATGCAGCGTCTTACCTCGGAACTTATACGTCACTTCCGCGATATAATGATAATCAAAACGGTTAAAAGCGAAAAACTGCCGATAGTATGCTCTAAAAAGCGGCTTTCGGAACTTACGGTTCAGGCAGAAAAATTTGACGTAAGAGAAGTAATTGCAATACTTAACATACTGCAAAACGCCCGTGCGGAAATACAGTCGGACGGCGGCAGAACTTCCGTAGAAATGGCGCTTATCAGGCTTTGCAATCCCGAAATACGGCTTGACGCCGCAAGTCTTGAACTTCGCATAGCGGCGCTTGAATCGAAAATAAACAACCTGCGCGCGGCACCTGCTGCGGCACGGCAGCCGGAATCCGCCGAAAACGGCAGCGCGGTTTCGGCGGACGTTTCCGAACAACCGCCCGAAATTTTAGGCTCCGATGCACCGCCGGCGGACGAATATCCGCAGGATTACGGACCCGAGACCGCAATTGCCGACGCCGCGGCAGAACCTGCCGAAAATACCGCCGCCTTTGAAACGGCGGCAAATACCGCAGATACTGCGGACGAACGCCCTCTTCCCGAATGGGAGGACATTCTGGCGGTTCTTCAAACCACCTGCCCGATAATCGCAGGGGTTTTAGGTGATTCAAAGGCATATATTTACGGCGACCGTTTGCTTATCGACACCGAAAACAGCCAGTTCCGTTCACTTTACGGCGGCAAAAGCACCGTGTACCGTGAGTCGATACGCAAAGCCGCGGAAAAAATTCTTGGCAAAACGTACAAACTGGGTCCCTATAAAAAACACGAACCGGAAAAGGTCGGCGATCCGCTTGCCGCCTTTGCCGATAAATTAAAAGATCTTGAAAACTGAGAGGTAAAAAAATGAAAGTAAGAATACCGAACTCCGGCGGCGGAAATATGAACCAGATGCTTCAAAAAGCCCAAAAAATGCAGGAAGATATGGCAGCGCTGCAGGAAGACCTTGAAAACCGCGAATACTCCGCCACTTCGGGCGGCGGTCTTATAGAGGTTACCGTAGACGGTAAACATCTTATAAAATCACTTAAAATTAAACCTGAAGCGGTTGACCCGGACGACGCGGAAATGCTTGAAGACCTTATTACCGTTGCGGTAAACGAAGCAATACAGAACGCCGCAAAAACCGCCGAAAACGAGATGGGCGCCATAACCGGCGGACTTAATATACCGGGTCTTTAAAGATGAGTAACGATATTCCCTCATTAAACGAACTGATAAATCAGTTTGCGCGCCTGCCGGGAATCGGCAGAAAAACCGCCCAGCGGCTTGCGTACAGTATTTTGGAACAACCGCCCGAATATGCAAAATCCTTTGCGAAAGCGCTTACCGCCGCCAAGGAGAAAATACATTTCTGCAAGGTGTGCCAGGGATTTACCGATACGGAAATCTGCCCCGTTTGCGGCGATTCCGCGCGGGACAAAACCACCGTTTGCGTTGTTGAAGAGCCGCGCGACGTAAATGTTTTCGAGCGCACACGCGAATATAAAGGTCTTTACCATGTTCTGCACGGCGTTATTTCTCCGCTTGACGGCATAGGTCCCGATAAACTTAAAATAAAGGAACTTATGTCGCGTCTTGCCGACGGCAGCGTAAAGGAAATAATAATGGCGACAAACCCCACGGTAGAGGGCGAAGCAACCGCAAGTTACATCTCGCGCCTTGTAAAACCGATGGGTATTAAGGTAACGCGCCTTGCTTACGGAATACCCGTGGGCGGCGACCTTGAATATGCCGACGAATACACCCTTACAAGGGCGCTTCAGGGCAGAAACGAGATTTAAACAGTATGACAGAAGAAAAGATAGCAAGAATAAACTTTCTTGCAAAAAAGAAGCGTGAAACCGGTCTTACCGAGGAAGAAACCGCAGAACAGGCAGTTTTGCGGCGTGAATATATAGACGCTTTTAAGGCAAGTCTTACGGGACAGTTAGACAATTTATATATAGTAGAGCCGGACGGCACAAAGCACAAAGTTACGGCAAAAAACGCTGCCGACAGAAACAAAAGGTCAAAAAAATGAAGATTCTTATTACCGACTGCAACACTCTTACGCAAAACGGCGACCTTTCGCTTGATGTTTTTAAATCTTTCGGAGATGTTGTGTTTTGCGGAAATCTTACCGAAGATGAAGTTTTAAGAGAGATAGCCGACGCGGATATACTGCTTTGCAACAAAACGCCCGTAACGGCGGAGGTTTTTGCCGCCGCAAAATCCCTTAAATATATAGGCCTTTTTGCGACCGGGTATAATAATATCGATATGGCTTCGGCTGCAAAAAACGGCGTTACGGTATGCAACGCCGGAAGTTATTCGACCGACGCCGTAGCGCAGCAGACCTTTGCCTACATTCTCTCGCATTACAGCCGCGTTCGGGATTATGATGCGCTTGTAAAGGAAGGCAAATGGAAAAATGCCGAAACCTTTTCCCTGCTTAATATCCCGACCGATGAACTCGCAAACAAAACGCTGGGAATAGTGGGTTACGGCAATATAGGCAAAAGGGTTGCGGATATTGCACTCGCTTTTTCGATGAACGTTTCGGTTTATAACCGCAGTCCACGGTGCGACGACCGCGTAAATTTTGTAAGTTTTGATGAACTGCTTAAAACTTCGGACATAATCACCGTTCACTGTCCTCTTAACAACGAAAACCGCGATATGTTCAATGCGGACGCATTTTCAAAAATGCGCGACGGCGCTTTCTTTATAAACACGGCGCGCGGCGGTCTTGTTTGCGAAAGCGACCTGTTTGACGCGCTGAATAGCGGCAAACTTTGCGGCGCGGCGGTGGATGTTTTAAAATCCGAACCGATGAGCGCAGACTGCAAACTTTTTGACGCACCGAACATAATAATAACCCCTCACACGGCGTGGGCGCCGCTTTCCACAAGAAAACGGCTTGTAAACACCGTGGCAAATAATATTAAAGCATTTTTAAGCGGCAATCCCGTAAATGTCGTTCGCTGAAATATTATTACAAAAACCGCTTTTTAAGCGGTTTTTTATTTTAAAAAGATTTTATTTTTTAGTATTTAACGCCAAAAACGTAGTATATAGGTGAAGGCGGAAAGGAGGCTGCAAGATGACAGACGATGAAAAAATTATCCGTTTGTTTTTTGAACGTTCCGAGCAAGCGGTTTGCGAACTTGATAACAAGTACGGAAAAATCTGCCGCAAACTTTCCTACAATATTTTAGGGAACAGGCAGGACGCGGAGGAGTGCGTGAATGACGCCTTTTTAGGCGCGTGGAACGCTATTCCGCCCGCAAGACCCGATTTGCTGCTTCCCTACATTGTAAAAATTGTACGCAACATTTCGCTTAAAGCCTACAAAAGCAAAAACGCCGCCAAACGCGGCAGCCGCTATACAGTAGCGTTAAGCGAAATCGAAGCCGTTTTTGCGGATACGAAAACCGTTGAAAACGCGCTTGACGAAAAGGAACTTGCGCGCGTAACAGCGTGTTTTCTTGATACGCTGACCGTGAAAGAACGTGTTATTTTTATGCGCCGTTATTTTTTCGCAGACTCATACGCCGATATAGCAAAGCAGGTAGGCATTTCCGAAAAGAACGTATCCGCAAGGCTTTCTCTTATCCGCCGAAAAATGAAACAATACCTGAGTGAAAGGGGAATATTTGTATGAACGCAGAAAAATTTTTGGCATCGCTTGGCGAACTTGACGATAAATACTACACCGAAGCCGTAAACTACCGCGCAAAAAGCCGCGTGCGCATAAAATTGGGCGCCGCTGCGGCCTGTTTTGCAATTATTGCCGCTTTCGCGGTTTTTGCTCTTGCAAATCACTACGGCGAAAAAAACGGCGCACCTTTAATAAACAATAGTGAAATCCATATCAGTATGAATAATGTTTTCTTTAATGAAACCGGTGCGGCAGAGGACGTCGCCCGCGTTTGGTACGACCCCGAACTTTACAATACCGCAGTGTGGGGTAAAGCCGAAATAATTGATTACTACGACAAAGACCTGACGCCTGTATATATTCCGAAAGGGCTTTTTGCTGCCGCCGCAAACGGGACTGCAACGATTATCACGGACAAAAACGGAAAAATAATCGAGGATACGGTATATTTAGGCTTTTACCACGCTTATTACGAGGACGGCAGCCCCAAACTTACCGACGGCGTTACGGCAGCCGTAAAGGGATTCAGCCTTGCGGTTTCTAAAGTGGGTCTTTTAAGCGATTGCGTTTACACTCCGTCCGAAGGCGGGATTAAAACCACCGATATAAACGGCGTAAAAGTAACTTTCGGGTACAACAGTGTGCCGTACTACTCCGATAAGCACGACCCATCGGGATTTTATGATATGTATACGGCAGAATTTGAATATAACGGGATCGAGTACCGGCTTATCGCAGAGCAATTGACGGCGGAAGACGTCGTTAAAACGGTATCGTCCTTAATTTACGGCAAAGAAGTGACCGTTGATAAATAACCCCCGCAGACAAAAAAGGCAGTCGAAAATCGACTGCCTTTTTGTTATCTTATTAAATTATAAAAGCGATAAATAATAGTTTTTCATAGCAAGCGCATCCTCCGACTGCGTACCGGCAGATTCGCAAATAAACCTTACCGAAGCGCCTCTTTTCGCCGCTATTTCCATTACCGGCTCAAAATCAGGACCGTAAACGGTATCGGCAAAGGTAAGATGCCGTTTTTCGCCGCCTGCGGAATACTCTATTTTTGAAAAATGGGAATGGAAGTTCCGCGCCCTATCGGCGCCCAATTTGTTTTCGATGCTGTCAAAAACACGCGCAAAGTCGGCTTTTTCCTTGAAAATACCGCCGTCACGGGCGTTAAGGTGGCCGAAATCTATACAAGGGATAAGCCGTTCATCCAAAGCGCAAAGCGCCAGGACCTCCTCTAACGTTCCGAGTTGATTTACCTTGCCCATCGTTTCGGGGCATATGTGTATATGCCCTAAATTTTCACGGTCAAGCGCCGCAAGCGAAAGGCGCATCGTATCCATAGCAAGCGAAAGCGCCTCCTCGCGGCTGATTTTACCGCAGGACCCCGTGTGAACCACAATACGGTTGCCGCCCATGGCGTTTACCGCGCGGGCAGAGGCTAAAATATAGTTTACCGAATTAAGGCGTTTTTCTTCCTCCAGGGACGACATAGAAATATAATAGGGCGCGTGCAGCGACAGCGTTATCCCCTTTTCTTTCGCAAGTTTTCCGAGTTCCGCCGCCTTTTCCTCGCCTATGTTAACGCCCCTGCCGCACTGATATTCAAATGCGTCAAGTCCCATTTTCTCAAGATATTCGGGTATCTGCAAACTGCTTTTATAACCCATTGCCTTAAAACTTTCGGCAGTACCGGCAGGTCCGAAAATGCAAGCCATAGCTAAATCTCCGTTCTTTTGATTTTATATAACTTATATACCCCGCGTTCAAGTTTACGCTTTATTCTGAAACGTAGCGACGTTTCAAGTTTAACGGGGGTAAGGAGTATTGTTTTAAGTCCGGCGGCGTTTCCGCCCAATACATCGGTAAAAATCTGGTCGCCTGCAATGGCAACTTTTCTGCGTTTAAGTTTCATAAGGCGCGCGCCGCGGATAAACCCGAACGGCAGCGGTTTAAGTCCCGTGCTTATAAACGGCAGCCCTATTCTGTTTGCAAAAGGCTCTATACGGAATTTAAGCGAATTTGAAAGAACGGTAAGTTTTATTCCGCTTTCAAGCATAAGGGATATCCATTCGCGAAGTCCGGGAACCAACTCGGTGCCGTGGTGGGTGGACATAGTGTTGTCCACGTCAAGCAGCAGACCTTCAATACCGTACTTTTTTAATATATCTACCGTAATATCGGTTATTCCGTCAAGTTTAATATCGGGTTTTAAAAGCATTTTATCACCTAATTTTAAAGGCGACTACCAAACAGCAGTCGCCTTCTCTGATCAGCGGAACTTTCTCTTGCGAGCAGCCTCCGATTTCTTTTTGCGCTTTACAGAGGGCTTTTCGTAATGCTCTCTTTTGCGAACTTCCTGGATAACGCCGTCCTTAGCGGTCTGGCGCTTAAAGCGACGCAGAGCATTATCAAGAGACTCATTCTCTTTAACTTTAACCTGACTCATTTAACATTCCCTCCCTCCGCAATTTTGCAGGGGTAATACACCACATGCAAAGATTATACTACATGGCACGCTTGTTTGTCAAGCATTTGATTTAACGATGTGCCGCCTTATATATAAGGGTGTCGGTTTTAGAAATTTAAAAAATTTTTGGGGTTTTTCAAAAAAACACTTGACAAACTCCTAAAACCGTATTACTGTATTAGTACACTAATACAGTTTTGAAAGGAGTGGTGTTTTTGAATTGGGAAATTAACAAGGCGCGACCGATACGCCCACAGATTGAAGAACAACTTTGTGTAATGATAGCCTGCGGCGAGTACAAAAGCGGCGAAAAAATTCTTTCCGTGCGCGATGTAGCGGTTACGCTGGCAGTTAACCCCAATACGGTACAACGCGCTTTTGAATCGCTTGAAGAAAAGGGACTTCTTACCTCGGTAAGAGGGTCGGGCTGGTTTGTAAGTGAAAACACGCAAAAAGCCGCCGACATTGTAGAAGAACTTTCCCTTGAAAAAACGCGCGAATATCTGCGTGATATGACCGCACTTGGGGCTACGCCCGAAAAAATACAAGAACTTATAAAGGGGTGCAATAAATGAGCGAACTTTTAAAAACAGAAGGTCTTTGCAAGCGTTTCGGCAATACGGCAGCGCTTGACGATGTAAACCTTACCATTGAAAGCGGAAAAATAATCGGTCTTTTAGGACCCAACGGAAGCGGCAAGACAACGCTTATAAAACTTATAAACGGTCTGCTGCAGCCTACCTCAGGCACAATTGAAATTGACGGACATTCGCCCGGAACGGAAACCAAAAAGGTTGTTTCCTATCTTCCGGACAATAACTTTTTAAGTCCCTCAATGACGGTGAGCAAAACGGTTGAATTATTTACCGACTTTTTTGCGGATTTTCGTCCCGAACTTGCATATAAAATGCTTTCTAATCTTGACATAGACGAAAATATGCTTCTTAAAAAACTTTCAAAGGGCAACCGCGAAAAAGTGGCGCTGATACTTGTTATGAGCAGAAACGCCAAACTTTACGTTCTTGACGAACCGATAGCCGGCGTTGATCCCGCCACACGCGACTATATAATCTCAACCATAATCAACAACTACAATCCGGAAGCCTCTGTAATAATTTCCACGCATCTTATTTCGGACATAGAGTCTGTGCTTGACGAAGTAATATTCATAAAGCAGGGCAAACTTGTTCTTCAGAAATCGGTTGACGAAATAAGGGATGAAAACGGCAAGAGTGTTGATGAACTCTTCAGGGAGGTATTCAAATGGTAAGGAAACTTTTAAAATACGACTTTGCCGCTTTTGCAAAAACGATACTGCCTATGGAAATAGTATTGCTTGCAATAGCGCTTATCACAAGAATAATACAGTTTTTTGAAACCGACGGTCATGCATATGAAATATTCAGCGTATCCTCGATAGTTTTGCTTATAATAGCGATGCTGGTATCGGTTGTTATGACGGAAGTGGTTTGCATAACAAGGTTTTACAAAAACCTTTACACCGCCGAAGGATATCTTACCTTAACCCTGCCGGCGACCCACGCGCAGCATATTTTTTCAAAACTTATAACGGCTGTGTGCGCCAACATATTTGCGCTGATTTCCATTTTTGTAGCAACCGCAATAAGCACCGCCGGCGAAGTTTTCCACGAAATAATTAAGGCAATTGCGTACCTTGCCAAACTTTATTTTAAATTCTTTAAATTCAACGGCGGCCTTTATATAGCCGAGTCGGTTATTCTGATAATTGCACTGTGCGCAAGTTTCTTCCTGCTTATTTACACCTGCATAACCGTAGGTCAAATGGCAAAAACAAAGCGCGTGCTTGCAGCGTTCGGCGTGTATTTCGGTTACTATATATTTAATCAGATACTCGGTACGATAGCGATTATTCTTTACACAAATTACGGCGCTCTCATTTTTACCGACGCCGTGTGCGATTGGATCGAAAGAAACTATTCCGGCGCGATACACATTATTTTTATTTCGCTTATTTTGATAAACGTTATACTGAGCGTTGTTTTCTTCCTTATTACACGCGTACTTATGAAGAAAAAACTTAATATTGAATAAGAGGTTTGCAATGAAAAAAATCATTTCCGTAACACTGACCGTCGCGATAGGACTTCTGTTGCTTGTTTGCGGCGTGTTCAAAAAAAGAAAGGACGGCGAGCAGAAATGAAATCCGTTATAAAAAAGATTGCCGCGGCTTTAGCGGTTGTGGGTCTTGTATTTGCCCTTTCCGGCTGCAGCAAACTTGAAAAAATGAAAAAAGAACAATGTTTCTGGCTTGACAGCGGAAAAACCCAAATAGAGCTTGAAGGCTGCGTGTATAAAGCGCTTCCATACAACGATTACTTTTATACCGAGACCGAAACGCCTTACCGCATAACCGAAAAAGATGTTCCGGTACTGCTTTCGGGATTTATGGGTACTTACATTTACGTAAATTCAAACAAAGAAATTATTTATTACCAGAACGCGTTTTTTGCAAAACAGGAAGTGTACGATAAGTACAACGATATTATAAAGAACGGCAAATTAACAACCCTTGCCTGGATGATTACAAAGTTTGACAAAGATGGTGTCCCCTGCGGAACATACCTTGAACCGCTTGATAAATCACTGCAAAAAACCGTGGACGAAGCCTTTGCGGCATGCACTGAATATAAAGAGGATATGCCCTCTGAAGAGAGCGAGGTATGCAGCGTTTATTACTGTGATGATTCGTCATTTTTACGCACAAGCGGATTTACGGTATTTTGGTTTAAAAAGAGCGACACCGTGCTTATCGCAGACAAGGATTCGATATATACAGTCCCCGACCAATATAAAGACGCCGTAAAGGCGCTTATAAACGAAAAATCGGTTGACTATTATCAAGAAGATTACAGTAAAGAAGGATAACCTCCTAAATACCCGACGCGCAGCCCCGACTTTGTCGGGGCTGCGTGTTTTTTAACTTACATTAAAAAGGTGCGCAGCAAAGCCGCGCACCCGAAAAACACCGCGGCTCTGTTTGCTGCAACACAAATTCAAAGCACAACAACAGTGTGTGACGAATAAGAGCCTGTGCTTTTACCGAAAGAGATAAACCCGCCCGTTACATTTTGTCAGTTGCATTATATCCCGTTTTTCTGCATTTGTAAACTTTTATATACAAAAGACCCCCGACAAAGTCGGGGGTCTTAATTTAAGGTATTTACATTATGCTGTAATTCACTACAAGCGCCGCAAATACAATGGATACCATTGAAAGCAGTTTTATAAGAATGTTGATAGCAGGACCGGAAGTGTCCTTAAAGGGGTCGCCTACGGTATCGCCCACAACTGCCGCTTTGTGATTGTCGCTGCCCTTGCCGCCGAAGTTTCCGGCTTCAATATACTTCTTAGCGTTATCCCAGGCGCCGCCTGCATTGGACATATATATAGCAAGCAGGAATCCGGTTGCCGTAGCGCCTGCAAGCAGACCTACAACCGCCTGATAGCCAAGCACCAGACCGACAGCCACGGGAACTACGATTGCAATTATGGTGGGAAGTATCATCTCGCGAAGTGACGCTTTTGTGCAAAGGTCAACGCAGGTTTCGTAATCGGGGTCTGCCTTGCCTTCCATAATGCCTTTGATTTCCCTGAACTGACGGCGTACTTCTTTTACTATGGACTGTGCCGCTTTACCAACGGATTCCATGGTAAGCGCCGCGAATATAAACGGCAGGCACGCGCCTATGAAAAGACCGACAAGAACCTTAGGCTCCATTATGTTGAATACCGAAACGGTTTCGGTGCCTTCCTTGGCAACCTCTTTTACCTTGTCTATGTAAGAGGCGATAAGAGCCAGTGCCGTAAGCGCCGCAGAACCGATAGCAAAACCCTTGCCGGTAGCAGCGGTAGTGTTTCCGAGCGAATCAAGCGCGTCCGTTCTGCGCCTTACTTCGGGATCAAGACCTGCCATTTCGGCAATGCCGCCGGCGTTATCGGCAACAGGGCCGTATGCGTCGGTAGCAAGCGTTATACCAAGTGTGGAAAGCATACCCACAGCGGCAAGCGCTATGCCGTAAAGGCCGTATGTGGAATTTGTATCTTTAAGTCCGCCTGCAGTAAAGTAAGCAACAAGTATGCAGACAGCAATTATTATTATCGGAAGCGCGGTAGAAAGCATACCGAGACCCAAACCGCCGATTATAAGGGTTGCGGAACCGGTTTCCGATTTAGCCGCAAGTTTTCTTGTAGGCTTATAGGAATCGGAAGTGAAATACTCGGTAGCCTGACCGATGAACACGCCTGCCAAAAGTCCCGCAAGTATTGAGAAGTAGAAACCTATGTACTTAAAATTGCCTATATCGCCTGCAAGGCAGAGATTCACAAGAGGAAGCGCAATCAGCGCAATGGCAATCGCGCCGAAATTAGTTCCTCTTGAAAGACTGCGAAGCAGATTTTTCTGCGTTGCGTCCTCTTTGGTTCTTACAAAGAAAGTGCCTACTATTGAACATATAATACCGACTGCCGCAAGCGCCATCGGAAGCGCCATACCCTCAAATCCGCCGAAAGCGACAACGCCCAACGCGCAGCTTGAAGTTATGGAACCTACATAAGATTCGTAAAGGTCAGCGCCCATACCGGCAACGTCGCCTACGTTATCACCAACGTTATCGGCAATAGCGGCAGGATTTCGCGGATCGTCTTCGGGGATGCCTGCTTCAACCTTGCCTACAAGGTCGGCGCCTACATCGGCAGCCTTTGTAAACACGCCGCCGCCCACACGCGCAAACAGCGCCATAGAAGAAGCGCCCATACCGAAAGTAAGCATTGCAGAGGTTATTTCCTGCGCGTTGCACTTGAACGCGTACTTCAAAAGCGAAAACCAGATCGAAACGTCAAGAAGGCCAAGGCCCACAACCGTAAAGCCCATTACCGAACCTGCGCCGAAAGCAACGCGAAGTCCCTTATTAAGGCCGGATATACAGGCGTTTGCCGTTCTTGCATTTGAAGAGGTGGCAATAGTCATGCCTACAAATCCGGAAAGTCCCGAGAAAAATCCGCCGGTTAAAAACGCAAACGGCACATACCATGTAAGCAAATTAAAGTATGCCATTGCGCCGAGCACGACAAACATAACCGCAAAGAATACCGAAACTACCGTGTACTGGCGTTTAAGATAAGCCTTTGCACCCTTTTTGATGGAAGATGAAATCTTCTTCATAAGCGGCGTGCCTTCGGAAAAACCAAGCACCCGTTTTGCCGAAACAAAGGCAAAAATAAGTGCCGCAACAGCGCCTGCCAAGGTAAAAATTACAATGTTGTTTACCATTCTGACTGTAACTCCTTTTAAATAACTTCCTTTAAAAAAGACATAACACCTATGCAATAAAGGGAATTTGCTTGAATTTGCATAGATGATAATGTGTATTATACAATGATGACTTCAGAAATGTCAACAGCGCAGATTTTTTTGGTATAACACACACTAACCGTTATAACTCAAGAATTATAACGGTTATAGTTATCAAAACCCTATTTTTTAGGATTTTCCGCGTGGTTATGCGGTTTTTTGCCTGTTTGTTAAAACATAAACATTATATTTACAAACTTAATTTCAAATTATCAAACGGCAAAATATTCAAATTTTATATTTCATAATCCATACAGGTACGCACTGCGGTATAGGGGCGCACCTTAGTATTTGCAACTTCCACGTGAAGCGGATTTGCGGAATACCCTTTAAGCGCGGCAAAATCGGTAAAAGTGCAGTCAAGCATAACATCCGCGTTTGAAGTGGGCAGCGGATTTGTATTTACCTGAATGTTTACAAGGCCGTCTATTTTTCCTGCAAGGCCTTCAAGTCCGCGCTTTATTCCGTTTTTTATGCCGGCTTTTTCGATATCGTTTAGTTCCTTTTTAAGCTGCCACAAAATAATATGTTTTACCATAAAACCACTTCCCTTTTAAATTTTTTAATCAGCAGGACCGAAACCGCAAAACGGTTTCGGTCCTGTTTTAATTATTCTGCCGATGCGTCGGTAGGATTGATCTCCTCGACCTTCATACCCGTACCTGCGGGAATGAGCTGACCGATGATAACGTTTTCCTTGAGTCCGAACAGCGGGTCTTCCTTGCCCTTTATGGCAGCCTCTGTGAGAACACGCGTGGTTTCCTGGAAGGAAGCCGCGGACATAAAGGATTCGGTAGCAAGAGAGGCCTTGGTAATACCGAGCAGCGTTGTCTTGTAAGTTGCTTTGGTAAGACCCTCTTCGCCTGCGTCTATACGCGCCTGAACTGCGGCATTTGCGTCCGCAATTTCTTTATATTCGTAACTCGTGCCCTGCAAAAGGTCGGTAGAGCCGGGATCGGTAACGCGCAGTTTGCGCATCATCTGGCGGATTATTATTTCAATATGCTTATCGTTGATATCAACACCCTGTGTACGGTAAGCATTCTGAATTTCGGCAATGATATATTCTTCAACCGCCTCGGGGCCCTGCGCTTCAAGTATATCCTGCGGATATTTAGCGCCGGGAACAAGCATATCTCCTGCCTTTACTTCGTCGCCCGTGGATACGAGCACCCTTGAGCCGTAAGGAATGGTTACCTTTTCTTCTTCAAGCGTTTCGGGGTTGGTGATTATTATAACATTGCTCTTCTTTTCTTCCGCGATACGAACGGTGCCGTTGATTTTGGCGATAAGTCCGCATCTCTTGGGACGTCTTGCTTCAAACAGTTCTTCAACACGGGGAAGACCCTGTGTGATATCTTCGGTAGAAGCGATACCGCCCGTGTGGAAGGTACGCATCGTAAGCTGCGTGCCGGGTTCGCCTATGGACTGCGCCGCAACTATGCCGACCGCTTCGCCCACGGTAACCGGCTTATTGGTAGCAAGGTTTACACCGTAGCACTTGCGGCATACGCCGTGGTGGCTGTGGCACTTGAGGTTGGAGCGTATTTCTATACGTTCAATGCCTGCGTCAACAATACGTTTGGCGTCTTCCTTGGTCATCATGTGCTCGTTATCGCAAAGCACTTCGCCTGTTTCGGGATGAACTGCCGGATGCAGCAGATATCTGCCCACAAGACGTTCTTCCAGAGTTTCAAGAACGTGGTTGCCGTCCTTAATATCGAACACCCAAAGACCTTCGTCCGTGCCGCAATCGTTTTCTCTTACTATAACGTCCTGCGAAACGTCAACAAGACGACGGGTAAGATAACCCGAGTCTGCAGTACGCAAAGCCGTATCGGCAAGACCCTTACGGGCGCCGCGGGAGGAAATAAAGTATTCAAGTACGTTAAGTCCCTCACGGTAGTTGGCACGGATAGGAACTTCGATAACCTTACCCGCGGTATTCGCGATAAGTCCGCGCATACCTGCCAACTGACGGATCTGGCTCATGGAGCCACGGGCGCCGGAGTCCGCCATCATAAAGATGGGGTTAAATTCGTCAAGGTTGCCCTTAAGTGCATCGGCAACGTCTTCGGTTGCCTTATTCCAGATATTTATAACCTGAGTGCTGCGCTCGGTATTGCTTATGATACCGCGGCGGTAGAACTTAGAAACCTCGTCGATCTGCTTTTCGGCATCGGCAATAATTTCTTTCTTTGCTTCAGGTATAACAGCATCGATAACGGCAACGGTAATAGCACCCTTTGTAGAATACTTAAAGCCCGTAGCCTTAATGTTATCAAGCACTATTGAAGATTTGCTTGTTCCGTGCAGGTCTATGCAGCGTTCGATAATTTTACCAAGCTGCTTTTTGCCGACCTTATTCTGGATTATATCCTCGTTGGAAGCGATTGTAACGGCATTCTCGTCTTTAAGCGAGAAGGTCCATTCAAGATCAAGCGCATGGCGTTTGTTGCTTCTGTCCACAAAGCCGAGGTCCTGCGGAATCGACTCGTTAAAGATTATAAATCCTACCGTACACCACACAAGACCGTGATTACCGTTTTCGTCCTCCATACGCACACGAATCGGAGCGTGGAGACCGATAATACCGTCGTTATACGCCATTATTGCTTCGTTCTTATCACGGAAAATCTTGTTTGTTCCGGGTTCGTCCGCCTTAACAAGAGTAAGGTAATACGAACCGAGAACCATATCCTGTGTAGGAACGGCAACGGGCTTACCGTCGGACGGTTTAAGCAGGTTGTTTGCCGCAAGCATAAGGAAGCGTGCTTCCGCCTGAGCCTCCGCCGAAAGCGGAATATGAATAGCCATCTGGTCGCCGTCGAAGTCGGCGTTGTAAGCGGTACAAACAAGCGGATGAAGTTTAAGCGCTTTGCCTTCAACAAGCACCGGTTCAAACGCCTGGATACCGAGACGGTGAAGTGTGGGCGCACGGTTGAGAAGAACGGGATGTTCCTTGATTACAAGTTCAAGTGCGTCCCAAACTTCTGTAGAAGCGCGTTCCACCATTTTTCTTGCGGTTTTTATGTTTGTAACCGATTTTGTTTCAACAAGGCGTTTCATTACGAACGGCTTGAAGAGTTCAAGCGCCATTTCCTTAGGAACGCCGCACTGATACATTTTAAGTTCCGGTCCTACAACGATAACCGAACGGCCCGAATAGTCAACACGTTTACCGAGAAGGTTCTGACGGAAACGGCCCTGCTTACCTTTGAGCATATCCGAAAGGGATTTAAGCGCACGGTTGTTGGGTCCGGTTACGGGCTTGCCGCGTCTGCCGTTGTCGATAAGTGCGTCAACCGCTTCCTGGAGCATTCTCTTTTCGTTTCTTACGATTATATCGGGCGCGCCGAGTTCAAGAAGTCTTTTAAGACGGTTATTACGGTTAATAACCCTTCTGTAAAGGTCGTTAAGGTCGCTGGTGGCAAATCTGCCGCCGTCCAGCTGAACCATAGGACGCAAATCGGGCGGTATTACCGGAATAACGTCAAGTATCATCCACTCGGGACGGTTGCCCGACTGGCGGAATGCCTCTAAAACTTCAAGACGCTTTAAAATGCGCACGCGTTTCTGACCGCCTGCGTTTTCAAGTTCCTCACGCAGTTCGTTGCAGCTTTTTTCAAGATCTATTTCGCAAAGAAGTTTCTTGATGGCTTCTGCGCCCATTCCGGCTTCAAAGTCATCTTCATACTTTTCGCGCATCTCGTTATACTGCTTTTCGTTGAGCAATTGCTTCTTCTCAAGCGGAGTGTCGCCGGGGTCGGTAACTATATACTGTGAGAAATAAAGAACATGCTCAAGCGCTTTCGGGGATATATCAAGCACAAGACCCATTCTTGAAGGGATAGTCTTGAAATACCATATATGAGATACGGGCGCTGCAAGTTCAATTGTGCCCATGCGTTCGCGGCGAACCTTTGAACGGGTTATCTCAACGCCGCAGCGTTCACATATCTTGCCCTTATAGCGAATACGTTTGTATTTTCCGCAGTGACATTCCCAGTCCTTCGTGGGTCCGAAAATGCGCTCGCAGAAAAGGCCGCCCTGTTCGGGCTTTAAGGTGCGGTAGTTAATGGTTTCGGGCTTAATTACCTCACCGTGGGACCAGCTTCTGATTTTATCGGGAGAAGCAAGACCTATCTTTATTGATTGAAATTCCAATTCGTTATCAGCCATTCAAGTTTCCCTCCGATTATTCATTGTCCTGCGGCTCTTCGGATTCTTCAATTATATCCTCGCCGTTTTCATCCTGCAAAGCGTAACCTTCGCTTGCAAGTTCGTCATCTATAAGTTTTGCGTCGCCCATTTCGGAAGTTTCGGGTGCGGAAAGACCGATATCGTCATCCTCATCGAAATTCTGTTTAAGATCGACCTCAAAACCGTCCTTATCAAGAACGCTTACGTCAAGCGACAGCGACTGAAGTTCTTTTATAAGAACCTTGAAGGATTCGGGTATGCCCGCCTTCGGAACGTTCTGTCCCTTTACTATCGCTTCGTAGGTCTTTACACGTCCTACAACGTCGTCCGACTTAACGGTAAGTATTTCCTGCAGCGTATATGCCGCGCCGTAAGCCTCCAGCGCCCAAACTTCCATTTCACCGAAACGCTGACCGCCGAACTGGGCTTTACCGCCCAAAGGCTGCTGTGTAACAAGCGAGTAGGGGCCTGTTGAACGTGCGTGGATCTTATCGTCTACAAGGTGATGCAGTTTAAGATAATACATATAACCAACGGTTACGCGGTTATCAAACGGTTCGCCCGTTCTGCCATCGTACAGCTGAACCTTACCGTCTTCGGGCAGACCCGCCATTTTGAAACATTCCCTGATGTCCGCTTCGTGAGCACCGTCAAATACCGGTGTTGCGATATTCCAGCCGAGCGCCTTTGCGGCGTAACCCAAGTGAACTTCAAGTACCTGACCGATGTTCATACGGGAAGGAACACCCAGGGGATTTAATACTATATCAAGCGGAGTGCCGTCCGGAAGGAAAGGCATATCCTCGCTCGGGAGTATGCGTGAAACAACACCCTTGTTACCGTGACGGCCCGCCATTTTATCGCCGACGGAAATCTTACGCTTCTGTGCTATATAGCAGCGAACCACAACGTTTACGCCGGGGCTGAGTTCGGAAGAATTTTCGCGGGTGAATACCTTAACGTCAACAATCGTGCCGTATTCGCCGTGCGGAACGCGCAGCGAAGTATCCCTTACTTCCCTTGCCTTTTCACCGAAAATGGCGCGCAGCAGGCGCTCTTCCGCGGTAAGTTCGGTCTCTCCCTTAGGTGTTACCTTACCTACAAGTATGTCGCCGGCTTTAACCTCGGCACCGATACGGATAATGCCGCGCTCGTCAAGGTCTTTAAGCGCGTCCTCGCCTACGTTCGGTATATCGCGAGTAATTTCTTCGGGTCCGAGTTTTGTATCGCGGGATTCTATTTCATATTCTTCTATATGAATGGAAGTGTAAACATCGTCCCTTACAAGGCGTTCGTTAAGAAGTACAGCGTCCTCGTAGTTGTAACCTTCCCAGGTCATAAAGCCGATAAGTGCGTTGCGACCGAGCGATATTTCGCCGTTGCTGGTGGCGGGACCGTCGGCAATAACTTCTCTTTCTTTAACCTTTTCGCCTACGGATACTATCGGCTTCTGGTTAATACAGGTGCCGTGGTTGGAACGCAGGAATTTGATAAGGTTATACTCGTCTATTTCGCCGCCCTTGGCGCGTATCTTTATAACATCGGCGCTTACATACACAACGGTGCCCGCGCGTTTTGCAAGAACAACAACGCCTGAGTCGATCGCCGCCTTGTATTCCATACCGGTCGCAACGATCGGGTTTTCGGGCTTAAGAAGCGGAACTGCCTGCTTCTGCATGTTCGAACCCATGAGCGCACGGTTGGTATCGTCGTTTTCAAGGAATGGTATCATTGCCGTTGCAACGGATACTACCATCTTAGGTGAAACGTCCATAAAGTCGGCACGCGAGGCTTCAATCTCCTGGAACTCATCGCGGTAACGAACGTTTACCTTCTTTTTAATGAAGTGACCTTTTTCGTCAAGGGGTTCGTTAGCCTGAGCAACATAGTAATCGTCCTCTTCGTCGGCTGTCATATAAACAACGTCGGAAAGTACCCTGCCGGTCTTTTTGTCAACGCGGCGGAAAGGCGCTTCGATAAAGCCGTATTTATTTATTCTCGCATAGGTTGCAAGATAGGAAATAAGACCGATGTTAGGACCTTCGGGCGTTTCGATAGGACACATACGACCGTAGTGGGTGTAGTGAACGTCACGAACTTCGAAGGACGCGCGGTCTCTTGACAAACCGCCGGGACCGAGTGCCGAAAGACGGCGCTTATGAGTAAGCTCGGAAAGCGGATTCGTCTGATCCATGAACTGTGAAAGCGGGGAGGAACCGAAAAATTCCTTAATAGCCGCCACAACAGGCCTTATGTTTATGAGTGACTGCGGAGTGATGTTTTCGGTGTCCTGCGACTGCAGGGTCATCTTTTCGCGAACAACGCGCTCCATACGGGAAAAACCGATGCGGAACTGATTCTGCAGAAGTTCGCCCACGCTTCTTATGCGGCGGTTGCCCAAATGGTCGATATCGTCAACCGTGCCCACATCGTGGGGAAGACCGAGGAAATAGTTTACGCTTGCAAAAATATCGTCAAGCGTTATATGATTCGGGATAAGAACTGCGGCAGAGTCAATAAGCGCCTGCTTTATATCCTCTTTATTTGTGTTTTCCGCGAGAATTTCCTTTAAAACCGAAAGGCTTACCTTTTCGTTTACGCCTTCTTTTTCGAGTTCTTCAAGTTCTTCTTCGGTAAAATCTACGAAGTATTTAAGATCTACCATACCGTTGGTAAGAACCTTTACTTCGCTTACCTTGCCTTCAATATCGGTAACGTTCAGATAAGCCTCGTTCACACCCTTGCTTTCAAGCATATCTGCAAGTTCGCGGCTTACGGAAGTTCCCGCATCGGCAAGTATTTCGCCCGTTTCGGGATCGGCCACGGGACGGGAAAGCACCTTGCCCCTTATTCTTGCGGCAAGGCTTAACTTTTTATTGTACTTGTATCTGCCCACGCGCGAAAGATCATACCTGTGGGTGTCAAAGAAAAGCTGTTCAAGATAAGCCTTCGCACCCTCGATTGTAACAGGCTCGCTGGGACGGAGTTTTTTGTAAACCTCTACAAGCGCGTCGTCCTGAGATTTTGTTTCGTCTATCTCAAGGGTGATGGCAAGACGCTCGTCATCGCCCAGAAGTTCCCTTATCTGCTGATTCGTGGAAACGCCGAGAGCACGTACAAACGTTGTAATCGGAAGTTTGCGGTTCTTATCAATACGCACATAAAGCACGTCGTTAAGACCTGTCTCATACTCAAGCCAGGCGCCGCGGTTGGGGATTATCTGCGAAGCAACCAGTTTTTTACCTGTTTTTTCGTCAACCTTTTCATCGTCAAAATAAACGCCGGGTGAACGTACCAACTGCGATACAACCGCACGTTCCGCACCGTTTATAACAAATGTGCCGGATTCGGTCATAAGGGGGAAGTCACCCATAAAGACTTCGCTTTCCTTGATTTCGCCGGTCTCGTTGTTGAGAAGTCTGGCTGTTACACGCAGGGGAGCCGCGTATGTCGTGTCACGCGCTTTACATTCGGTAACATCGTACTTCGGCTGCTCGTCAAGGCGGTAATCAACAAAGCTCAGCACCAAATTTCCGCTGTAGTCGGTTATCGAGGACATATCCTTGAAAACTTCCATAAGCCCTTCGGTTACGAACCATTTGTACGAATCCTTCTGAATTTCAATGAGGTTAGGCATATCGATGACTTCATTGATCTTGGAGAAGGTCATTCGAGTGTTTTTACCCATTTGAACAGGTTTAACCATTGCCGTTTGCTCCATAGGTTTAGAATCACTCCTAATTTTAATTTGCGGCCGCGCCGCGTTTTCGACAAAGTTGTTGGATTTTTTACATCTTTCTGTCCTCCGCACAAGGACTGTTTTCAAAAAAAGGCGCAAAATACCCCATCATCGTTAGTAATGATTTATTATATAACGCAAAAGCCCTCAAGTCAAGGAAAATTTTTGAAAAAGCAGAAAAAGTCGCCAAAAACCGCGATCCCCGATTTTATCAAAACCGCGCACACAAAAAGCGGCGGGCAAAAAACAACGGCACAAGCGAACGCTTGTGCCGTTGTTTTGCTTCTTAAGTTCTACTCTTTAAGTTTTAAATATTTCTCTTTTGTTGCCAAACCGCCCCTTATGTGGCGTTCGCTCTTGTTTTTTTCAAGAACCCGCTTTACCGCTTTGTAAAGCACGGGGTCTTCCCGGCTCAGTCTTTCAGTAACATCTTTATGTACGGTGGATTTTGAAATGCTGAAAACCTTTGCAGCCGCGCGCACGGTAGAGCCGGTGTCTATAATATACTTCCCCAAAACAACTGCTCGCTGATCCGTCAAATCTCTCATACCTTCAACTCCTTAAAGGACTGTTAAATAGTATGAAAAACCGCAACGATATATGACAAATGCCCTGTAATATCAATCAATGCCTGCGCCCTGCCGCGCGCCGATTTTTCTTTTCTTAAAAAAATCTTGCATTTTAAGTTCTTGTGTGATATTATTGTTTGTACTGTAAAAAAGATTAGGAGGTGCCACAATGCCGAATATTAAATCCGCTAAAAAGCGTGTTAAGGTAAGCCGCGCTAATGCAGAGCGCAACAAGAACGACCGTTCTGCTCTCAGAACCGCGCTTAAAAAGGCTGATGTTGCCGTAAAGGAAAATGCTCCCGAAGCGGCGGAAGCGGTAAAGAACGCTGTTTCCAAACTCGACAAGGCTGCGGTTAAGGGTCTTATTCATAAGAACAACTCCGCAAGAAAGAAGTCTGCTCTTGTAAGCCGTCTTAACAAAGCATAATTAAATTATTTTTTGCAAAGAATAATTTTGCGCCGGAAGAATTTACTTTCGGCGCATTTTCTTTATATTGATTTTATTTTGTTTGCATAGTAAAATTAACGAAACGGGAAAGTTTAGGGCAGGCATCTTTTACACGGTTCGTAACCGGCTGATGTCAGTTCCTCCCTGTTTTCCGTAATGTACAGATTTTCGTTTGATATCTTTTGCGCGGCGGTGCAGGTATCTTTGTGAAATTTCTTTGATTTTGTGTTGGCGTAGTAAAGCCCCGCGCCGGACGAGGTGTCGGAGTCGGTTTGGGCAGAACTGTTTTCCGAAATACTTTCCGAACTTTCTTCAGGCACCGTAACGGACACTTCGGGCGCCAGACTCTCCGCCGTGCGTGCATCGGAAGAAATTCCGCAGCCGCAAAATAAAAACACAAAAATCAGAATTAAAGGAATAAATCGCAGTTTCATATTTGTCACCGTTTGCAATTATACACCCGCATTGCAAAAAATACAATATCCCGTCGAAAGGAGTCGAACGATTTGACCGCAGAACATTTAAGCGCTTTAAAACAAAAAGCAAACCGTCTGCCAAAAACACCGGGCGTTTATATAATGAAGAACAAAGACGGAAAAATTATTTATATCGGCAAAGCGAAGGCGCTTAAAAACCGTGTTACGCAGTACTTCGGCAAGGGTACCAATCATACCGAAAAGGTAAGGCGTATGGTGTCGCAGGTAGATGATTTTGAATACATTCTGTGCGACAGCGAGTTTGAAGCGCTCATTCTTGAAAACTCACTTATAAAGCAGAATATGCCGAAATACAACATTCTGCTTAAAGACGATAAGGGATACCATTATATAAAGGTGACGCACGAAAAGTGGCCGAAACTTACAACGTCAATGCAAATAGAAAACGACGGTGCGGAGTATATCGGTCCTTACTATTCGGCTTATGTTGTGAAAAATACGGTTGATGAAGTACGAAAAATATTTGCGCTTCCCTCCTGTACCAGAAGTTTCGATAAATATTCAAAACCGTGTCTTAATTACCATATCGGGCTTTGCGACGCGCCCTGCAAGGGAAATACAAGCATTGAAGAATACAAAGAAACCCTTGCCGCTGCCGTAAAATACATTAAAAACGGCGGCGCGGATATGCGCTCTTTGCTTAAAGACCGCATGGAAAAAGCGGCGGCGGACCTTGACTTTGAATACGCCGCAAAACTGCGCGACCGCATACGCGCCATAGAAAAAATATCCGAAAAACAAAAAGTTGTGATGTGTCCTTACAAAGCGGAGGATGTTTTTTGCTGCGCCTTTTTGGGCGAGGTTGCCTGCGTTAGCCTGCTTATAATAAGAAACAACAAACTTACCGACAAAAAATGTTTCACGGTTGAGGGCGTTACCGACCGCGGAGAACTGTATTCCGGAATTCTTTCAAGGTACTACGACAGCGCCGAAATACCGCCGCGCATACTTTTAGACTTTATGCCGGACGACTCCGCCGTACTTAGCAAATGGCTTACGGAAAAAGCAGGGAAAAACGTAAAAATATTTACCCCGCAGCGCGGCGAGCAAAAGGAACTTATGGATATGTGCCGCAAAAACGCTTCGGATAACTTAGCCCAGAAAAACGACCGCAGCGGCAGGGAAATGTCCGTGCTTAACGAACTTTCGGTCCTTTTGGGACTTCCCGACGTGCCGCGCATTATAGAGTCATACGATATATCGAACACCGCAGGCAGCGAAAACGTTGCCGGAATGGTTGTTTTTCATGACGGCAGACCCTATAAAAATCATTATCGCCGTTTTAAAATAAAATCTTTTACGGGTCAGGACGACTACCGTTCCCTAAACGAAGTTCTTGACCGCCGCTTCGGCGAATATGAAAAGGGTGAAGATCCGGCTTTTTCCGAACTTCCCGATCTTATATTGCTTGACGGCGGCAGAGGTCAGCTTTCCGCCGTGCAGCCGGTTTTTGCGGCGCACGGAATAACCGTTCCGGTTTTCGGTATGGTAAAAGACGGCAAACACAAAACGCGCGCGATAACCGCCGGGGGTGCGGATATACAAATAAAATCCACACGCGGCGCGTACACGCTTGTTACCGCAATACAGGATGAGGTTCACCGCTTTGCAATAGGTTACCACCGTGCGCGCCGCAGCGGCGCGATGCTTAAAAGTTCCCTTGTTGAAATTGACGGAGTAGGCGAAAAAACAGCCGCCGCGCTGCTTAAACATTTTAAAACGCTTAAAGCGATATCCGCAGCCGAGGTGCGCGATCTTGCCGCCGTAAAGGGCGTAAGCAAAAAGGCGGCGGAAAATGTGTTTGCGCATTTTCACGGCGCGGCGTACACAAACGGCGGCACACACGAAAATTAAAGTTGCCAATAAAAGAAATTGTTGGTATAATTGCCTTGTAATTATCGGGTCTTTAAAAGGCCCTTGCTTGGAGGATGTTTATGGCTTTACAACTTGAATCGCCGAAATCCGGCGATACCGTTGCGGTGATCCGCACTTCTTTAGGGGATATAGAAATAAAACTTTTCCCCGAAAAAGCGCCGCGCACCGTGGAAAACTTTACTACGCACGCAAAAAACGGATATTATAACGGACAGATTTTTCACCGCGTTATCAACGAATTTATGATTCAGGGCGGCGACCCCACCGGAACCGGTATGGGCGGCGAATCAATATGGGGCGGAAGTTTTGAGGACGAGTTTTCCCCCGAACTTCACAACCTTCGCGGCGCGCTTTCAATGGCAAACGCGGGTCCCGGCACAAACGGCAGCCAGTTCTTTATCGTTCAGGCGCACACCTGCCCCGAAAATATGATAGGGCAGATGCGCGAAATGAAAGACAGCGGATTTCCCGACGACATTACGGACGCTTACGAAAAGTTAGGCGGCACGCCCTGGCTTGACTTCCGCCACACGGTATTTGGTCAGGTAACAAACGGTATGGACACCGTTGACAAAATTGCCGCAGTCAAGGTTGGCGGCGGCGATAAGCCCGTAACGCCCGTAACGATTGAAAAAATAGAAATCAAGACAATCTGATTTTAAGGAGTTGTAAATTATGAAGGGCATTATACTTGCAGGCGGCAGCGGAACGCGCCTTTACCCGCTTACAATGGTAACATCAAAGCAACTTTTACCGGTTTACGACAAACCTATGGTATACTATCCCCTCTCGACCCTTATGCTTGCCGGAATACGCGATATTCTTATAATATCCACCCCTACGGATCTTCCCAATTTCGAAAGACTTCTGGGTGACGGCTCGCGCTACGGCATAAACCTTTCCTACGCGGAACAACCCTCTCCAGACGGACTTGCGCAGGCCTTTCTTATAGGCGAGGAATTTATAAACGGCGACAGCTGTGCGATGGTACTTGGCGACAATATCTTTTACGGCAACGGGCTTAAAAAACTTTTGCGCGAAGCAGAGGCAAGGGAAACAGGCGCCACCGTTTTCGGATATTATGTTGACGACCCGGAGCGTTTCGGTATAGTTGAGTTTGACAAAGACGGCAAGGCAATTTCTATTGAAGAAAAGCCCCAAAACCCGAAATCCAACTATTGCGTTACAGGTCTTTACTTTTACGATAACCGCGTTGTTGATTTTGCAAAGAAGGTTAAACCCTCGGCGCGCGGCGAACTTGAAATTACCGACCTTAACCGCCTTTATCTTGAGGACGGCACGCTCAACGTTGAAAGACTCGGACGCGGCTACGCCTGGCTTGACACGGGCACCATGGACGCTTTAAGCGAAGCATCGGAATTCGTAAAGGTTATAGAAAACCGCCAGGGCATACAGATTTCCGCCGTAGAGGAAATAGCATATATAAACGGCTGGATCGACAAAGAAACACTTGTTGAGTCTGCCCGCAAATACGGCAAATCGCCTTACGGCGAGCACCTAAAAAAGGTTGCCGAAGGAAAGATTCAATACTGAGCCTTAAAAAGACCTGCGGCTTGCGCAGGTCTTTTTCGGTATGTTAAAAACCGTCTGCCAAAAAGCAGACGGTTCACTTTTTATGTTTTTATGCCTTTGCCTTCATCTCGGCTTTTACCGCTTCGTAAGTATCGGTAACTTCGTTTTCGGGAGCAGGCGTTAAAAGGCTTACCGCAACAATAAACACAAGCGCCACCAAGAACGCGGGCAGCAGTTCGTAAATATCAAGCACCGTACCTGCAAACGCGGTACGAACCGCAAACTTCCATACAAACACCGTTACGGCGCCGGACACAAGTCCTGCGAGCGCGCCCCACTTGTTTGCGCGTTTCCAGAAGAGCGAGCAAAGCACTATCGGACCGAAAGTAGCGCCGAATCCTGCCCAGGCAAAGGAAACTATGCGGAAAACAGAGCCGTTGGGATTACGGGCAAGGAATATTGCCACAACGGATATCAGAATTACCGATACTCTTGCCAAAATCATCGTCGCTTTATTGGACATTTTGATTTTAAAGCCGTTTACAAGTATATCCTGCGTAACACTTGAGGAAGCCGCAATCAGCTGGCTGTCCGCAGTGGACATTGTGGAAGCCAGAATGCCCGAAATAAATATACCTGCAACAAAAGCGGGTATCCATCCCATTTTGCTTAAAAATGTTGAAATATCAACTATTATCGTCTCGGCAGCGGGCGCGCCGTCGTAGGGACCTACTATTCCCTTTTGCATAAGCGAATAACCCACAACGCCTATAAGCGCTGCAAAGCCCATGGATATAACCACCCAAACCGAGGCTATTCTGCGTGAAACTTTAAGTTTTTCGGGATCGTCTATCGCCATAAAGCGCAGAAGTATGTGCGGCATACCGAAATATCCGAGTCCCCACGCAAGTGTGGACACTATGGGAATAGCGCCGTAACTCAGGGTTTTACCTGACGCTACGTCAAATCCTTTAAAGAGGTCAAGATAGCCGTCCAAGGCCGCTACGTTTGAAAACACCTTGCCGAAACCGCCCGAAAGTCCTTCTCCGAGTCCTAATACTACAAACAGCGCAATGGTCATAACAATGCTCTGTACAAGGTCGGTAACCGAAGCCGCAAGAAATCCGCCGAGCGTACAATAAACGATTATTATTGCTGCGCTTACTACCATGGCGGTCATATAATCCATACCGAGCATATTCGAGAACAGTTTGCCGCAGGCGGAAAAACCCGAAGCGGTGTAAGGAACGAAAAATATGATAATTATAAGCGCTGCTATAACGGAGAGAATATAATTTTTGTCTCCGAAACGCTTTGAGAAAAATTCCGGCAGGGTAAAAGCATTTACCTTTTCGGTATATTTGCGCAGCCGCTTTGCAACTATCAGCCAGTTAAGATATGTACCCACGGCAAGACCTATAGCCGTCCAAACAGCCTCAGAAAGGCCTGTCATAAGGGCAAGTCCCGGTATACCCATTAAAAGATAGGCGCTCATATCGGACGCCTCTGCACTCATAGCGGTTACAAGCGGACCGAGTTTTCTGCCGCCTAAATAAAAATCTTCCGCACTTTTGCTTTTTTTGCTGTAAAAAAAGCCGATCGCCACCATACCGCCCAGATAAATTGTTATCGACGCCACGGTAAGCCACATATTTACGGACATCTTATATCCTCCTCATAATTGAAATTGAATTATATCTGTTTTTTAGTTATAACCCGTGTATTATAACACAAGGCTTTGATTTATGCAACAAAAACCGCGCGGATATTGCAATATCTGCGCGGTTTTTCTATTTCCTGTTCTGTTTTATATCGTTTACTATGCCTCGTATCATAAAAATTATAAGTAATGCAAGCACGGTAAGCACCGCAATAAGTATTATTTTCTGTTTAACCGTATATACCGCCTTATATCCTATACGGACGGTGCTGAAAATATCCCTTACGGTTTCCGGGTCGGCACCCTGCGACACAAAAAACGAAAACTGATAAACACAGCCGTTTGCAACGGTTATATATTGTACGCTTGTGTATTCTCCGCGTGAATCGGACATTTGCGCCTGACTTTTCAGAAATACCGTGCCAGAAACCGACGTTTTTGCGTAACCCGAAGCACTTATGTCCTTTGAAAGGGTGTCAAGTTCGCTGTCGGTAAGGGATGACAGGCTTTCCGCATTTTTTGAAAGTTCCGTTTCATATTTAAGCACACGCAGCTGAATATCGCCGTTAGGACTTACCGCAACAAAATCCACGTCTTTTTCTTTACAGTATTTCGTATACTCCGCGGCATCGGTGTCAAGCACTTTTGCAACGGCGTCAAGCCCGTTTTCGGTGTAAGCGAAAACATAATCTTCGGGCAGGGATAAAGTGTATTCGCGGCGCACCGCAAAAGCCGTTACCGTACATACCATGCAGATAAGCAGCGCAAAAAATACCGCCGATATTCTTTTAATCATAACTCTTCCCCGTTTTGCAGTTTTGCCGCAATAAGGGTGTTTTTCATAAGGCAGGCGATGGTCATGGGACCAACGCCGCCGGGCACCGGCGTTATATAAGAAGCCTTTTCGGCAACCTCTTCAAAGCAAACGTCACCGCAAAGTTTTTCGGGCGTTCTGTTCATACCTACGTCGATAACCACGGCGTCCGGCTTTACCATATCCGCCGTTACAAAGCCTGCCTTGCCCACCGCCGATACAAGTATGTCGGCACGGGATGTAACTTCTTTAAGGTTTGCGGTTTTTGAATGGCACACGGTTACCGTTCCGTTGCCGGCAAGCAGTAAAAGCGCCATGGGTTTGCCAACTATATTGGATCTTCCTATAACCACGCAGTTTTTGCCGCAGGTTTCTATGTTGTAGTATTTAAGTATTTCCATTATACCCGAAGGCGTGCAGGGAAGCAGCACTCCTTCGCCCATGGTCATTTTGCCGACGTTTACGGGGTTAAAGGCGTCAACATCCTTTTCGGGAGATATCGCGGAAGTTACCGCTTTTTCGTTTATGTGCGCGGGCAGCGGCAGCTGGCAGAGTATACCGCTTACCGCAGGATCGCCGTTTAACTTTTCTATCAACGCAAGCACCTCTTCCTGCGTTGCGTTTTCGGGCAAAAGGTATTCAAACGATTTAATGCCGGTTGCCTCGCAGGCTTTTTTCTTGTTTCTTACGTATATCTGCGAAGCGGGGTCGTTTCCCACAAGTATGACCGCAAGTCCCGGGAATATTCCCTTTGCGTTCAGTGCCTCCACCTCGAGTTTTATCTGTTCTTTCACTGCGGCGGATACCGCTTTTCCGTCTAAAATCTTACTCATCTTCGCCGTCCTGCCCTTCACTGTTTTTATCGGTCTCAGCGTCCGTAAAAACAGACGTATACTCCTCTTCTTCTTTAAGCGATGCCTTGTCCTTTTTGCGCATTACCGCCAGCACCGCGGCGGAACCTAAGCACGCAAGAATTGAAACCAGGCACGACACGCGGATGCTTCCTATCATCAGGCTGTCGGTTCTGAGCAGTTCTATTATCGCCCTGCCGAAGCCGTACCACACGCCGTACCAAAGGGTGACCTGTCCGCTGAAGCGGCGCTTTTTGGATATGTAATTCAAAAGGAAAAATCCCGCGATGCACCATACGGATTCATAAAGAAAACATGGGTGAACAAGCCCTTTCCCCATTTCACTTATCGTTTTTGTGCTTTCCATACCCCAAAAACTGCTGCCCGTAAAAGAACCGTAGGCTTCCTGATTTACAAAATTGCCCCATCTGCCTATTCCCTGTCCTATCAAAAATCCGGTAAGGGCGAGGTCGAACATATCAGGTATATTTATCTTTCTTAATTTGCACATAAGCGCGCCGCAGGCAAGGGCGCCTATCACGCCGCCGTATATGGCAAGCCCCGCAAATCCCGAATGGCTGTCAAAGGTAAAAAAGTTTTTAAACGAGGAAAGTCCGCCGCCGTCAAACAAAAGATAATACGACCGCGCGCAAAGAATCGCCACCGGCGCTGTAACAAGTATAACGTCGGTCATGCGGTCGGCGTTTATGCCGTAACGCTTGGCGTTTTTAAAGGCGTAAAGCAGCGCAAGTAAAAATCCCGTGGCTATTATTATCCCGTACCAGTACACATCCCAGCCGCCGCCTATCGGCAAAGTAAACGCAATCGGCTTTAATGTAAGTTTTATCCCGAATATTGTAACATCGTAGGTCATTTACTGTTCCTCCTGCGGTTTTACTACGGAAAGCACCGCGTTCGAGCGCGTGAAAACGTCAAGCCTTCTGTAAATATCGTCGCTTGTTACCGCTTTCAAAACCTTTATTTCGTCAAACAGTTCAAAACCGCTTATCGCACATTCGGTAAACTGCATACAAACGCTTTCAACACTGTTAAGCCTTCTTATCGCGTCGCCGTAAAGGCTGTGCTTGGCGGCGGAAAACAGGCGTTTGTCTATGCCGCTTTCGCGTATATTCTCAAACTCAAGCAATATTTCATCGCGCACCTTTTCGGGAAATTCCGATTCGCCTTCAAAAATAACGGCGGAATATCCGCGCCCCACAAAGTGTTCGGTGGCAAAGCCGTCGCCTATAAGTCCTTCCCTTGTAAGGCGGGCATAAAGCGGCGAACACTCTCCCGCTACGGTTTCAAGCAAAAGCGACATACACACGCGTTCTTTAAGATTTTTATAAAGTTCGCCGTCGTTCTGCTTAAAGCCTAAACAGAACATGGGAACGAGCACCGCAAGTTTCTGCTCCGTGAAGTGACTTTTAACCTTTTCCGGTTCGGCAGACTCAAACCGTACAACAGGGTTTGAAATTACCGATCTTATACTTTTTTTGACCGTTTCTATAACCCGTGCCGCGTCAACGTTTCCGCAAACGCAGATAAACATATTTGAAGGGTTGTAAAATGTTTCGTAGCATTTATAAAGCACCCCGGCGTCTATCTGCGCTATCGATTCCACCGTGCCGGCAATATCCGTTTTAACGGGACTTTCAAAATACATATTTTCAAGCATATTGAAAAGCACACGCCAGGAGGGGCTGTCGTCATACATGCGTATTTCTTGCCCTATTATCCCCTGTTCCTTATTTACGGTTTCGGATGTGAAATAAGGCGACTGCACAAAGTCAAGCAATATATCAAAGTTTTCGTAAAACCTGTCGCCGCAGGAAAACAGATAACAGGTGCGGTCAAAACTTGTAAACGCATTCGCGGAAGCGCCCGTTTTTGCGTATTTTGAAAAGGCGTCGCCGTCCTCGCTTTCAAACAGTTTATGTTCAAGAAAATGGGCGGTTCCTGCAGGAATATTCACCCGTTTGCCGTCCTTACCGGCAAAATTCATATCAACAGAGCCGTATTTTGTGCCGAATATCGCATAAGAAGAATTATATCCCGGCTTTTCCATAACGTATATTTCAAGTCCGCAGTCAAGCGTGGCTTTTACATACTCGGCGCCGAAATCGCTTTCAAAAACCTGTTCTTTCAATGGGTTAAACCTCCTTTTCGCCGTCGGCATCCGCCGCTTTTTCGGGCAAAAGCGCATAAACCGTGTTAAGGGTTGTGTTGCGCGCTATCCGCGCTATACTTTCTTTTTTTACACCCTTTATAAGTTCCGCCGTTTCTTCGGGCGTGCAGAGCTTATCTTCGTATATCCTTATGCTGTACCATGCGTCAAGGGCGGACTGGCTGTCACGGTAGGTTTTAAGCGAATCGGTGATACCTTTTACGGAGGACTCAAATTCGCCGTCCGTAAATTCGCCCCTGCCCATTATTTCAAGCTGGCGCAGTATTTCTGTTTCCGCTTTTTGAGCATTCTGCGGTTCTATTCCGCTGTCCACCATAATAAAGCCTTTCGGTTTTATAAGCGCGGCGGCGCAATAATAACAAAGACTCATCTTTTCGCGCACGTTTGTAAAAAGACGCGAATAGGGTCCGCCGCCGAAAAGGTCGCAGAACACCGAAAGCGCCGCGGAGTCTTCCTTTGTGGGGGGTACTGCCGTCGTAAGACCTAAACAGAGTTTTCCCTGCGCCACGTTCATGCGCTCGGTCACGCGTTTGGCCTGCATACGCCTTCTTGAAGGCAGGCTTTTGCTGCAATCGGTCACGTCTTTTCTGTCTATATACGAAAGCGCCGTTTCTATACGTTCGGCAAGACCGTGCGGTTCTTCGCGCGAGATAACATTTACGCGCAAAAACGCGCGCGACAGCATTGTCTGCCACGATTTGTAAAGGCTCTCGCCCGTAATTCTCATAACCTGCTCTACCGTTCCGCACTTTGGCGTGCCGTAAAGGTCGTCGTCAAAAGCTTCCTCTATAAGCCTGGTCCTCGCATAAGTGCGTTTTTCGCCCATTTCGCTTTTAATATGTTCGCACGCCTTGCGCTTTTCGCGTTCAAGGTCCTCTTCGGCAAAACAGCCGTTTTCGGCTTTGGGATTAAATATCAGATCAAGCAAAAGATTTACGGCGCTTTCGGTTATTGCCTCGCCGTCAAGAGCAAAGCGGTCGTTTATAACCGAAATTCCCATTTTAAGCAGGCTGTAATCGCCCACCTTTTCGGCAGAGGAAAAAAGATTCGCGCCGTAAAGTTTGGCAAGCGAAAAATTAAGTTTTGAAAAGTCGGGATAATTCTTTCCGCAGGACGTGAGAATAAAGGGCAAAAGCGCAAACTCGGCGGTCTTTTCCCTGTCAAGCGGCAGATAAAAGTTAAAAGATACAAGGGTTGTATTAAATTTATCGCAGCCTATAAAAAGTTCCTGCGCGCCGTTACCCAACGATATTATTTTTTCAGGCATTATATCTCTCCTATTGTGAACAGTCGCCCTTAAAGGGCGCATTTCTCATTTATATGATTATATTTTTATTCCCAATTCTTTAAGTGTTACTGCAAGGGCGCAAATAGGCAGCCCCATAACCGAAAAATAATCGCCGTTTATCTTTTCGATGAATTTTGCAGCGCCTCCCTGCACGGCGTAAGCGCCTGCTTTATCAATAGGCTCGCCGCCGGCAATATATGCGTCAATTTCGCTTTCATCCGTTTTTCGCATGGTAACATCGGTAGTTACGGCTTTTGTAACGCATTTGTTGCCGTATATCACCGTGAATGCCGTTACCACACTGTGAGTTTTACCCGAAAGCGCCGATAACATTCGTTTGGCGTCTGCCGCGTTTTTCGGTTTACCGAATATTTCGTCGCCGCAAAATACCATTGTATCGGCGGCAATTATAACATCGTCCGCCGCGACACACGGTTTTAAAGCCGCCGCTTTTCGGCGTGAAATTTCGGATATGCGCGCAGCAGGCGGCATATCGCCTTTTACATTTTCGTCCGCGTAAGGGTCCGCAACGGTAAAATCCTCAAATATCATTTTAAGCAATTCACGACGTCTCGGAGATTTTGAAGCAAGTATGATTTTCAATGTATGCCTCCCGAACAATTTATTCCGTATAATTTTATCACACATAAAGGCCGATTTCAACCGATAGCCGAATTATTTTTTGCCGTTTAAAAAGGAATCCGCCTGTAATAAACACAAAAGCACCCGACGGTTTTCATTCCGTCGGGTGCTTTTCCATCAGAAATTGATTATCGGGCTTTCCGGATTTTCGTTTCCGGGGTCTGTAAGGTTACTTGTAACTATAATATCCTCAAAAACATCAAGTATCTGCATCTCAGGTTTTTCAAATTTCTTCATTTTTCACCCTCCCGTTTACGAACCGTAGCATACAGCCACTTTGTCGATATACTCAAGCAAGGCCTTTGATACGCCGGCATATTTTTGCGCAAGCGCACTGCCGTTTTTAATGTAAGTTTTGCAGAAGTAGCCTATGCTTACGGTAACTGCGTCCGTTTTTTCGCCGCTTTCCGTAAGAACAATACTTACGGGCGGAGCCATTGATTTTACAGCCACGGGAACGCTTACAACATAGTTATATTCATTAAGCAGCGCCGCGTTTGTAACCGCACTTACGGTGTATTCACCCGAACCGAGCGTTTTTCCGTTAAATATAACGGAATCAAGTTTGCTTATATCATCCGTTTTTATGTAAAGCTGAACGCTTACCTTGTCCTTAAGCAGAAGGTTCATACCCTTAAGGTATGTTTTCTTTTCCACTGTGGGAGAGGAAGAGTATTTGCCTATAAGCGCATCGGTATCGGTATAATCGACAGCAGGTGCTTCGCCGCCGTAGAATACCGCCGCTGCCTCTGCCCCGTAATTTCTTACGGATTTAAACAGCGCCGAAACATTCTTGTCGTCACCGTACTGTTTTTCGCCTGCCGCGAGAATACTGTCAATACTTATATTTTTTGTAACGCCTGCGTCGCAGATAAAGGTAACGGTCTCGCCGAATTTACCCGTAGGCACGCCGAAGGATATTTCATAGTAAGTAACGCCGTCTACGGTGTGCGTTGCGGTATCCTTGTCGAAGTATCCGTTTACCGTTTTTCCCATAAAGGTATACGAATAATTGCACCTGCCGGCTGCGGATATAAGTTCGCTTACCGCC